>NZ_JARKIN010000001.1:0-300000 GCF_029351045.1 Streptomyces sp. WMMB303 | reverse complement strand
GGGCCGGGGAACTTCTTGGCTAGGCTCCGGATTTCTGTGTGTGCACACAGAAAAAGCCCTCCGTAGAGGGCTGTCGACCAAGAATGAGATTACCGGGCAGGGAGCCGTTTTGTCAAATCGGGGAAGTGCGGAACTGCAGCACGAGCAGGAATACCTCGACCGCCTCTACACGCGGGTCGACGCACTGCGCGGGCGGACGGCCTCGGCCGTCCGGGAGGCGCAGCAGCCGGAGGGCAGCACCCAGCAGGCACGCGTCGAGCGGGACGTGCGGGTCGCCGAGCGCTCCGGGCTGCTGGCCGCGCTGAACGCCGTGGACGGCTCCCTGTGCTTCGGCCGGATCGACCGCACCGACGGGGCGTCGTACCACATCGGCCGCATCGGCATCCGCGAGGACGACACCGAACGCACCCCGGTCCTCATCGACTGGCGCGCCCCGGTGGCCCGCCCCTTCTACCTCGCCACCGGCCACACCACCATGGGCCTGCGCAGACGACGGCATCTCACCACCCGGGGCCGCACCGTCACCGAGATCCACGACGAACTGCTCGACCTCGGGGACGAGGAGCGCACCGGGCACGAGGACCCCACCGGCGACGCCGTCCTGCTCGCCTCGCTCGACGCGGCCCGCACCGGCCGGATGAGCGACATCGTGCGCACCATCCAGGCGGAGCAGGACCGCATCATCCGGGCGCCGCACCGCGGTGTGCTCGTCGTCGAGGGCGGCCCCGGCACCGGCAAGACCGCCGTCGCGCTGCACCGGGCCGCATTCCTGCTCTACGAGCACCGCGAGTCACTCGCCAGGCGGGCGGTGCTGATCGTCGGCCCCAACCCGGCGTTCCTCGCCTACATCGGCGAGGTACTGCCCTCGCTCGGCGAGACCGGCGTGCTGCTGTCCACCCTCGGTGAGCTCTACCCCGGCCTGACCGCGCGCGGCACCGACACCCCGCGCGCCGCCGTGGTCAAGGGCCGCGAGGAGATGGCGGAGGCTCTGCGGCTCGCCGTCCGCGACCGGCAGCAGGTGCCCGAACCGGGTGAGCCGCTCGTGGTGCCGCACGACGACGGCGACCTGGTCATCGACTGGCACTTGGCCGACGAGGCCCGGGAGGCTGCCCGTGCCACCCGGCTCCAGCACAACCTGGCCCGCCCGCACTTCGCCTTCCGGGTACTGGACGCGCTCACCGCGCAACTCGTCGAACGCATCGGCACCGACCCCTACGGCGGCCCCAACCTGCTGGGCGCCGACGACGTCGCGCAGCTCGGCAAGGCGATCGCGGCCAACCCGGACGTGCATGCGGCGATCGCCGACCTGTGGCCCGAGCTGACCCCCGAGGAGTTCGTCGCCGACTACCTGGCCGACCCCGTGCACCTGGACGAGCCCGACGCCGAGGCGATCCGCCGCCCGGTCACCGGGTCCGCGGACTGGACCGCCGCGGATGTGCCGCTGCTCGACGAAGCCGCCGAGTTGCTGGGCCTGGACGACAGCGCGCAGCGGGCGGCGGCCGAGGCCGAACGCCAGGAGCGCATCGCGTACGCGGAAGGAGTGCTGGAGGTCGCCCGCGGTTCGGAGTCGTACGAGTTCGAGGACGCCGAGTCGGAGATCCTCGGCGCGCACGACGTCATCGACGCCGAGCGGATGGCCGAGCGCCAGGAGGAGGCCGACCACCGCACGGCCGCGGAGCGCGCCGCCGCCGACCGCACCTGGGCCTTCGGCCACATCGTCGTGGACGAGGCGCAGGAGCTCTCACCGATGGCCTGGCGGCTGCTGATGCGCCGCTGCCCGACCCGCTCCATGACCCTGGTCGGCGACCCGGTGCAGACCGCGGAGGAGGCCGGCGTCGGCTCCTGGGACGGGATCCTCGGCCCCTATCTCGGGGACCGCTGGGAGCACACCCGGCTCGGAGTCAACTACCGCACCCCGGCCGAGATCATGGAGCTCGCGGCTGCCGTTGTACGCGAGCGGCACCCCGGTTTCGCGCCCCCTTCCTCCGTCCGCTCCACGGGCACCCGTCCCTGGGCCCGGCAGGTGCGGGAGGAGGGTCTGCCCGCGGCCGTCGCCGAGTCGGCGGCGGCGCGGATCCCCGAGGAGGGGCGCCTCGCGGTGATCGCCCCCCGTCGCCTGCACGCGGCACTCGCCCCCCGGCTGCCCGGGATCGTCGAGGGCGGTGAGCCCGACCTCACCCGGCATCTGGTGCTCCTCGACCCCCGGCAGGCCAAGGGCCTGGAGTTCGACCGGGTGCTGGTCGTCGAGCCCGGCGAGTTCGGTACCAGCGACCTGTACGTCGCGCTGACCCGGGCCACGCAGAGCCTCGGCCTGCTGCACGCGGCGCCCCTGCCGGCGCCGCTGGCCGAGGTGCTGGACGGTGAGGACGCGGCGGGCCCGGCCTGACCCCGGAGCCCGGGCCGCGCCGGGGGCTGAGCTCCTCAGCCCCCGGCGCGGAGCGCGAGCAGGCCCGGTGCGAGAAGGACGAGGGTGCTGCCCCGGATCTCGAGCAGCCCGTCCCGCCGGAGGCGGGCCAGCGCACGGTTCACCGTGACGCGGGTCACCCCCAGCAGGTCGGCCAGTGCCTGCTGGCCGCCGGGCAGCACTACGCGCGTGCCCGGCGCTGCTGCGGCCTGCTCCAGCAGCCAGGCCGCCACCCGGGCCTCCGCGGGCAGCGTGGCCGCCGCGATCAGCCGCTGTTGCTGCCGCCTCGCGTCGTCGGCGAGCACGCGCAGCACATGGGTGCGTACCTGCGCCGTGCCGTCGACCAGTTCGAGGAACCGCGCCCGCGGCAGGCGCCGTACGGCACAGGGGGTGAGCGCGGTGAAGGTGGCGGTGTGCCCCGCACCGTCGATGACGGCCACCTTGTCCAGCGCGCAGGGCGCCGCCCACTCCCCGAAGCGGACGACGCGGCCCGTCCGTGTCGTCGTGGCGGCGGCCACCCGTCCCCGGAGCAGCAGCAGAAGGTGGGCGGCGGGGTCGCCGGTCCGGCCCAGAGCCGTTCCGGCGGCCGCCGTCTGCGGAAGTGAGTCGCGCCACACCCGCCGCAGGGCGTCGTCCGGGAGGGAAGCCAGCAGGGGAACATGAGCCAATGAGCGGCACTGCTCGGCTGTAGCAGTTGATACAGACCTGGTCACGCCTGCTACCATACCGTCTGCGGCATGTTGATTCTCGAACTCGCCTTCACCGATGACCCCGAGCGCCTCGCGGCCCGTCCGGCGCACCGGAAGCAGCTCGCCGACCTGCACGCACAGGGCAAGCTCGTGGCCGCCGGACCCTGGACGGACGACAGCGGCGCGGCGCTGATCTTCGATGCATCCCGCTCCGAGCTGGAAGCCGTCCTGTCCGCCGACCCGTACTACCGCACACCGGGAGTCCGGGTGGTGAGCGTCCGCGAATGGGCGCCGGTCGTCGGTCCGGCCGCGCCGGGAGCGGAGGACGGGCCCGGGGCATGACGCCCTCGCCGTGACGCTGCGTGCCGGCGGTGCGGCACCTCAGCCAGGCGACTGCCGGGTGGTCCGGGCGGGGGCCCAGGACACGCTCCACGCTCGGGCGGGACCGGGTGAGCAGGCGCCCTGGACGCGGTTGGTTTCCCGCTCTTCGGACAGGACGTGGAGCAAGAGAAGATCCAGCAGGGTGAGCAGGGTGCTGTCGGAACCGGGGCGGGCCTCTCCGCCCGGTTCCACGCCGAGGAGTTCGACCGCGGCACTGAGTTCCCTGGGGCGGCCCACCCGCTTCGCTGCGCTCGGTGGTCGAAACGATCACCGCCGCGGTGTGTCCACGCGGTCGGTGGTCTGGCTGCCGTGGTCGGAACGGACTTGACCTTGACGTCGGGCCAACCCTGCATCCTCCGGGAGGAGCTTCCGCGAAGACGCCTGGAACAGCTCCGCGAAGGAGGCAGATGACTATGACAGCCCAGTCGATCGCCGGTCCGGCGATTCGTGTGCAAGGTCTCAGGAAGTCCTACGGGAAGCTGGAAGTGCTGCGTGGTGTGGACTTCGATGTGGAGCCGGGCAGCATCTTCGCCCTGCTCGGCTCCAACGGGGCGGGCAAGACCACGACCGTGAGGATCCTCGCCACCCTTCTGAAAGCCGACGCGGGGGCGGCGAGCGTCAACGGCTTGGACGTCGCCGGACGACCGGTGAACGTGCGGGAGTCCATCAGTCTCACCGGCCAGTTCGCGGCCGTCGACGAGATCCTCAGCGGTCGGGAGAACCTCGTACTCCTCGCCCAGGCTGCGCCACCTCAAGAACCCGGGCATGCTCGCGGATGACCTGCTGGGGCGTTTTTCGCTGAGCGAGGCGGGCGCGCGGCGAGTGTCCACGTATTCGGGTGGGATGCGCCGCCGGCTGGATATCGCGATGAGCCTCATCGGGAATGCGCCGGTGATTTTCCTGGACGAGCCGACGGCCGGTCTCGACCCCGAGGCGCGCATCGAGGTGTGGGATGCGGTCAAGGAGCTCGCCGACCATGGAACGACGGTGACGCTCACCACGCAGTACCTGGACGAGGCCGAGCAGTTGGCCGACCGGATCGCGATTCTCCACCAGGGGCGGATCATCGTGAACGGTACCCTCGCCGAACTCAAGCAGCTCTTCCCGCCCGCCAAGGTCGAATACGTCGAGAAGCAGCCGTCTCTCGAGGAGATCTTCCTCTCCGTCGTCGGGGGCTCCGACACGAGCGACGTCGCCGGCACGCCGACTGGGGGGGGCGAGGATGACCGCGTACTTCTTCAACGACACTGAGCCGTTTCCAACCTGATGGGTGGTTGGGCGCGCGACCCCGGCGGTGGGCATGAAGAAAGCTCCTGGTAGACGGGTTCACGACCAAGATCACCAGTCCGCCAGGAGCTTTCGCGTGCTTGTCTACCCGTCCGGTATCGATCTGTCCAGCCGTGCCCTGCAACACCTCTCCGGTCTCCTCGCAGGTCACCGACGTCAGATCGGCTCCCGGTGGCGTCGCCTGACTTGTGGCCGACAGGCTCTGCTCGTCCTGGCTCACCTTCGATGCGGCGACACGTACGCCCGCCTTGCAGCAGGTTTCCGCGTCGGAATCGCGACGGTCTACCGGTACATACGCGAGGCCGTCGATCTCCTGGCCGCACGCGCGCCCACGCTGGAATCAGGCCATGATGGCCGTGCGGGAGAAGGCGCATGTGATCCTGGACGGCACCGTGCTGCCGATCGACCGCATCGCTGCCGACCGGCCCTTCTATTCCGGGAAACACAAGAAGCACGGCATGAACGTCCAGGTCATCACCGACCCGGCAGGACGCCTGCTGTGGGCTTCGCCCGCTCTGCCCGGAGCCGTCCACGACGTCAGGGCCGCGCGAACCCACGGCATCATCGGCGCCCTGACCGAAGCGGGCACACGGTGCTGGGCCGACAAGGCATACCGAGGCGCGGGCGGCACCACACGCGTGCCCTACTGGGGCCGTTGGGCGACGCTGTCGGCAGGCCAGCAAGCCGTCAACCGCTCACACGCGAAAATCCGCGCTCTCGTCGAACAGGCCATGGCCAACCTCAAGAACTGGCGACTCCTGCGCAAGCTGCGATGCTCCACCACCCGCATCACCGCCCTCGTCCAGGCCGTCCTCACCCTCCATCAGGCCAGCTCAGACGCACGATGAAAAAGCCTCACTGATCCTCCCGCTCAGTTCCGCATCACGCAGCGCACGGGCGCCGGGGACGCCGGTGCGGTGGCAGTAGAAGGCGGCACGGGAGACCTTCAGCAGCTCACAGACGCGTTTGATGCTGTGGCCTGCCTGCTTCTCCGCCTCGATGAACGGGTCGATGTTCACCGGGTCTCCGTCGCGAAGAAAGCCGTGGCCCGCTTGAGGATCTCGACATCTTCGCGCAGACGCCGGTTCTCCCGGCGCAGTCGGGCGAGTTCCTCGTTCTCACTACTGGTCAGCCCGGGTAGCCGGCCGGCGTCGGTCCCGGCCTGGTGGAACCACAGCCGCACCGCGGTCTCCGTCAGGTCGAAGTCCTTGGCGATCTGGCCGATCGAGCGGTCACCGCGCTGACACAACTCAACGATCTCGGCCTTGAACTCCGGCGTGAACGAGCGGCGAGGACGCGGCTTCTTCTTCCCCATGCTCTCCATGATGGACATCCTTCCGGGGCGACGCCCCTGATCTCGAATGTCCGTCAAACCGAATCAAGCCCAACCTCCTGCTCCCGGCAGCTGCGGTGCCAGGGTCAGGGCACCTGCACCGGTGGCTATCCGAGCCAGGTGATGTTCAGGACGGACAGGCGGCACAGGGGCCTGTTCACCCAGTAGGTGAGGGAGAGCTGGCCGACGGAGGCGTGCCGGACGTCCTCGCCTTCGGGGTCGTCTTCTCTGCCAAGTTCAGCGTGTTGCGGTGACGTACGGTACGCACGATGAGGCTCGTCCAGAGACCTACGAAGCTGCGAACTTCTGGATACGCGCTTAGGCGTCTCTGAGTACCGTGTACGGATGCGGTGGTCAGGACTAGGACTGTTTATACAGTTCCCGCTGCTGCTCGAGAGTCAAGGCGTTCACTCGCTTCGCGAGGTGGTCCTGGAACGTCTTGTGGATGAAGGCCACTCCGTCCCCCGAGGCCCGCAGGAGGGCACGTTCGCGGGCGAATTTGACGAAGTCCTTCTGCAGGTAGGGGAAGGCTTCCCGGGAGAGCAAGTGCGTGGCGATGCGCATGTAGCCGGAGATGACGGTTGCAAAGACCGACGAGGACCTGTACAGGGCCCTGGGTGGCGCCGTCGCCGCCCGCAGGAACGTCCTACCGTGGTAGATCTCGTCTAACACCTCGGGAGATGCCTGGAATTCGAGCTGGAAAAAATTCAACGGGTAGATGACCGTGGCCTGGTACTTTTTCATGACCCGTGCCATGAGCAGCAGACGGCTCTGGACCTGGCGCAGGGTGAACTGCGCGGTGGTGTGCTCGCCCCGCAGGGTGCGATCACGCGTGACCATCCGCTCCACGAACGCGTCGTAGACCAGTCCGCGACGTTCCTCCAGGGTTCCGAAGCTGGACACCGAGCCCTCGTCCACACCGGAGTAGGCGAGCACGGCGATGCCCAGCATCAGCGGAGTGGTCAGCACCCTGGCGAGATCGGGGTCCGCCGCCGCGGCCGCGCGCAGTGCCCATACCCGGTGCCCGGCAGCATTCAGAAAGGCGTGCACGGCGTGCACGGGCAGCGGTTGCACGGTGACCGCTCCGTTCACCGTCAGCTTGTTCCGCATGCGGTCGTAGTCGGCCAAGCGGCAGGAAAGGACGAGGAGGCAGTGCGGGTGCCCGTCGGCGGAAGTGAACTCGTTGATGCGCGCAACGCACTCCTCTGCCTGCTCCGGGTCCACCTCGTCCAATCCGTCGAGCACGAAGCAGAGTCGTCCCTGGGCAAGCAGTACGGACGCGACCGTAGAAGAGACCCGGTACCGGTTGCGCAGTTCCGAGATCAGCCAGTCCTCCAGCGAGCCGCCACGCCAGTTCGTCAGCAGCAGGAAGACGGGCACGGGCGCCTCGGCGTCCGCCTGTGCCTCCCGTACTAGGGCGGCCGTCAGCTCCAGGAGGTGCACAGTCTTTCCGGCTCCCGGCGCACCGAGTACAAGCAGCTGATGGCCGTGCTGCTCGAATATGTCCCGCATGGTGGTGTCGTCGGGCAGCGACGTGCCCGTGTTCGTCGTCACCTCGCGTGGCCCCCACGGGTCGTGGACGGCGGCCGGGGTGTCCTGCAGACCGACCTCGATGCGTACGGCGTCGTTCCACCGCAGGTGGAGGTGCCGTGTCCACGTGCTGTGCACGCGTTGGAGTAGTCCCGCGCGCTCGCGCCGGATCTGTTCCTCGCCGATGTCCTCGGCCGCAGCAGCGGCCTCCACCTCGGCGTGCAGGTGGCGGATGTAGAGAGCGATGCAGGCGACGACTGCCAGGACGACCAAGGCGATCGTGATCTTGCGCGGTGTGTCGCCCACAACGGACTTCACCACGTCCGGAAGTAGCCCCGCCGTTGCCTCGAGGGATAGGAACAGCACCAGTCCGACGGCCAGGGTCTCGAGGGCCCAGCCCACCCGGGGCCGCCGCGACTTCCCGCCAACTCGCCTCATCTGCGCCCCCTGTGCCGCTTCGTCAGCGCCGCAACGATAGCAACGGGACGCCCTGATCCCTTGCCTATCCAGCGGGCGACTGAGGCTGAGTGGGCAGGATACGCACGACGGCGGTGGGAACTGCGGGCTGCTGGCGAAGCTGCCGGATTTCCGGGGTCAGCTGGTTGACGACGCGGGCGAGGGCTTCGCGGTCGGCTGGCCCCGCTCTTTCACGGGGCGGAGGCGAGGCCGGCCCTGCCAGTCCTGGAGGACCTCGTACAGCGGCGCGAGGGAGAAGGTGCGCCGCGATTCCTCGAGGGCGGCGGCCCACTCGTGTTCGAAGGCCGGCACCCAGGTATCGGCGCGCAGCTGGGCGAGGAGGTCGGCCGGCGCCCCGGGCGCGGGGTGTACGGCGTGACGGGTGCGTGGTCGGGCTGTGCGCTTATCAGCTGGTCCTTCCGGCGGCGGATCCACCGCCACGGTACGCGCGCCGGGTGGCCATGGAGCATCGCTGCGGCGATGGTCTCGGTGAGCACCGGCTCGGACAGCAGGTCATCCGGGGGTTCCGGATCGTGGTCAGCGTCGGGCAACGGGCTCTTGCTGCGGTCGATGGGCGGCATGTCGATGGTCATGCTTTTCACTTCTAGTCAATAATCCAGATCGAGGTAATCAATATCGTTGATTTCCACGTCCGACAGTCCCATAGCACGTCCTCCGCCGTCCTGAAAATACACTTCTTTGAATCCTTCGGCGATGATGCCGCGCATCTGCTGGTCGCTGGCCCCCGTGTTGCGGGCGTCGAAGAGGCGCTGCGCGTAGGCCGCGGGAAGGTGCACGGTCAGGCGGCGGAAGCGGCCGTCGTCGGTTGTGCCGACGGGCGCGGTGTAGCCGAACCGGGCCCGGGTCTCCACCGTGATCCCGCCGGTGGTGGCGGCCTGCTTCTGCTGGCGCCTGCGCACCAGCGGCTGCCACCGCTGCCGTACGGCCTCATCAATCTTCAATCTTCGCGGCGACGTCGGCCCGGGCGTGCTTGCGGGCGCCGCGCCGGTAGCGGTTGATGGAGTCAGCGGTGACCCCGATCTCTTGGGCGACGGCCTTCGCGCTGCCGAACTGCTTGAGCAGGAACCCGATCTGGCCCTCAGCGTCTTGGGCGGGTCCCTGGTGAACGCCTCCCGGTCGGCACGCTCGATGGCGTCGTCGATCTCTCCCACGGCCCTACTCCCCTTCGTCCAGTACGGCGTCGTGTAGGTTCCGGCCGCCGTTGTCATCCCCGACCGCGGTGACCTGCTGTTTGTGCTGCTGTCTCATCGGATGTCCCGCAGTTTCCGTCTCACTTCGATGGCATTTCCTCATGCGGCATCGCCTTGCTGGTCCTCGTTGGGCTTCCAAGTCTGGTCGAACCAGGCGATGAAGTCCTTCACGGTGCCGATGCGGGCAATCCTCTCGTGGATGGCCCGCTGGTCGTGGCCGGGGAGGAAGTCACCCCGGCTGATGGGCTTGCCGCATCCGCAATTGCACTCACGGTTGCCCAGGGGGGAGTCGAAGTAGGTGATGGGATTCTGCTGGGCACCGTTCGGGGCGGGCTTGCCGACGTAGTGGTCATAGACGGGATGTCCAGGACCAAGGATGCGGCCTTCGAAAGCCCGGCGCCCACCAGGGACGTCGACAACCCGGTCGACCTCCATGGCCAGGCGGATGATTCCGCCTCCGTTGACGACCGCGAACCGCTCGCGTTCGACGCGCGCACCGGGCATCACCCAGACTCCGCGGGCGATCTCGTAGAGCTGCCGATCGGACAGCCCGTCGCGCCAGCCGATCTGCGAGCGCCGAAGAGGATCGCTGTTCGGGTCGACGTCCTTCTTCTTGCCGAGAGTGATCTGAATCATCACGCCTCCCTGCGAGGCCGCCTCGTGGTCGGAGAGGCCGAGGCGGCCTGCTCAGGATAGACTATGCATCCCCGTCATAACGGGGTATCGCTGGTTCACTCCTGGAGGGATCCACCTCTCCCGGGGCGGCGACCGGGTATGTCGTGCTGCCGATCAGGTCCCTGCGCAACTTCGCGATCAACGCTCTGCGCAGCGCGGGCCACCACAGCATCGCCGCCGGGCTCCGCCAGCCACCTCTCCTACCAGCCCCACACCCGCCCGCTCGGCTTCATCAACCCGCCCTGACCAGCAACACCCGTGATCACCGGAGCTCTGAACCAACCCTAGTAGGCCTCAACCCGCCCCGGCCTTTTGGAAGCTAGGGCTCATACTCTCGGCAAGACAATTGGGAGCGGCGCCCGACCGTGGGTCTTGACCCACGGCCCTACTTCACACGGGCCAGGACCACCGTCCAGTCATCTGTCGGGGAATCCAGGTTGTCGATGTGGTCGAGCTTCCATTCCTGGTCCCGGACAGGGAAGACATCGCCGGGCGCCAGGGAGTGGCGCGTGTCCGTACCTCCGGTGCCGACGGAGAGCCTGACCGTCGGCACCTGTCCCGCCGGGGCGTAGACATGGATGACGCTGAAGCTTCCGATGTCCCGGTTCGCCTGTGTGTTGGGCGAGAGGGCGATTTCCTGAGCAGTCATTTCGGGTCCAATGTGGTGTAGAAGGGAAGGAAAGTCTTCCGGAATTGTTCAAAGGTCATCGGCTGCGGATCATCCCTGTTGTGGGGGTTCCGCAAGTGGATCATCCGCGGTCGTCGATCTCCGTGACCTCGTATGCGTGCCCCCCGAAGAGATCATCGGGCAGCGGCCTCTCGTCCTTGCTCGGTTTCCGGGTACCGACCACGATGGGGCAGTCATTCTGTCGCGCTCACGGGGCGGACCCTGCGCCATGTCACACGCAGCATGGACACCATCATCACAACCGCCGTCACACCGGTCGCCATGATGCTGATGTTCGTCTACGTTTTCGGCGGCGCCATCGATACCGGCTCGGTTTCGTATGTGAACTACATGCTGCCCGGCATCCTGCTGATGACCATCGCCTCAGGTATTTCCTACACCGCGTACCGGCTGTTCGTCGATGTGAAGAGCGGGCTCTTCGAACGGTTTCAGTCCATGCCGATCGCGCGGTCGGGTGTGCTGTGGGCTCATGTCGTCACCTCTCTGGTCGCCAATCTGATCGCGCTCGTGCTCGTCGTGGGCGTCGCTGTGCTCATGGGCTTCCGCTCCGGGGCGGGAGTGTCGGCATGGCTCGCGGTCGCCGCCATCCTGCTCCTGTTCACCCTGGCGCTGACCTGGCTCGCCGTGATCCCCGGGCTCTCTGCGTCGTCGGTCGAGGGGGCGGGCGCGTTCGCCTACCCACTGATCTTCCTGCCGTTCGTCAGTTCGGCGTTCGTGCCCACGAAGACGATGCCCGGCCCGGTAGGCTGGTTCGCCGAACATCAGCCGGTGACATCGATCGTCAACACGATCCGCGACCTGTTCGCCCAGCAACCGGTCGGAGACGACATCTGGACCGCCCTCGCATGGTGCGTCGGCATCCTCGTCGTGGCGTACGTCTTCGCGATGGCCGCCTATCGCCGGAAGATCGCCTGAGACAGTCTGAGACCCATGCTCACCATCAGCAGGCTGGCGGCGTACGCCGGGGTGACAGTGCGGGCGGTACGCCACTACCACCGGATCGGGTTGCTGCCGGAGCCCGAGCGCGACCGGTCCGGATATCGGAACTACGACGCTGCCGCGGTCGTGCGACTGATCCGGATCCGGACCCTCGCAGACGCCGGCGTGCCGTTGGCTCGGGTGCAGGAACTCCTCGACGCCGGCCCGCAGGAGTTCGCCGGCGCTGTCCAGGAGGTCGACACGGCCCTGCGTGCCGAGATCCGGCGGCTGCGGGACACCCGCAGCCGACTCGCCAGGCTTGCCGCCGGAGAGCACCTGGCGCTCCCGCAGAGCGTCGTGGGCTACCTCGACCGGCTGCGCGGTCTCGGCGTTGAGCAGCGGTACATCGAGATGGAGCGGGACGCCTGGATCATGATCGCCGCCCAGGTGCCGCACTCCATCGACTCCGTGATCGCCAAGAAGCACGAGGAACTGGACGACCCCGACATGGTGAAGCTCTACGGCCTTCTCAGCGGGGCACTCGACTGGCCGGCCGACGATCCGCGGGTCGTCGAGGTCGCCGCATTCATGGAGCGTTTGATGATGCGGGCTGTGGAGGCCGGCGAGATGGGTGCCGACGACGGCATCGACGACCAGTTCGTCGACCTGCTGGACTCGACCATGGTCGAGTCCTCACCACACGCCGCACGGCTGTTGGCGATCCTGGAGGAGCGGGGCTGGAGGGGCTGGACCCGCATCGAGCAAGTGCCTGCCGACAGACTCGACACTGAGCTGCCGCCGTCCTGAAGGCGGACCGGGGTCCTGGTGCAATGGCCACACGGGATCGCCCGCACACGGCCTCTGCGGACACAGCATGCCGAAGCGGATGAGGAAAGATCCGCTGGACCGTGCCCGCCAGGTCGGCCTCCGAGGCTCGCCGGTGCCTTCCGTCGCATCGATCCGGGTGGTGAGCGTCCGCGCAGGGGCGCCGGTCGTCGGGCCGGCCGCGCCGGGAGCGGGCAGGCCCGTGGAACGACGTCCCCACTGTGACGGTGCGTGCACGCGGCGCGGCACCTCGCACCCGCCGGGCGCCCCGTCGTACCCCGCCGTGTGACCCGGCTCTCGCCGATGCTCGAATACCGCTGTGCCGGAGGGTGCGCAAGCCCTCCGGCACGGGGTGTGAGGCAGGGCACACCGTCGAGCGCTGCGGGCTGTCCGGGGTGACAAGTACGCTACGGAAGATTTTCCGGAACTTGTCCCCCGGTCGGCGCCCCGTGCACCGACCGTGATCTTCCCGAGGACGCCGCGTGGATTCGCTCAACTCCCTCATCCTCGACGTCAACGACGTCTTCTGGACCTATCTCCTCATCCCCCTGGTGGTAGGTGCCGCCCTGTACTTCACGCTCCGGTCCCGCGGGGTGCAACTGCGGCTGCTCCCCGAGATGGTGCGGGTGCTCGGCGACAAGGCCCAGCCGGGGCCGGACGGCCGCAAGCAGGTGTCGTCCTTCGGGGCCTTCACCATCTCCGCCGCGGCCCGGGTGGGCACCGGCAACGTCGCGGGTGTGGCCGCCGCCATCACCGCCGGCGGGGCCGGTGCGGTCTTCTGGATGTGGGTGATGGCGCTGCTGGGCGCCTCGTCCGCGTTCGTGGAGGCGTCTCTCGCGCAGCTGTACAAGGTGCGCAACCGGGACAAGGACGGCAACGAGTCCGGCACCTACCGGGGCGGCCCCGCCTACTACATGCAGCGCGGCCTCAACAAGCGCTGGCTGGGTGTGGTCTTCGCGGTCGTCATCACGCTGACGTTCAGCTTCGTGTTCAACGCGGTGCAGTCCAACACCATCGCCTCGGTCACCAAGGGCTCCTTCGGCGACGACTTCCCGGCGGCCGGCGCCGGCATCGCCGTCATGGTGCTGCTGGGCCTGGTGATCTTCGGCGGTGTCCGGCGCATCGCGACGGTGACCCAGCTCGTCGTCCCCGTGATGGCCGTGATCTACCTGCTGCTGGGCCTCGCGGTGGTGATCCTCAACATCTCCGATGTGCCGCGGGTCTTCGCGGACATCGTGGGTGGTGCCTTCGGCTTCCGCGAGGTCGCCGGCGGCGCGATCGGTGCGGCGATCCAGCAGGGCATCCGGCGCGGCATGTTCTCCAACGAGGCCGGCCTGGGCTCGGCGCCCAACGCCGCCGCGACGGCCGAGGTCTCGCACCCCGTCAAGCAGGGGCTGGTGCAGACCCTCGGGGTCTTCTTCGACACGCTGCTGATCTGCTCGATGACCGCCTTCGTCATCCTCACCACCAACCCCTCGCTCTCCGAGCGCGGCGGTGCGGACCTGACGCAGACCGCTCTGGAGGACTCCCTCGGCGGCTGGGCCGGGCACGTGCTGACGCTGGTCGTCTTCCTGCTCGCCTTCTCCACCCTGATCGGCAACTACTACTACGGCGAGTCCAACCTGCAGTTCATGACAGGCGCCAAGGGCCGCCGCTGGGTGCTGCCCGGCTTCCGCATCCTGGTGCTGGGTGCCGTGTTCGCGGGCGCGCTCGGCTCGGTGGACGTGGTCTGGAACCTCGCGGACGTCTTCATGGGCAGTATGGCGCTGGTCAACCTGGTGGCGATCCTGCCGCTGTCGGCCATCGCGTGGAAGCTGCTGGACGACTACCGCGCCCAGCGCCGCCAGGGCCTGGACCCGACGTTCGTCCGGGACCGGCTGCCGGAGCTCCCCGGCGAGATCGAGTGCTGGGAAGGCGAGCGGGCCGCCGCGGCGGAGACTGCCAAGGCGTCGGCCGAGAAGCGCTGAGCCGCACCGGCGCCGTCCGGGGCCCCGCGGAGGGACGGCTCTCCGCGGGGCCCCGCCGTGCTCAGGTCAGCTCGTCCGCGACCACCGAGGCGGCCTCGGCCACCAGCCTGTCGTCGTACTCGGCGTCCCGCTCCGTGCGCTTGGACATCACGGTGACCACGAGCGGAGCCCTGCCGGGCGGGCGGACGACGGCGATGTCGGAGCGGGTGGCGTAGCGCCCGCCCCCGCTCTTGTCGGAGACACTCCACTTCTCGGGGACCCCGGCCCGGATCAGAGTCTTCCCGGTGGGGCTGTTCCGCATCCAGGTGTCGAGCTGGGTCCGCTCCTTCCCGCTCAGGCCGTCACCGAGAGCGACGGCGCGCAGGTCGGCGGTCCAGGCGCGCGGCGTGGTGGTGTCCCGGTCGTCGCCGGGGGTCGCCTCGTTCAGCTCAGGTTCGTAGCGGTTCACGTTGGTCACGTCGTCGCCGAGCGTCTCGAGGAAGGCGTCCAGCGCCTTGGGCCCGCCCAGTTCGCGCAGCAGCAGGTTGTCCGCGGCGTTGTCGCTGTGCCTCAGGGCCGCCGCGCACAGCGCCCGCAGCGTCATCCCCTCCTCGACGTGTTCGCGGGTGACGGGGGAGTGGGGGAGCAGGTCCTCCTTGTGGTAGGTGATCACCTTGTCGAGACCGCTCAGCGAGCGCTTGTCCAGGATGGCGGCGGCGGTGAACGCCTTGTGCGTCGAGGCGTAGGCGAACCGCTCGCCCGCGTGGAAGGAGATCTCCCGGCCGGTGCCGGTGTCCACGGCGTGCACGCCGAGCCGGGCGTCGTACGTGCGCTCCAGCTTCCGGAAGGCCGCGGCGGTCTCGTGCCGCGCGGACCCGGTCGCCGAGGGCTCGGCGGAGGACCCCGTGCGGTCGTCGGTGCCGCAGGCCGGCAGCGGCAGGACGAGCGCGAGCGGACCGAGGACGCTGAGAGTTCTGCGCCGGGCTGAGGTCGTGCGCATGGGTGGTCGATACCTCCGACTGTCCGGAACCTGATTCCCCGGGCCGGTGGGGGCCCGGTACGGCGGGCCACACGTGCGCCGCCGCGGGAGGCAGCCTGCCGCGGCGCCGGTCATGCGGTCCAAGACCGGATCGCGCCGGTTGATGCAGGATCCGCATAGCTTCGGCAGGCGCATACAGTGGCATGCGTGGATCTTGTAGGCGCCTGCCGTGCGTTCGTGCACGTCAGTGAACGGGGCAGCTTTACCGTGGGCGCGGCCGCGGCGCGCATGTCCCAGTCGGTCGCCAGCCGTCGCGTCGCCGCGCTGGAGCGGCACTTCGACGAACTGCTCTTCGAGCGCAGCGCGCGACGGACCCGCCTGACCCCCTTCGGACGGGAACTGCTCCCCGCGGCGCGGCGGCTGGTGCTCGCGGCCGAGGAGCTTCAGCACGAGGCGGCGGCAGCGCGTCGCCGGCCCGTCCGCCTCGCCGTCCCCGACACCTGCCCGGCACCCGCCCTCGCCCGCCTCGCGGCGGCCGCCCGCGGTCACCGCATCGCCCTGGAGCTGCGCACCGCCGACCCGGAGGCGCGCCCCCACCTCGTCCGCTCCCAGCAGGTGCGGGCCGCGCTCGTGGCGGTCCCGCCGGACCAGGCGCGCTGGCGCGTGCCGCTCGGGCTCGCCGGCCTCGACCGGCCGCGCGCCCGGCGCCGCTACCTGGAAACACTGCGGCCCCGGCGCACCGGCTCGGCGCCGCCCCGCCGCGTCTGGCTCCAGCCCGAGGACGACGTCCCGCACATCCGGGACCCGATGGTCCGGCTGCGCGACACGGTCGGACTGCGTCCCGCGCAGCTCACCGTCGCCGCCACGCTGACCCAGGCGGCCGCCGAGGTGTTCGCCTCGCAGGACCTGCTGCTGTGCTCACCGCTGCAGGCCCGGGAGTTCGGTCTGCACTGGCGGCCCCTCGGCGAACTCGCGCTGGAGCGGACGTTCGGCCTCCTGGCTGACGAGGAGAGCGACGCCGAACGGCTCGGCGCCCGCCTGGACGAGCAGATCGCACACTGCCTGGGCGCGGACGTGCGGAAGGACGAGGACGAGGACGAGCACGAGCACGAGGACGCGGACGAAGAGGAGAGCTGAGCATGACGGACGGCCACCTGCTGCGGGAGCTGCGCCAGGCCCTGCACGACGGCGGACTGACCGGCTCGTTCCTCGTGCGCGACCTGCGGACGGGGCGGGAGGCGGGCATCGACCCGGACTTCGAGCTGCCCGTCGCCTCCCTCGTCAAGCTGCCCCTCGCCCTCGCGACCCTGGAGCGTATCCGGCGCGGTGAACTCGACGGCGCCCAGCAGCTCGACGTGCAGCCGGGCCGCGCCACCCGGCCCGGCCCCACCGGGCTCACCCGCTTCCGGCATCCGGCCCGCGTCGCCCTCGACGACCTCCTCTACCTCAGCACCTCCCTCAGCGACAACGCCGCCGCCAACGCCCTGTTCGGCCTCACCCCGCCCGGGGACGTGGATGCCCGGGTGCGGGCGCTGGGGGTGCGGGGCCTCGCGATCCGGCACGCCCTCGGCGAGCTGACCGACACGCCCGTGGAGCACCTACCGGCGCAGAACGCGCCTCTGGCGCACTCCCTCGCCGTCGGCGCCGCCACCGGCGGGCACGGCCACCGGCTCCCGCAACTCGATGTGACCCGGGCCAACTCCGGGACGGCCCGGGCCTTCGCCGACCTGCTGGAAGTCTTCTGGACCCCCTCGGCCGTTGACCCGCACGTCGCGGCGCGGATCCGCTCCCTGATGGCCGACAACGTGCTGCGCCAACGGCTCGCGCCGGACTTCAGCTCCGACGCGGCCACCTGGGCGTCCAAGACGGGCACCCTCCTCAACCTCCGGCACGAGGTGGGGGTGGTCGAGCACGAGGACGGCGACGTCTTCGCCGTCGCGGCCCTGACCGAGTCCCGGGTACCCGCGGTGGCCCAGCCCGGCGCCGAGGCCCTGATGGCCCAGGTCGCCCGCGAGCTGCGGGACCATCTGCGGCACGGCTGAGGCGGTGCGCAGCCGCGCGCTGCCACCGGAACGGATCCGACAGCTGTGCGACGCCATGGTGGAAGCGCACGGCGCCTCCAGCCGGGACTGCGGAAGCTGCTGAGGAGCTGATCGCCCGGGCCGGGCCGGCATCGCCCATCCGGGCGGGCCGCCCGGATGGGTACGTCCAGGAGCCTCCCGGCGGCAGGCGCCGCCGCCCGGATCAGCGCTGCCCGTACCGCTGGGCCTCTTCCCCCAGGGTGCGCAATTGCTGCTCGGGCTGGGAGATGAGGGTGCCGAGCCCGAGCTTGCCGGCACCGCCGGCCGGGGCCGGCGCCGGGGCGGCCGAAGGCTGCGACCCGCCGTCGGCCACCGCGGCCTGTGCCGCGGTGGCCGCTCCCAGCAGGGACGCTCCGGCGGTCAGCATTCCCAGCGCCAGCGCTCGCTTGTGCATCCGGTTCCTCCCGGCTGTCGGTACCGCACGACGGATCACTACGACAACGAGCCCCGGTCCGCAGCGGACACGCCCCCCGCCTCCGGGGTCTCCCGTCCGCGCCGCTGATCCGGTTCGGCCATACGATGGCGTACACAACGTCGGCCGTGCCCGTATGCGAGACCGGGTACCCGGGTGAGAGGCGAGGTGGAAGGCATCGTGGGCGCTGCGCGCACCCCCCGGAGCCGGTGGATCGAGGAGGGGCTGCGGGTGCTGGCCCGCGGCGGCCCGGACGCGGTCCGCGTCGAAGCGCTGGCCAAGCACCTCGGCGTCACCAAGGGGGGCTTCTACGGCTACTTCGCCGACCGGGGAGCGCTGCTGGAGGCGATGCTGGATACCTGGGAGCGGGAGAGCGTCGACGGGGTCATCGACCGCGTCGAGCGCGAGGGCGGCGACCCGAAGACCAAGATCCAGCGGGCCGGTGCGCTGACCTTCTCCAGCGACCGGCTGCTCCCCATCGACCTCGCGGTCCGCGGCTGGGCTCGCCGGGACGCCGCGGTCGCCGAGCGCCTGCGCAGGGTGGACAACCGGCGGATGGCGCTGCTGCGCGAGATGATCGGCACCTTCTGCCCCGACCCCGACGAGGTGGAGGCGCGCAGCATGCTCGCCTTCTGCGTGGCGATCGGCGAGCACTTCATCGCCGCCGACTACCAGGGCCGGACGCGGGCCGAGGTGCGGGCGCACGCCGCCGACCTGGTGCTCGACCGCCCCCGGGAGGAGCACCCCGGGGAGGACGGCGGACCGTGACCGCGCCGCGCGTAGCGGCCGGCGCACCAGCCCCTTCGGGCGGCACCGCACCCCGTCCGGCGGGCACGGCCCGGCGGAGACGCTTTAGGGTCGGTGGATGGCGAAGTACTTCGACGTGCACCCAGAGAACCCACAGCGCCGGACCATCAGCACCGTGGTCGAGAGCATCCGCGCGGACGCGCTCATCGCGTATCCGACGGACTCCTGCTTCGCTCTGGGGTGCCGGCCGGGCAGCCGCGACGGCATGTCCCGCATCCGCTCCATCCGCAACCTCGACGAACGCCACCACTTCACGCTCGTCTGCCAGAACTTCGCGCAGCTCGGCCAGTACGTGCACGTCGACAACGACGTGTTCCGCGCGATCAAGGCGGCCACGCCGGGCCGCTACACGTTCATCCTCCCGGCGACCAGGGAGGTGCCGCGCAAGCTGCTGCATCCGAGGAAGAAGACCGTCGGCGTCCGTATCCCCGACCACGTGGTCGCACAGGCACTGCTGGCCGAACTCGGCGAGCCGCTGCTCTCCAGCACCCTCCTCCTCCCGGATGAGGACGAACCGATGACCCAGGGCTGGGAGATCAAGGAGCGGCTCGACCACGTCGTGGACGCCGTGGTCGACTCCGGCGACTGCGGTACCGAGCCCACCACGGTGGTGGACTTCTCCGGGGACACGGTCGAGATCGTGCGGGCCGGGGCGGGCGATCTCGCGCTGTTCTCCTAGCGGCACACCCCGGGCGGCCCGCGCGTGACCGGGACGCGGCTTCCCGCGCGCCCCGGACGCGTCGGGGGCCGCCTCGGTCGCTCGCCGGGACGGGCAGGTGCCGGGTAGGCGCCGTGTTGTCACTCGGGGTCGGTTGTGCCGTTCCGCTCCCGCAGGACCCCCGCGGTGCGTCGGCACCACTCCTGGTTGTTCCGCTCGAAGTCCAGGCCGCGCAGGCAGGTCAGATAGGGGCCGATCCGCCTGCCGTGTCGCAGGAATTCCTCCTCCGCGCGGTTCCCGCGCATCGTCCGCAGCAGCGCTTCGAACAGCTCGGCCCTGGTCTGCGCGAAGGCGGCCCGCTGCTCGAGCCGGTCGATCAGGTCCGCCGTGCCGAGGTGGTCGGCGGCCTGTACCGCGACCAGGAGGTCGTCGCGGACGAAGGTCGGCTTCGCAGGGGTCGCGGCGAAGCGCCGCAGTGCGTCCAGCCCGGCGTCGGTGACCTGGAAGAGGCGCTTGTTGGGGCGGGACTCCTGGACCACCTCGCGTCCCGAGACCAGCCCGTCCTCCTCCAGCTTCGTCAACTCCGCGTACACCTGCTGCGGCAGCGCGTGCCAGAAGTTCGCCACACCCGCGTCGAACTGCTTGGCCAGTTGGTATCCGCTCAACTCCTCGTCCAGGAGCGCCGCCAGTACGGCGTGCCGCAAAGCCACCGGGCCGTCCCCTCTCCGCCGTGCACGCCCCTGTCCAGGGCACCGAGGGCGTGATAGTCATGAATCTGAGTAATCGTACTCATGACTATCAAGGGTGAGCCATGACCACAGTGGACCGCTTCCGCGCCGCCGTCGACAGCCGCGATCTCAGCGCCCTGGAGGGGCTGTTCACCCCGGAGATCCGGCTCCACAGTCCGGTGAAGTTCACCCCGTTCGAAGGCCGGGAGGCGGTTCTGGGCCTCTTCGGGGTCCTGCTCCGTACGTTCGAGGACTTCCGCTACGTCGGACATCTCGACGGCACCGCACAGGCCGGCCGGGACGGGGACCAGGCCCCCGCCGCGGGGCTGGTCTTCCGGGCTGTCGTCAACGGCAGGCAGATCCACGGTATCGACCTGCTGCACCTCGATCCGGAGGGCCGGATCGCGGAGTTGACGGTGATGGTCCGCCCGCAGTCCGCGGTGCACGCGCTGGGCGAGGCGGTCCTGGCCGGTCTGGTGGCCGACGGCCTCGTCCCCGCCGGGGACGAGCACGAGGGCCCGGCACCGGCCTCCCGCTAGCGTCGTGTGCGCCGTCCCGCAGCGGTGCCTGCCCCCGGCGGGCCGGTCCGTACGTCCGGCCCGGAACGAAGACCCGGACGGTCGGACGGGGGCGGTCGGCGACGGGGGCGGTCCCGGCCATGTCGGTCCCGCCGGAGTGCTGTCCCGGTTCGGCGGTGTCGCCGGTCAGCGGGGGAGCGGGAGGCGGGAGCGGGAGGCGGCCACGAGCGCGGGCACGGTCGCCAGCTTGCTGCGTGGTCGGCCGGCGCGGCGGCCCCGCGCCTGCTCGGCGCGGTCGATGGCCGCCAGCCCCCGCGCGTCGACCAGATGGCTGCTGCGGTGTCGGGCCAGGCGCCGGAACGCCTTCGCGGAGCCGGTGGGCTGCGGAAGGGAGCCGTCGGCCGCGTCGCTCAGCAGCGTCGTGACGGTCTCGGCCGCGCAGGAGCGGTTGGCGCCGATGCCCCCGGTGGGCCCCCGTTTGATCCAGCCCACCACGTAGCTGCCGGACAGGCCGGCCACCCGCCCGCCCTCGTGCGGGACGGTCCCGCTGTCCTCGTCGAAGGGCAGCCCGGGGACGGGCGCGCCCCGGTAGCCGACGGCCCGCAGCAGCATCCCCGTCCGGATGCCGGTACCGCCCGCCTCCCCGGTGACCCGGACGTGCAGGTCGCCGTGTGCCTCCCGGCCGCCGTCGACGGAGTCACGCACCTCGAGCGGCGCTGAGTGGAAGCGGAAGACCAGGCGTCGGGGGCCGGAGGCCGCCGGAGAGGAGTAGTCCACCCGTTCGCGTGGGATGTCGCGGAGCAGCGCGGCCTTCTCCTGCGGCCCCGCGGCGTCGATCGCCGTGCCGGTGCGCGGGTCGTGGTCGTCGACGACCGGCCGCACCCCGGACAACCGGGTCAGCGCGCGGAGTTCGGGCCGGGTGCAGGCGGCGTCCTCCGGGCCGCGGCGGCCCAGCAGTACGACCTCGCGCACGGCGCTCGCGCGCAGGGCCGCCAGGGCGTGGTCGGCGATGTCCGTACCGGCCAGCTCCTCCGGGTCGGTCAGCAGGATGCGGGCCACATCGAGGGCGACGTTGCCGGTGCCCACCACGACGATGCGCGGCGCCGACAGATCGATCGCGTCCGCCGGGACGTCCGGATGGGCGTTGTACCAGGCGACGAAGGTGGTGGCGGCGAGAGAGCCGGCCGCCTCCTCGCCCGGAATCCCCAGCCGCCGGTCACCGGGAGCCCCCACGGCGTAGACGACGGCGTCGTGGTGGGCGCTCAGTTCTTCCGCCGTGATCTCCCGGCCCGCCTCGACACCCAGCAGCATCCGCACCCGCGGGTGGCTGTGGAACCGGGCGAAGGCGTCACCGATGCCCTTGGTCGCCGGATGGTCGGGCGCGACGCCGTACCGCACCAGTCCTCCGGCCACGGGGAGCCGGTCCAGCAGCGTCACCTCGGCAGCCGTGTGCAGCAGCAGGTCCTCCGCGGTGTACATGCCGGCCGGGCCGGTGCCGACGATCGCCACCCGGGGCGCGGTGAAGTCGGAGGGCAGGGTCCGCGGGAACGACGGCTCGCTCCAGGGGTGGAAGTTGGGGCTGTCCTCCGCGGGTCGGGGTGCGGGCGCGTCGGCGTAGTAGGCGGCGTTGATCTCGGCGTACGCCCGCTGCGGCCCGGTGAGGTTCTCCACCGGGAAGACCGCGTCCACCGGGCAGGCGTCCGCGCAGGCCCCGCAGTCGATGCACGCGGCGGGGTCGATGTAGAGCATCTCGGTGCTGCCGAAGTCGCGCTCGCCGGGAGTGGGGTGGATGCAGTTGACCGGGCAGACGGAGACGCAGGTGGCGTCGTTGCAGCAGTTCTGGCTGATGGCGTAGGTCATGGGGCCGGTTCCGTGTGCGGCGTGCGGCGGTGGGAGGCGCCGCGACGCGGGCGGGCGGGGTCAGATCAGGTGGGCGCGCTTGTAGAAGACCAGCGCCGGCCTGGTCAGCAGCCGGGCCGAGGCCAGGAACTCCATGAGTCCCGCGCAGCTCGACCGCAGCATCGACTTGTGGTGCTCGTTGGCCGCCGCCTCGCGGAGGGCGCGGCTCTCGTCCAGACCGGCGGTGGCGTACACCTTCCGGTTCACCATGCTGGTGACGATCACGTAGGAGGCGACGGCGATGGCGAACGCGTTGATCTGGCGGCGCAGCCGGCCGGCCTTGGCCAGCCGCTTGCGGGTCTCGTCGCGCGCGAACTTCATGTGCCGCGACTCCTCGACGACGTGGATGTTGTTGATGGTGCGGACGAACGGCACGACCCGCTCGTCACGCATCCAGTCCCGCTGCATCACGTCGAGGACCTCCTCGGCCACCAGGATCGCCGCGTAGGCGGCCTCTCCGAAGGCGAGGGTCTTGAACGCCCGGCCGAGTTCGCGGGCCACGCGGCGGGGCTGATAGGCGGGTGCCCGGAGCTTCTTGGCCCCGCGCGCGAACATGATCGAATGCCGGCACTCGTCGGCGATCTCGGTCAGCGCCCACTGGACGGTCTCCTGGGACGGATCCTTGGCGTAGACGTCGCGCAGGATCATCTGCTGCAGGATCATCTCGAACCAGATGCCGGTACCGGCCACCGAGGCGGCTTCCTGGCGGGTGAGTTCCTTGCGCTGCGCGTCGGTCAACTCGGCCCAGTAGGCGGTGCCGAACAGGGTGCTCCACTCCGGGCTCGTGCCGTGGAAGTCCTCGTCCAGCGGGGTGTCCCAGTCGACTTCGGCGAGCGGGTCGTAGGACAGCTTCGCCGAGGAGTCCAGCAGCCGCCGGGCGACGCCGTCCTCCTCGGAGAGCTGCGGAAGGTCCGGCCGGGTGATGCTGCTTGCCATGCTGCGACTCCTCGGGTTCGGACAGTGGGCCGTTCCGGCCCCCGTCGGTGCGGTACGGGTGCTGGTGTGCCGGTGGAGGGTGGGCCCGGACGCAGTCTCCGCGGGCCGGGCCGCCGGTGCGCTCGGCGGAGCGGACGCCGAGGCCCCCGGACCCCTTGTTAGACGGACTGTATAACAAGGGGTGGATCGTGCCTACCCTCCAGTAAGAAGGCGGCCTCCGGGGGCTCCCCGCCTGTGCCGGGCCGACGGGGAGTGCGAGGCGCACCGGGTGCGTCCGTCCCGCGCACGCGCGCTGGTTTGGCCCGCGGGACGGCGGACACCCGGCAGCCTCGACGCGGTGTCGCGCACCCGGCGCGACGACCGCCGAACTCAGGGAGAGTGCTGCATCATGGCCGTCGTAGGCATCGTCGCGGTGTGTGTGGTCCTGCTCGTTCTGGCGTTTCTCGCGCCGCGGCTGTCCCGTCGCCCGGAGCGGGGCACCCAGCGGACGCTGGGTGCCGGAAACCGCACCGCGGGCAAGGCCCCGGGAGCGCTGGGCCGGTTGTTGAGCAAGCCTTTCCGCAGCAGCCAGAAGGCCGTCGGGCGGAGTGGTTCGGCAGGGCGCAGGGCGCGCGGGCGCCTTCCGCTCTGAGTGCTGGTATCCCGTCGGTGCGCCGGGCGCACGACGGTCGGCGAACTACCGGTGCATGACGGTACGAAAAGGTGACATTCCGCCTTCTTCACTTCTCACAGGCGGGCACGTCGGGGAGTGTGTCGAGCGGTGCGGTCGGGCATACGGGGGCGAACGGAAGAGGAGGAACATCGTGTTGTCACTTCATTCCGACGAAGCGTCCGTCGCCGACGCCCGCGCCCTGGCCGCCGCCTACGTGGTGGAACACTGCCCGACCGTCGACGCCGCCACGGTGGGAACCGTGGTCACCGAACTCGTTGTCAACGCCGAGCGCCACACCTCGGGTCCCTGGCTGCTGGTGATCGACCGGACCGGTGGTGTCCTGAGCGTCGAGGTGCGGGACGCGAGTCGGGAACTGCCGGGCGTGCGCAGCGGTGCACTGGACGGATCCGGCGGATGGGGCATGCACTTGGTGCACGCGCTCACCCCTTCGGTGGAAGTCACCGTCGACGGCCCCGGCAAGACGGTCAGCGCGCGCTGGCCCGATCTGCCCGCGCAGGCCGCCTGAGTACACCTGCCGATGCATCCGCCGACGGGCCCGAACGCCTTCCCCGCGTGTGGAGCCGCGACTTCCGGCGCCGTCCGGGTGCCCCGAGTCGCGACGATACGTGAGATGAATCGCCGATTCGGGTGCCATGACCTCGCGTTTCGCGGGCAGGTGGAGAGTGCGGCCGGGAAGCGGCCGCCGCGCACGGAAGCCGGCGCGCAGTCCGAGGAGATGAGGCGCTCATGATGGTGACCGATTCGACGGCACGCGGGCACGCGGGTTCTCCCGGGGGTACCGATCTCCCCGTGATCGAGTCGCCCTCCCGGGTTCCGGCCAAGGACGCCAGGGCGCTGACCAAGCAGTTCCTCGCCCGGCTGGACGAACTGGAGGAGGGCACGGACGCGTACCAGTACGTCCGCAACACCCTCATCGAGATGAACCTGTCCTTGGTCCGCTACGCGGCGTCCCGTTTCTCCACCCGGGCCGAGGACCTGGAGGACGTCGTCCAGGTCGGCACGATCGGGCTGATCAAGGCTATCGAGCGGTTCCAGGTCTCGCGGGAGGTCGCCTTCACCACGTTCGCCGTCCCGTGCATCGTGGGGGAGATCCGGCGGTTCTTCCGCGACACCACCTGGGCGGTGCACGTACCCCGGCGGCTTCAGGAGGCCAGAGAACAGCTCGCCCGCGCCGACGAGGAACTGCGCTCCCGGCTCGACCGGGAGCCGACTGTGGCGGAATTGGCAGCGCTCATGTCGTTGCCCGAGAGCGAGGTCATCGAGGCGCGGAAGGCCGCCAACGGATACACCACCACCTCGCTGGACGCCGCGGTCACGGGCGGCGCCGAGGGCGGCCGGGCCCTGGCCGACTGCATCGGGGGACCCGATCCGGCGTTCGAACTGGTGGAGGACTTCCAGACGCTGGCCCCGCTGATCGCGGAACTGGGCGAACGCGACCGGATCCTGCTGCACCACCGCTTCGTGGACGAACTCACCCAGGCCGAGATCGGCGAGCGGCTGGGGGTCTCGCAGATGCACGTCTCCCGGCTCCTCAGCCGCCTGTTGGCGCGGCTGCGCGTCGCCATGACGCAGCAGCCCGACCGGCCTCGCGTCCCATCCGGCGCCCTTGCGGCGGCCCGCAGCTCACCCTCCCAGCCGGTTCCGCGCCCCGAGCCGGGTACCGAGTCGGGTCCCGAAGCGGCCCCCGCGGACAGCGGCGGGCACTCCTCCGGCGCCGCCGGCCGTCCGGACGCGGCTTCCGCTTCGGAGGACCAGGGGCTGCTGGGGCTGCGGCAGGCCCATGAGCGGCTGCTGCCCGGCATTTCGCTGGCGGCGCTGCGCTGGGCGCGCGCCAACGACGAGAGGTTCCCCGCGGCTGCGGGCAAGCGGGGCGCCGAACTCCTCTACCGCACGTCGGAGCTGACGCGCTGGGCGGAATCCCGGCCCCACGCCCCCGTGCCGCGCGCGGGCGCGGCAGCGGGCTCCGCACCGGATGGTGGCACCGCCTGACCGGCACGGCACGGCAACGCGGCGGCTCCGGCCGAGCATGCTCTCTGCCGGATGCCGCCTCCGTGCGGGTGCGGTCCCGCAGCCCTGCGAGGCATGAGGTTTACCGCCGCCGAAGCCGGTGAGAAGTGCGGTCACGTGCTTGGGAGAACAGGCACATACGCGGAGGAGATGCCCACTCGTGGCCCGCGTGGTGCTCCCGAGCCGCCTCTCCCCGCGCTGTGCACCGTCGACGACAGCGGGAGGAGCAGCCCATGAGTGCCGATCGGTACCGGCCCGGCGACACCGCCGCGCCCACCGGAAGGCCGCCGCGCGTCCCGGGGGTCTCCGCCCCCGGACACCAGGCCGCCCGGTGCGCCCGCCGCCCGGCGCAGTCGGAGTGCGTACGAGCCCCCGCCGTTCGGGGCTCCCCGCGCCGCAGGCCCGCACCCGCCACCGCATACCGCCCCGCGCCCGCTCGCCCGGGCCGCTTCGCCTCCACACCTCCTGAAGGGAACCTTCCCATGCTGCTCGCCCACCCCGCCGTTCTCCGCGATCTCGTCGAGCAGTACGCGGCTCTGAGTGTCCTGCGGGCCGAGGACGGGTCCCCCGAGGTGCGGCAGCGTATGAACGACATCGCCTACACGCTGTGCGTCTCGACCGGAACCGGGGACATCGACACCGCTCTCGTAGCAGCCCGGCACCGGCTGCCCGGCGCCCGCGTCGGCGACGACTCTTTGCTGTACGCGCAGGACGCCCCCGCGGACCACCCCGAACCGCCGGAGTTCGCCGTGACGGTCGTCGCTGTTCCGGAGGCGTCGCAGCGAGCGCCCCGGCCCGCCGCCGCGGTGTGAGCGCGCCCCGGACCGGCGGACGCCGCATGCCCGCACACCGGGGTGGGGGAGAGGCGTCCCCGGTCACCGCCACCCGGCCTCTCCGGCCCGGCCGTCCGGCCTGTCCGGCTGCCGACCCGGTCGGCTCGCCCGCTGGTCCGGCCTCCTCCCTCGTGCCGCTGCGCGCGGCAGTACTGCTCGCGGCCGGCTGACCGTCACACCGTCTCCCCTCTTGTCGGCGAGCCGGACCCGTCGGCCGTCCCCCGGCGGCCGGTTCCGCTCCCACCGCTCCCCAGCGAAAGGACCCCCCCGTGCCCAAGACAGCCCTGACCGCGCCCGGTCCTCCGGCGCCGCTCGTCGCACCCGGGTGCACCGCTCCCCGCAAGGCGGCACACTCCGCAACGGGGAGCCGTGCACGCCCGGTCGGTGCCGCGGCCCGGCGCCCCGGCCATCCGCTGTCCGGATCGGTGAGACGGTGACGGCGCAGGACCCGGCAGCGCCGGGAGGTGCCCCGACCGCGCAGGCCGTCGCCGCACCCGCTGCCGAGCGGCCGGCCCCCGGCCCGGCCGCCGACGGCGCCGAGGGCCGGCCGGCGGAGTCGGTACGCGAGCGCGAACAGTACATACGCCGACGCCTGGAGCGGTTGATCGGCATCGCCGCCACCGAGGGCAACGCACTGCGGGTCCTCCGCAACGGTGACGAGATCTTCCCCGCCATGCTGCGGGCGATCCGGGAAGCCCGGCACACCATCGACATGATGACGTTCGTGTACTGGCAGGGAGAGATCGCCCACGAATTCGCCCACGCGCTGAGCGAGCGGGCGCGGAGCGGCGTGCGGGTGCGACTGCTCCTGGACGGATTCGGCAGCCGACCCATCGAGAAGTCCCTGCTGGCGGACATGGAACGGGCGGGCGTCGCCGTGCAGTGGTTCCGCAAGCCGATGTGGGTCTCGCCCTTCAAGCAGAACCACCGCTGCCACCGCAAGGCCCTCGTGGTGGACGAGCGCACCGCCTTCACCGGCGGCGTCGGCATCGCTCAGGAATGGTGCGGGGACGCGCGGCATCCGGGGGAGTGGCGCGACACCCATGTCGAGGTGCGCGGCCCCGCGGTCGACGGCGTCTCGGCCGCCTTCGCGCAGAACTGGGCCGAATGCCACGACGAACTCTTCGACGAGGCCGACCGGTTCGTCGAGCACGACGCCCCGGGCACGGCTCTCGTCCAGGTCGTCCGCGGCTCGGCGAGCTTCGGGTGGCAGGACATGCAGACCCTGCTGCGCGTCGTGCTGGAGTCGGCTCGCGAGCGGGTGCGGCTGTGCACGGCGTACTTCACGCCGGACGACTACTTCGTCGACCTGATGAGCCGGACGGCGCGGCGCGGGGTCCGGGTCGAGATCCTGCTCCCGGGACCGCACACCGACAAGCGTGTCTCCCGGCTGGGCGGCAGGCGTGCCTACGACGACCTGCTCGGCGCCGGTGTGCGGATCGCCGAGTACCGGCCCACGATGATGCACGCCAAGGTCGTCACCGTCGACGGCATCGTGGCCCTCACCGGCTCCACGAACCTCAACCGCCGCTCCCTCGAACACGACGAGGAGGTGATGCTGGCCGTCATCGACGAGCGGTTCACGGCGACGCTGGACGACCACTTCGCCGCGGACTGGGACGATGCGGAGCGCATCACCGCAGGCCGCTGGCGGCGGCGCCCGGGCGCCGAGCGCCTCAAGGAAGCGGCGGTGCTCCCCATTCGCCGGTTCCTGTAGGGATCGGCGTGCCGTTTCGCGGCTCGGCGTATGTTCCGGGGCCTTGCTGCCGGCGGTCGTGCGGCCCGGTTCTTTTATAGAGTGGCCGGATGACCAGTGCAGACGGGGGCCGGCAGGCAGGTGGCGGCACCGCCGGGGCCGGTCCCACCGATCTCCAGCAGTTCGCCGTGGAGCTGCGGAGGATGAACGGGGAGTTCGGCCGGCTGGTCCACGGGTTCGCCGCTGCTCAGGGGCTGCACGCCACCGACGCCGCCGCGCTCGCCGCGATCCTCGACGCGGAGGAGCCGCTGACCCCGGGGCTGCTGCGGGAGCATCTGGGGCTCACCTCCGGAGCGGTGACGGCCTGCCTGGACCGGCTGGAGCGGGCCGGACATGTGCGGCGCTCCAGGGATCCGGCCGACCGGCGGGTGGTGCGCCTGCACTACCCGAGCGACGCGCGGGCGGCCGCGCGCGGGTACTTCCGGCCGCTGGCGCAGGCGACCGACCGCGCCCGCTCGCAGTTCGACGAGGAGGAGCAGCGTGTGGTGCTGCGCTTCCTCGCTCTGCTGAACCAGGAGCTCTCCGCCCTCCGCGAGGGCGGAAGCTGACGGCTTCGCGGCGGCGTGGGCAGTTGCGCCGACGGCGAGGTGCGGAACAATTTAATTCAATGATTAAGATAGCCAATCATTGAACTGGTTTCCCCACGACCACCCCGGAGGATGCATGCCGTCCGCGCCGCGTCTCGCCCGACTCTCGATCCCGCTTCTGCTGCTTGTCGTCTGGATCGCCGTCGGCGGCGCGCTGGGGCCGTTCGCCGGGAAGCTCGGCGAGGTCGCCACCAACGACGAGGCCGCCTTCCTGCCGCGCAGCGCCGAATCCACCAGGGTCCTGGACGAACAGAAGGCGTTCGACCAGGAGGAGACCCTGCCCGCCATCGTGGTGTGGACGTCCGGCGACGGGCAGTCCGTCACCCGCGCGCAGCGCGGGGCCGCTTCACGCGCGCTGGACCGGGCCGCCGACAGCGTCGACGCGGTCGGCCCGCCCACCCCCGCCATTCCCTCCCGGGACGGCGCGGCACTGCGGGGCATCGTCCAACTCCGCCCCGACCTGGGCGAGGAACTACCCGGGGCACTGGAGAAGCTCCGCTCGGCCGCCGGAGAGGTACCCGGGACGACGGTCCACCTCGCCGGGCCGGCAGCCACCCAGGCCGACCTGTCGGACGCGTTCGCCGGAATCGACGGGCTGCTGCTGGGGGTGGCCCTCGCCGCCGTGCTGCTGATCCTCGTTCTGGTCTACCGCAGCGTGCTGCTGCCGTTGGTGATCATTCTCGGCGCGGTGTTCGCTCTCGGACTGGCCTGCGCGGCCGTCTACGTGCTCGCCCGGCAGGACATGGTCCGCGTCGACGGGCAGGTGCAGGGGATCCTGTCCATCCTGGTGATCGGCGCGGCGACGGACTACGCGCTGCTGCTGACCGCGCGGTTCCGCGAGGAGTTGAGCGCGGGGCACCACCGCGAGACCGCCGTCCGGGCCGCCCTGCGCCGCTCCGTCGGACCGGTGCTGGCCAGCGCCGGTACCGTCGTCGCCGGCCTGCTGGCCCTCCTGCTCAGCGACCTGACCAACAACCGCGCCCTGGGGCCGGTGGGCTCCATCGGGATCGTCTGCGCGCTCCTCAGCGCGCTGACGTTCCTCCCTGCGGTACTGGCACTCCTCGGCCGTTTCGCCTACTGGCCGGCAAAGCTGCCGCGCTCGCCGGAGCAGCGGGAGTCGTCCGCGCGGGGCGGGGTCTGGCCGCGGGTGGCGCGTGCCGTGGACCGGGCGCCCCGGAGGATCTGGGCCTGCACGCTTGCGGTGCTGCTCGCGGCGAGCGCCTTCGCGCCGCTGCTGAACGCCCGGGGCGTGCCGCTGGACGAGGTCTTCATCAACGACGCGCCCTCCGTCGCCGCCCAGCGGACCCTCAGCGAACACTTCCCCGGCGGCTCCGGTAACCCGGCCACGGTGCTCACCGACGAGCAGGCCCTCACGAAGGTGCGGCGGGCGGCGCTCGGTACCGAGGGAGTGGCCTCGGCCGTGCCGTTGGGGGCGAAGGGCCGCCCGGACGCCGAGGCGCCGCAGGTCGTGGACGGCAGGGTCCGTCTCCAGGTCACTCTGGAGGACGCCGCGGACAGCGACGCCGCCAAGCGTACGGTCGAGCGGCTACGCGAGGCGGTGCGGGCCGTCCCGGGCTCCGACGCGCTGGTCGGCGGCTACACGGCCCGACAGCACGACACCCAGCGGACGGCCGAACGCGACCGCGCGCTGATCGTGCCGGTCGTCCTGGCCATCATTCTGATCATTCTGGTCGCGCTGCTGCGCTCGCTGCTGATGCCACTTCTGCTGGTGGGGACCGTCGCGCTCAGCTTCTTCGCCACCCTGGGCGTCTCCGCGCTGGTCTTCCGGGAACTGCTCGGTTTCAGCGGAGCGGACGCCTCGGTACCGCTCTACGGCTTCGTCTTCCTGGTGGCCCTGGGCGTGGACTACAACATCTTCCTGATGTCCCGGGTCCGCGAGGAGTCACTGCGGCACGACGTGCGGGAGGGTGTGCTGCGTGGCCTGACGGCCACCGGCGGAGTCATCACCTCGGCGGGTGTGGTGCTCGCCGCCACCTTCGCGGCGCTCGCCGTCATCCCGCTGGCCTTCCTCGCCCAGGTCGCCTTCATCGTCGCCTTCGGAGTCCTTCTGGACACCCTGGTGGTGCGGTCCCTCCTGGTGCCGGCGCTGGTCCGGGACATCGGCCCGGTCTCCTGGTGGCCCGGTGTCCTCAGCCGCAGGTGAACCGCCGCCCGTCGGCGGCTCGGACAGCGGGCCGTCGACGGCGCTCAGCGGCGCGGAGTGGGCGCGAGCACGACGTTGTCGTACCCGGGCAGGGCCGCTGCCGCCAACGGGGGCGCGCCCTCGAGTTCCGCGCGCAGCAGCCGCTGCAACCTGCGGGCGCTCGCGTGGTAGAAGCGGTGCTGCGTCCAGCGTCCGAAGACCGCGAAGCCGGTCCGCACGACCGGGTTGGGCAGCGGTGCCCGCCGCGAGTGGCCGGTGATAAGGAACTCCACGGCACCGGTCCGCAGCCGCTTGACGACCTGGTAGGCGAGTTCGCCCTGCTCCAGATGGCCCTCCAGGGTCCGGTAGGCCCACCCCCATACGCGTGACTCCCACGCGCCGCTGCCGTGCGTCTCGTCGGTCACGGACGTCACCCGGACGCCCATGTCGAATCGCAGTCCGGCGAACCTGCCCTCCAGCAGCATGTCCCGGCCCAGCAGCGGTGCGTCACTCCGGTAGAGCGCGCGCAGGATGGCCGGCTCCGCGAACTGGTAGTCGCGCACCAGGCGGCAGGCGATCTCCCACGCGCCGCCCCGCACGGGGGCGCCCGCCGGTTCCCGGGCGAGCGGCTGGCGGAGGTAGTCGACGTGCCAGCGCGCGTTCCAGGTGGGCACCCGACTCCCCGTCACCGGGGCGTAGTTGACCGAACGCCCGGCCAGCGAGTGCAGCGCGGCGACCGCCGGTGCACGGTAGAGGCGCCGCTCACGCAGCATGCGGGCCGTCCGGCCGGGGGTGTCCGGCGGGGGTGTCCTCCAGCGACTGGCCGATACCCCACAGCGTGGGGGCCCACAGGCCGACGAACAGGGCGCGGCGCTCGGCGTTGCCCCGCTCGTCCTGGTCGAAGCTCGCCGCCCGCATCCAGAAGACGATGCAGAGCCCTACGGACCCCATCGACGCCAGTTGCAGATGTGTCCTGCGCAGTCCGATCCGGTGCATCAGCTTTTCGAACAGCACGCCGACCTCCTGATACGGGTGGGGGAGATGAGTGCCATTTATATCCACTCATGTGTCTTTCATGGTGTCATAGGTGTTATGTCGCTACAGGGATGGATGTGGTCGGTGATCGGGACACGGACCCGGCACGACTCCGGCCGACCGCCGGCCAGGCGGCCCGGCAGACCGTCCGCCCGGCGGCGGATCGGCACCCTGCTGCGTTTCCCGGCCGGTGTTCTGCTGGTGTCCTGGGAGTACATGTGGCGGGTGACCGCACTCCACCGCAGTGAAGTGGCGGGGGATTCCGGCGACCTGCCGCCCCCGCTGCCCCCCGATCGCGTCGACGAGCTCACCAAACGGCTCGGCGACGGCGTCGGGCCGATGTTCCACCGCCGGTTCGGCGTCCGAATCCAGGGCGCCCGGATGAGCCCCGAGGAGCTGATCGGAGCGGTCGCGGCCGACCTCAACCGCCCGGCGCCCTCGACCGTGGCGGTCTTCCACAAGACGCGCGGCGGCCCAGGGCCGGCGCGCCCCGGCGACGAGTACCGAGTGCAGATGCCGGGCCCCTGGGACGGCCCGGTCCGCGTGCTCCACCGCGACCCCGTCACGATCCGGCTCGGCACGCTGCACGGGCACTTGGAGGCCGGGCAGATCCAGTTCACCGCCGACGACCCGGGAAACGGACTCCGCTTCCACGTCGAGGCGTGGTCGCGCGCCGGCGACTGGTGGGCCGACCTGCTCTACAGTCGGCTCCGGGTGGCCAAGGAGATCCAGTTCAACATGTGGGTGCACTTCGTGCTGGGCGCCGCCGCCATCGCGGGCGGCCGCGCACAGGGGGGCGTCACCATCGAGACCCGCGGTGTCCCGGCGGCCTCCTGCGAGTCGGTAGTCCAGTGCTGACCTCCGCGACCGCGGCGGGGAGGCTGTCGCACCGCCCCCGGGCGCGGCGGTGATCCGGGGCGGCGCCACGCGTGCGGACCGGATGTACCGGCGGACCGGGTGCGGGTGGGCGAAAGTGGTGACCGGAGCCGTCCGTCCGAGCCCCGCCCGCCCTGACCGAGCCGGAGGATCCGGTGCCCCCTGACACCGCCCCGCACACCGCTGTCTGCTCCTACACGCACCTCTTCCGCGGCGCGTCCGTGCGCATCCAGGAGTTGAGCCGGCCCGCGGCCTATGCCGAGAATCCGCGCGCCACCGGACTCGTGCTCCGGTTCGCCGACGGGGCCGCCACCGACGCCGAGATTCTGATCACCTCGGGCGGTGAGGCCGTCCTGGTCGTCTCCGGCCACACCACGCGTGCGGGCACCCGGCTGCCGGAGCGGACCTGGCTCGTCCGAGACTTCCGTGCCCTGGGGAACGAGGTCGAGGTGACGGTGGGCGTGCCGACGGAGTGACCGTCCCGGCCGCCGGTTGCCGGTCGCCGTGCCCGACGTGTGCGGACCTCCCCCGGACCCGGCGCCCGGGGGCCGCCGGATCACGGTTCGCGGTGCACCTTCGTGTTGGACGCCTGCGCGCGCGGGCGCACCACCAGCAGGTCGACGTTGACCCGGCTCGGCCGCGAGACGCACCACGCGATGGTGTCGGCCACGTCGTCCGCGGTCAGCGGCTCGGCCACGCCTTCGTACACCCGTGCGGCCTTCTCCTCGTCCCCCCGGAACCGGGTGAGCGCGAACTCGTCGGTCCGGACCATCCCGGGCGCGATCTCGATCACCCGGACGGGGCTGCCGACGATCTCCAGACGCAGGGTCTCGGCGAGCACGTGCTGGGCGTGCTTCGCCGCGACGTACCCGGCCCCGCCCTCGTACGTCGCGAGGCCCGCCGTCGAGGAGAGCACCACGACCGTGCCCGCACCGGCGGTCAGCGCGGGCAGCAGCGCCTGCGTGGTGTGCAGGGTCCCGAGGACGTTGGTCTCGTACATCCGCCGCCAGTCCTCGGGGTCGCCGGAGGCGACCGGGTCCGCCCCCAGCGCCCCGCCCGCGTTGTTGACCAGCACCTCCAGTGTCTCGAACCGTTCGGCGAACGCGTCGACCGCCGCACGGTCGGTCACATCCAGGGTGTGGGCCTCGGCCTGCTGCCCCTCCTCGACGAGTTCGGCGGCGAGGGCGGCGATGCGCTCCGCACGGCGCGCGGCCAGCACGACCCGGTAGCCGGCCGCCGCCAGCCGGCGGGCGGTGGCGGCGCCGATGCCGCTGCTCGCTCCGGTGACGACAGCGGTGCGGGAGGGGGTGGCGGGCGAGGCGGTGCTCATCGACGCTCCTGGAGGCTCTGGGACCTGCGGTGGGCTCCGGTCAGGGTATGCGGGCTCCCGCGCCTGCGGGCAGCCGCCCCGGAAGCGCGCAGCCGCCTGCGGGCAGCCGCTCCGGCAGGTGGCGCGGCCCGGCCGCCGTGCGTCCGGCCGGGCGCACGGCGCACCGTCCCGCGTGCAGGGGAAGACTGCCGCTCACAGGAAGCTGACGTTCTGGGCCAGCGGGAGCTCATCGGAGAAGTTGACGGTGTTGGTCGCCCGGCGCATGTAGGACTTCCAGGCGTCCGAGCCCGACTCGCGCCCGCCGCCGGTGTCCTTCTCCCCGCCGAACGCGCCGCCGATCTCCGCCCCCGAGGTGCCGATGTTGACGTTGGCGATCCCGCAGTCGGAGCCCGCGGCCGAGAGGAAGACCTCGGCCTCCCGCTGGTCGCGGGTGAATATGCTGGAGGAGAGGCCCTGCGGGACGTCATTGTGCAGGGCCAGCGCTTCCTCGAGCGTGTCGTAGGCGAGTATGTAGAGGATCGGTGCGAAGGTCTCCTCCCGTACGACGTCGGACTGTTCGTCGACGCGGACCAGAGCCGGTTCGCAGTAGGCCGCCTCCGGGGCGGCGTCGGCCAGCCTGCGGCGGCCCCCGGCCAGCAGTTCGCCCCCCGTAGCCCGGGCCCGCGTCAGCGCGCCGTCCATCCCCTCGAGGGCCGCGAGGGAGATCAGCGGACCGACGAGCGTGCGGTCGTCGAACGGGTCGCCGACCGGCAGCGTGCGGTAGGCCGAGCCCAGCCGGGCGGTCAGCGGTTCGGCGACGTCCCGGTGGACGAGGAGACGGCGCAGCGTCGTGCAGCGCTGTCCCGCGGTGCCCGCGGCGGCGAAGACGATGCCCTGCACGGCGAGGTCGAGATCGGCGGACGGGGCGACGATCGCGGCGTTGTTGCCGCCGAGTTCCAGCAGACTGCGGCCGAGCCGAGCCGCGACGCGGGGCGCTGTCTCGCGGCCCATGCGGGTCGAGCCGGTGGCGCTGAGCAGGGCGATCCGGGGGTCGTCCACGAGTTGCCGGCCGACGGAACGGTCGCCGAGCAGCAGGCGGTGCACCGCGGGGGGCGCTCCGACGTCGTCGGCCGCGCGGGCCAGCAGGCGGTCGCAGGCCAGGGAGGTGAGCGGGGTCAGCTCCGAGGGCTTCCAGACGACCGTGTCCCCGCAGACCAGTGCGACCGCGGTGTTCCACGACCACACGGCCGCGGGGAAGTTGAAGGCGGAGATGACGCCGACCACCCCGAGCGGGTGCCAGGTCTCGGCGAGTCGGTGCCCGGGACGCTCGGAGGCGATGGTGCGGCCGTACAACTGGCGCGACAGACCGACGGCGAAGTCGCAGATGTCGATCATCTCCTGGACCTCGCCCAGGGACTCGGACCTGATCTTGCCCGCCTCGATGGTCACGAGATCGGCGAGGTCGCTCTTGTGCTCGCGCAGCAGCTCCCCGAGCCTGCGCACGAGTTCCCCGCGGCGCGGCGCGGGCGTGCCGCGCCAGGTGCGGAACGCCGCGCGTGCTTCGGCGACGGCAGTCTCGGCTTCGGCAGCGGTGGCGGTGCGGAGCCCGAAGAGGCACTCCCCGGTGAGCGGGGTCCGGGCCGGGAGGTCGCCGCCTTCCGGTACCCGTACGCCGATCGCGTCGAGGCGGGTGCGGGCGCGGGCCCGCAGGTCATCCGTACTGGGCAGGGCGGTGCTGGTCATGGCCATCCTCAGGGGTGTTCGCGGTGGACGGGGTGGACGAGGGCGGTGCGATCCAGCCCCAGCTCGTGCGCGACCCGGGCCAGAGAGCGGTGCTGCTGCTGCTCGTAGAGCGCGAACGGGTCGAGCACCTCGCGCTCCAGCGCACCGGAGAGCCACCCGGCGTCGTAGGCGGCGGCCTCCCGCGAGTTGTCGCGGGTGCCCTGCGAGGTGAGGTTGGACTGGAAGATGCCGGCCGCGGAGCGGGGCAGGAAATCCTCGTAGACGAGAGGTTCGGCGTGGACCCACCCCCGCCGCAGCAGTGTCCCGATGTCCGCCGGGGGCCGGGTGCCGTCGCGGGGTGGATCGGCGGCCGTACGGAAGGTGAAGTGCGCCAGTCCGCGGGCGGCGAGTTCCCGCTCGGTGCGGGGCAGGTGCTGCTCCCACACCTCCCGGGCGATCTCCTCGCGTCGCCGCCCGGGCGTCCGCGCGCTGCGCCGGTCGACCAGGTCGACCAGCTCGTCGTAGCGGGCGCGGCCCTCCCGGGTCAGGGCGATACCGCGCGCCTCGACCTCGCCGAAGCGCACCCGCAGCGCACCGTCGACCACGCTGCCGTCCGGGGTGCGCATCGCCCGGGTTTCGGCCAGCGCCCGGAAAGATGTCTGGCGCAGCAGCACGTCGGGCCCCTGCCAGCCGGGCGGGCCCTGAATGGTGTCGATCATCTCGATGCCGCGCGCGGTCATCCGGCGGTACAGCTCGTCGATGTCGAGCACCCGCGGGGTGAGGTGGTTGAGGTGCGTGCTGCGGACCCCGCCGATGTCCGCCGCCACGGCCGAGACCCGCTCCAGGGTCCGGTACCAGGCCCGGTCGACCGGTTCGCAGGACAGTTCGAAGGCGCCGACCGCCAGCCGGAGGAAGCGCTCGGCCTGCTCCGGCGGCAGTTCCCGCTCGGCGGCGGCCCGGTCGGCCAGCGCGAGCAGCTCCGGCGGGAAGAGTTCGCGGCCCGCGAGGAAGGCCTCCAGCCGTGCCCGGAGCCCGGGGTCGAAGAACCGGGGGTCGCCAGGAGTGAGCAGGGAGGTGAAGACGCGGAAGGGATTGCGCGCCAACTCCTCGGCGTCGACGGGCCGGAAGGCGGTGGAGACGACGGGGACCGCGCTGACCGCGGCCTCACGCAGGTCGTAGAAGCCGACCGGGCGCATCCCCAGGGCCGCGAAGATCCGGGCGACCTGCCGCAGTTCCGCGGGGGTGCCGACGCGGACGGCGCCGTGCCGCTCCGCGGTCACCCGGTCGAGGGAGCCCAGGCGTTCGGCCGCGCTGCCCCGGGTGCGCAGGACGTCCTCGTTGACCTCGTGGGAGACCTCCACCAGCGTGGTGTAGGCGGGCACCTCCTTCCCGTACATCCGCGACAGCCGTTCGGCGAACGCGGCCCTCAACTGCCACTGTTCGACTCTCTTCACGGTTCGCCCTTCCTTCCCGGGGGGTACGGGCTCACACGACATGGGCCTCGGGACGGATCCCGGATCCGGCGTGGAACCGGTCGGCACTGAGCGGCGCGGGGTCGGCGAACGGGCGGCGTCCCAGGTGGAGGTCGCGGACGATCTCGCCCACCGCGGGCGCCTGGAGGAAGCCGTGTCCCGAGAACCCCGTGGCGTACAGGAAGTTCTCCAGTTCGCCGGAGCGGCCGATGAGCGCGTTGTGGTCCGGGGTGTTCTCGTAGAGTCCGGCCCAGCCGCCGACGGTCTCCATGCCGGCCAGGGCGGGGGCGCGGCGGCGCGCCACGGCGCGGAAGCGCTCCAGCCAGTCCGGTGTCCAGGTGGTGTCGAAACCCTCGGTCTCGTCCGGGTCGGCCAGCCCGAACAGCAGTCCGTCGTCGCTGTTGTGGAAGTAGGCGCTGGAGGAGAAGTCGATGGTGAAGGGGAGGCGGGGCGCGGTCGGGGCCAGCGGCGCGGTGAACGCCAGTTGCCGGCGCACCGGGCGCACCGGAAGGCTGACGCCGGCCATGTCGCCGATCTGTCCGGACCAGGCTCCCGCCGCGCAGATGACGCTGCCGCAGGAGATCCGTCCATGGCTGGTGTGCACGTGGGTCACCCGGCCGCCGACCGTCCCGAGGCCGGTCACCTCGGTGTGCTCGGCCACCCGCACGCCGCCGGCGGCCGCGGCCTCCGCGTAGCCACGCACCACAGCGCCCGGGCGCGCGTGGCCCGCCGTGGGGCAGTAGGCGGCGGCCACCAGGCCGTCGGTGCTCAGCCAGGGGCACAGCCGGCGCGCCTCGTCCGGACCGATCATGCGGCTGGGGACGCCGAGGCCGTTCTGGACGGCGACACCGGTCGCGAAGTCCGCCTCCTGCTCCGCGCTGTCGAGCAGGAACAGGTAGCCGACGGGAGCGAACCGGATGTCCGCACCGGGGCGGTCGCCGAAGCAGCGGTAGGCATCCAGGCTGCGCCGGCCCAGTTCGATGTTGAGCGGGTCGGAGAACTGGGCGCGTACGCCGCCGATCGGTTTCCCCGAGCTGCCGCAGCCCAGCTCGCCGCGCTCCAGCAGGACGACGTCGCGCACCCCGGCCTCGGCGAGGTGGAAGGCGGCGCTGGTGCCCAGCACACCACCGCCGATGATCACGACGTCGGCGGAGTCCGGGACGGTACGGAAAGCGGAGGAGGGCATAGGCGGTCCCTTCCGAGGGCCGACGGCGGGATCGAGCGGAGTGGCCCGAGCCCGTACGCGGCGCTGCTGTCAGTGCGGCGGTGCTGATCAGCGTGCTGCCCCACATCGTGACGCAGCGCGACCGTTGACGTCCATGAACAGTTTCTGCTCACATTCGTTTACCGTTCCTGCATGGAATGGACGAGTCCGCAACTGCGGTCGCTGGTGGAGCTGACCCGGCGGGGCACGGTCACCGCGGTCGCGCGCTCCCTCGGCTACACCCCCGGCGGGGTCTCCCAGCAGATCGCCGCGCTGGAGAGGTCCACCGGTATGGAGCTGCTGCGGCGGGTGGGGCGCCGGGTCGAACTGACCGACGCGGGTGTGACGTTGGCGGCCCACGCCGAGCGGATCCTGGCCACGGAGGCCGAAGCCGTGGAGGCGCTGGAGCGCACCCGCCACGAGGTCTGCGGGACACTGCGGATCGGCCTCTTCGCCACCGCCGCCGCCGAGATCCTGCCGCTCGCGCTCCGGCACGCCCGGGAGACCTGCCCGGGCATCACCGTGCGCAGCCGCGACATGGACGTGGACGACGTGTACGACGCGGTGGCGGGCGGCTCCGTGGAGCTGGCCCTGGGCCTGGACTACCCGGACGTGCCCCTCCCGCGGGACGCGTCGCTGTGCGTGCTCCCGCTCTCCCGCGAGCGGTTCTCCCTCGCCGCACCTACGGGCGAGCTGACCGGCCGGGCGACGGTCGCGCTCCACGAGCTGCGCGAGCGGGGCTGGATCCTGCCGTCGGCCGGGAGCTACTACGGCCGCGCGGCGCTCACCGCCTGCCGCCGGGCCGGTTTCGAACCGCGGGTGCTGCACGAGGTGACCGACACCGCCGCGACACTGGCCCTGGTCGAGACCGGGGTGGGAGTCAGCCTGGTGACGGACCTGATGCTGCGGCTGCGCCCCTCGCACCTCGACGTCCTCGGGCTGAGCGACGCCGTGGAGCGGCACATCGTGGTGGTCTGCCGGACCGCCTCGCGGCACCGGCCGACGGTGGCGGCGCTGGTCGACGTGCTGCGCTCGGCCGCCTGTGCCCCGGCGGGCGAGCAGGGGCGGCCCGCGGGGGAGGGGAGCGGGAGGCCCGGCTGACCCTCCGGACACCGCAGGCGCGGGGGCGCGGGGGTGTGGGGCGGTGCGGGAGCGGGGGCGGCCGGGTCCGCTCCCGCACCGGTTGGGCCGTGCCCGGGCTCAGGCGCCGGTCCCGGTCCCCTCCTCCGCCCGCAGAATCCGGTCCGGACGCAGCGGAAGGTCCCGGTGGCGGACCCCGGTCGCGTGCCAGACCGCGTTGGAGATCGCCGCGGCCGCGCCCACGATGCCGATCTCGCCGATGCCCTTGATCCCCACCGGGTCGTCGGGGACGGGGTCGTCGATCCAGTCCGCCTCGATGACCGGGACATCCGCGTTGGCGGCGACGTGGTAACCGGCGAAATCCGCCCCCACCTGGCCCCCGGACGCCGCGTCCCGCACGGCCTCCTCGTGGAGGGCCATGGACAGGCCCCAGGTCATCCCGCCGACGAGCTGGCTGCGGGCGGTGAGCGGGTTGACGATCCGGCCTGCCGCGAACACCCCCAGCATGCGCCGCACCCGGACCTCGCCGGTGGTCACGTCGACGGCGACTTCGGCGAACTGTGCCCCGAAGGAGTGCCGTTCCTTCTTGGCGAGCTCGGCGAGCAGCCTCGCGGTGTCCGTGCGCGCGGTGATGCCGTCCGGCGGGATGTCACCGTCGGACAGCGCCAGCCGGCCGCGCAGTTCCTCGGCTGCCGAGACGACGGCCAGGGACCACGAACGGGTGCCCATGGAGCCGCCGGCGACCCAGGCCTGGCCGAAGTCGCTGTCCCCGATCCGTACGGTCACCCGCTCGGCCTCCACGTCGAGCGCCTCCGCGGCGACGAGGGCGAGGGCCGTGCGGGCGCCGGTGCCCACGTCCGCCGCGGAGATCCGCACGGTGAAGCCGCCGTCCGGCTCGGCCGTCACGGAGGCGGTCGAGGGCGCGGCGCCGGACGGGTAGGTGGCCGCGGCTGTTCCGGTACCCAGCAGCCACCGGCCCTCGCGGCGCAGCCGCGGCCGCGGGTCGCGCCCGGCCCAGCCGAACCGGCGGGCGCCCTCCTCGAAGCAGCCGAGCAGGTTGCGGCTGCTGAAGGGGAGGCCGGAGAGCGGTCCGCTCTCCGGCTCGTTGCGGGCCCGCAGCGCGATCGGGTCCATCTCCAGCCGCTCGGCCAGCTCGTCGAGCGCCGACTCCACCGCGAAGGACCCCGGGGCCTCGCCGGGTGCCCGCATCCAGGTCGGCGTCGGCATGTCGAGACCGACGAGGCGGTGCGCGGTGTGGTGCGCCCGCGCGTCGTACATGACCCGTCCGAAGACGGCGCTGGTCTCCACGAACGGACGCAGTGTCGAGGTGAGGTTGAGCGCCTCGTGCCCGAACGCGCGCAACCGCCCGTCCGGTTCCGCGCCGAGCCGCACCCGCTGTGCGGTGGGGCTGCGGTAGCCGGTGACCGCGAACACCTGGCGCCGGGTCAGCGCCAGGCGGACCGGCCGGTGCAGGACGGTCGCGGCCATCACAGCGCCCACCTGGTGCGGCCGGACTCCCTTGGAGCCGAAGGCACCGCCGATGTGCTCCGAGCGCACCCGTACCGAGGAGGCGTCCAGCGAGAACAGCTGGGCCAGATCGCCCGCCACCCAGCCGGTGCCCTGGTTGGTGTCCAGCACCTCCAGCCGCCCCTCGTCCCAGTGGGCGGTGGCGGCATGCGGTTCCATGGCGCTGTGGTGCTGTTCGGGGGTGGTGTACGAGGCGTCGACCAGCACACTGGAGGCGGCCAGTTCGGCTTCCAGGTCGCCCTTCGCCGCCACGGCGCTGCCGTCCTCGGGCGGGTAGGTGCCGGGCCGGCCGGCGTGGAAGGCGACGTCGTGCGGTTCCTCGTCGTACTCGACGACCAGCGTCTCGGCGGCCTCCCGTGCCTCCTCCGGCGTCTCGGCGACGACCAGGGCCACCGGCCATCCCAGGTGCGGCACCCGGTCGTGCTGGAAGAGTGCCACGACGGGATCGGGCGGGCCGAGCAAGGAGGCGAAGTCCGTGGTCAGGCGCGGAGCGTTGCCGGAGTGCAGCACGGTCAGCACACCGGGGAGGGCCCGCACCGCCTCCTCGCCGACCGCGCGGACGCGGCCGCGTGCGACGGTCGAGAGGACCAGCCAGCCGTGTGCCAGCTCCTCGAAGGGCTGTTCGCTCGCGTAGCGGGCCGCGCCGGTCACCTTCTCCCGGCCCTCGACGCGGGTGCGGGCGGCACCGACGGTCCGGGGTTTCGCCGTGGTGGTCATCGGGCGGCCTCCTCGGCCAGTTCGGTGAGCAGGGAGACGACGAGGTTGCGCAGCAGCGGCAGTTTGTAGGCGTTCTGCTCCAGCGCCTGCGCCGCGGCCAGTTCGGCGTCGGCCGCCGCCGCGAACGCCGTCTCCTCGGCCGGCTGCCCCAGCAGTGCCCGCTCGGCGGTCCTTGCCCGCCATGGGTGGGAGGCGACGGCGCCGAAGGCCAGCCGCACGTCGCGCACGGCGCCGTCGGCCACGTCGAGCGCACCGGCGACCGAGCCGATGGCGAAGGCGTAGGAGGCCCGCTCGCGCACCTTGCGGTAGCGGGAGCGCGCGGCGACCGGCGCGGGCGGCAGGGTGACGGCCGTGATGAGCGCCCCCTGCGGCAGCGCGGTCTCCCGATGCGGAGTGTCGCCGACCGGCAGGTAGAAGTCGGCCAGCGGCAGCTCGCCGCTTCCCTCGGCGGTCTCGAAGGAGACGACGGCGTCGAACGCGGCCAGCGCGACGCCCATGTCGGACGGGTGGACGGCCACGCAGTGCGCCGAGGCTCCGAGGACGGCGTGATTGCGGTGCTCCCCGGTGGCCGCCGAGCATCCGCTGCCCGGGGCGCGCTTGTTGCAGGGGAGGGAGGTGTCGGTGAAGTAGGGGCAGCGGGTGCGCTGCAGGAGGTTGCCGCCGACGGTGGCCATGTTGCGCAGTTGGCCCGAGGCTCCGGCCAGTACGGCCTCCGCCAGCGCCGGGTAGCGGCCGCGGACCTCGGAGTGGGCGGCCAGGTCGCTGTTGGTGACCGTGGCGCCGATCCGCAGTCCGCCTTCCGCGGTCGGTTCGATGCGGTCCAGGGGCAGTTCCCGGACGTCGACGAGCCGCCCGGGGCGTTCGACGCCGGTCTTCATCAGATCGATCAGGTTGGTGCCCCCGCCCAGGTAGCGCGCGTCCGGGTCGGAGTCGAGCAGCGCGACGGCCCCCTCGACATCGGTGGCGCGCTGGTAGCTGAACTCCCTCATGCGGCGGGCTCCTTCGGGCCCGTGCCGACGGCGGGCCGGGCCGGGGTCGAGGCGGCCTGCGAGACGGCCTGGACGATCGACACGTACGCGCCGCAGCGGCACAGGTTGCCGCTCATCCGCTCCCGTATCTCCTCCGGGGTCAGTGGTGGCGGTCCCGCCTCGGGCCGGACGTCGCCGGTGGCGGCGCTGGGCCAGCCCGCCGCGTGCTCCTCGAGTACGCCGAGGGCGGAGCAGATCTGCCCCGGGGTGCAATAGCCGCACTGATAGCCGTCGAGGTCGAGGAACGCCTGCTGCACCGGGTGGAGTTGCTCGCCGTCCGCGACGCCTTCGATGGTGGTGACGGCACGCCCCTCGGCGGCGACGGCCAGTTGCAGGCAGGCCACGGTCCGGCGGCCGTCGACCAGGACGGTGCAGGCGCCGCACTGTCCCTGGTCGCAGCCCTTCTTCGAACCGGTCAGGTCGAGGCGCTCGCGCAGCGCGTCGAGCAGGGTGGTGCGGTTGTCGACGGTCAGGGTGTGGTGCTCTCCGTTGATCTGCAAGGTGATTGCGCTGGCGGTGGCTGGAGCCATGAACAGCTTCCTTCGCGAGTGCGGTACGAGGAGGATCGGCGCGCGGGCGGAGAGGCTGGGGCGGACGGAGCGTCCGCCGCCCGGGGATCCGACGCTATGGTGGGTTGGAGAAAGCGGACAACAGTCCACTCCATCCGTCATGAACGTATCGGACAGTTGTCCGGTTCGCAAGAGTTCCGCGTATCGCCGCTGCGCACCGCAGTTCCGCGCCGGGGCGGAAAGGAGGACGAGTGCGGCACCACAAGCCCGGCACCGCGCTGCGCTCGGACGCGCAGCGCAACCGCGAACGCATCCTGGAGGTGGCGCTCGCGGAGCTGACCCGCGCCGCCGACGCGCCGCTGAGCACCATCGCCAAGAAGGCGGGGGTCGGCCAGGGCACCCTCTACCGCAACTTCCCCAGCCGCGAGGCCCTGGTCCTGGAGGTCTACCGGTACGAGGTGCAGCAGGTGGCCGAGGCCGCCGAGCAACTGCTGCGCACCCGGCCGCCGGACCGGGCGCTGCGCGAGTGGATGGACCGGCTCGCCCGGTACTCGCTGGCCAAGGCGGGTCTCGCGGACGCGCTGCGGGCGGCCACCAGCGCCTGCGGCACCCTCGCCGGGCTCGGGTACGGTCCGCTGACGCAGGCCGTGGGCACCCTGCTGGAGGCCAACGAACGCGCCGGAACGATACGCCCCGGGATGACCCCGGAGGACTTCCTCCTGGCCATCGCGGGGCTGTGGCAGATCGATCCGCAGCACGACTGGCAGGCCCGCGCCGACCGGCTCCTCGACCTGGTGATGGACGGGCTGCGGGCCGGCGCCCCGGGGCGCCCGGCGTCCGCCGAGTGAGTCCCTGCGAGGCCGTCCGCCCAGGTGTGCGGGGCCGGCGGCCCCGAATGGCGTAAACCGGGCAGGGCGACCACGATGGACCGGGGGGCGAACAGAATGCTGGACCGCGGTGACAGGAGGATGCGATGACCACGGCAGCCGACATCATGCACCCCGGCGTCCGGTGGGTACCCGCCACCGAGACCCTCGACCGGGCCGCCCAGTTGATGCGCGAGATGGACGTGGGTGCCTTGCCCGTGAGCGACCCCAACGACCCCGACGAGCGTATGTGCGGCATCATCACCGACCGTGACATCGTCGTCCGCTGCATCGCGGCCGGACGCGACCCCTCGCGGGTGACGGCGGGAGAACTGTGCGAGGGCACTCCGCGCTGGATCAGCGCCGACGCGGACCTGAGTGAGGTCCTCCGCGAGATGGAGACCCACCAGATCCGGCGCCTGCCCGTCATCGACGGGAACAAGCGGGTGGTCGGAGTGATCAGCGAAACCGATCTGGGCCGGCACCACCTGAACGACGAGCAGCTCGCGGGCTTTGTGGAACAGGTCTACGCCTGAGTCCCGCACCCCACGGCGGACCCGCCTCGGCACTCGCCGGGCGGGCCGCCGGTCTGCCCGGGCGGGCCGAGGCGGATCCGGGCGGTCAGCCGGCGGATACGACCGACCGAAGCCGCGTGGCGAAGGCCTCGGGGTCCTCGACGAAGCCGGTGTGGTCGCCGGGGAAGACGGCCCGCTCCGCGCCCAGCGCCTCGGCCAGCGCGAGCGAGGTCCGGTCGCACAACTGTCCGGCAGAGTCCTCCCCGACTCCCACCACGATCCTGGTGGCAGCGGAGCGCAGCGCCGCGAGATCGGGCTGCCAGAAGCTGGAGGCCCGCATCTCGTGCGCGAACCAACGCTGTTCGTCCGCCACCTGCTGAGGGTCGCGCTCGCCGCCGAACATCTCCTCGATCACCGGTTCGGGGAGGCTGATTCCGGCGTTGGTGAAGAACTTCCGCCATGCTCCGGTCACGTCGCCGTCGAGATAGGTGCGGACGGTCTCCTCGGTGCCCTTCCGCAGCGCGTCGCGGTCCTCCAGGAGTTCGATCAGCGGCGGCTCGTGGGCGACGACCGTGTGCACGGCTTTGGGGTGGTGCTGGGCCAGGGCCAGTGCGCTGACGGCCCCACCGCTGGAGCCCAGCACCGCGGCCGGGCCGCGGCCGAGCGCCTCGACGAGCCGGGCGAGGTCGTCGGCGCGCAGTTCCGGAGTGGAGTCCTGGGCGGGGTCGTCGAGCCCGCTGCGGTTGATTCCGCGCGGATCGGTGGTGAGCACGGTGTGGTCCGCGGCGAGCAGCTCGGCCAGCGGGGCGAAGGCGCCGGCATCCATCGGGGCGCCGACCAGGACGAGGAGCGGGCCGTCGCCGCGCACCTCGTAGTGCAGACGTGCACCGGGCACCTCCAGGGTGCGGGCGGCGGCGGTGTCGTGTGAGCGGGAGTCCATGGTTCCTCCGAAGGGAGTGCGGCTGTCGGTGACAGAGACCGTCCGGCCGTAGGGGAATCATCGCTCGCGCCCGGCCGGTTTCGGCTCCCGCACGGGCGGCTCCCCGAGGTGTGACAGCGCGAGTCCGCGGAGTGCTCCGCGCAAGCGGGCCGGTGACGCCCTCCCTCCGGATCCGGACCCGCCCGCACCCGTGGCCGCACCGGGCCGCGGGTCAGCGCTCGGCGGGGACACCTGACAGTTCCTCGGCCTCGCCCGGCGGGTAGGGGGAGCCGGGCCACTCGACGAGCAGCACCGTGGCGTCGTCGCGCAGCCGGCCCTGGTGGTGTTCGAGGTGATGCCGGATCAGCCGGCGCAGGGTCTCGGGCACGGGAAGTTCGTCGGCCTGGTGCCGGATGAGGAAATCGGTGAAGCGCTCCATGCCGAACTCCTCGCCCCGGCTGTTCCGGGCCTCGGTGATGCCGTCGGTGTAGAGCAGAAGCCGGTCGCCGGGCTGCAGGTGGGTGCGGCACACCTGGGTGTCCGTCCGGAACCCGGTGCCCATCGGCGGTCCGGGCGGGTGCGCCGGCTCGATGGTGGAGCGGCCCCGGACGATGACCGGCAGATGGTGGCCGCGGCTGAGCCAGGTCAGCTCGCCGCTGGGCACGTCCAGCGCGGCCAGGATGCCGGTCGCGAACCGGTCCCCGCGGAACTGCTCGAGCAACGCCTCGTCCACCGCGGCCGCGGTACGCACCAGGCAGGCGCCTTCGCGGCGGCTGTTGCGCAAGGTGGTGAGCGCGAGACTCGCGGTCAGCCCCGCCGCGGTGTCGTGGCCCATGGCGTCCAGCACCGCGAGGTGCACGGTTCGGCCGTCGACCGCGTAGTCGTAGACGTCGCCGCTGACGTCGTAGGCGGGCTCCATGACCGCGCTGATCACCACCCGCTCCGTCGCGAAGGTGCGCTGCGGCATGATCCGCCACTCCATCTCCGCCGCCAGACTCATCCGCCTGCGGCGGACCAGGCGGGCGTAGGAGTCGCTCAGTCCGCGTTTGGAGACCACGAGCAGCGCCACGAGCGCCGCCAGGCGCTCCATGTCCTCACGCCTCGCCGCGTCCGCGTCCTCGGCGGTGATCCGCAGTACACCGAGCCGGTCGGTGCCGTCCACCAGCGGGACCCAAAACTGGCAGGGATCGGCCACCGTGACCGGGAGGATCTCGCCGTGCTGGAAGGCCCGTCCGGCCACCGTGCCCTCGATGGTGAGCTCCTCGCCCTCCCCGGCACCCGCCGGTGCCGGCCTGCCGGACAGCGGGGAGAGCACATCCTGCTGCAGGTCCGCCAGGTAGATCAGCACTTCGCTGAGCCCCACCCGCCGGGCGTGTGCCGCCACGAGCTGCGGCAGGTGCTCCAGGGTGGAGGTGTGGCTCGCGATGAGCAGCGCCCCGAACATGGCCGCACGTGCCGCTGCCGGTTCCGGCGCCGCTCCCTCGGGGCCGGATGAGCGTCCCAGGGGAGTAGTCATGCCCCCACTCTCGTCGTGGAGGGTCACCGCGGGGGCGAGCAACACCCGTGGGCAGCGTGTCCGGGCGGAGCCGGCGGCCCGGTGGGCGGCAGTGTCCGGCCCCGCATCACCCGATCAGGTCATCGGCGAGGGTCATCCCTTCCCGGCTGACGCGTACTCACCGCCGTGTTCCCGGCCGGTGGTCGGCGCGTGCCCCCGCTTCCGCAGCCTCCGCCCCCGTGCGGAGCCGTCGAACCGCGGATTGAGCGACCCCCTTCGAACGACAATACTCATAATATGGCGAAACGGGACCGGCTCCGGCGCGCGAGGAGCCGCAGCGCGCCGGGTACCGGGCCCGAGCGTGCCGAGCGCCCCGGTGCCGCGCCTCGGAGGCCCTCCCTGTCGTGGGGACGGCAGGCGCGCTCCCCGCTGAGTGTGCACACCGTCGCGGGCCAGGTCCTGCTGCTGCAACTGGTGCTGGTGGTCGTCCTCGTCGCCGTGACGGTCGCGGGCCTCGTGCTGCAGTCCCGCCGCCAGAGCATCGAGGGGACCCGCGACGAGGTACTCGCGGCCGGAGAAGGGTTCGCGAACGCTCCGGGAACGGCGGAAGCCCTGGACAGCTCCGACCCGACCGCGGTGCTCCAGCCCCGCGCCGAGGCCGCCCGGAAGCGGACCGGCGTCGACAACATCGTCGTGGCCACCACGGACGGCATCCGCCTCACCCACCGGGACCCCGACCGGATCGGACAGCGCTTCGTCGGGCCCTACAAGAAGGCGCTCAGAGGCGAGTCCTTCACCCACACCGTCACCGACCCGCTGGGACTGTCGGTGTACGCGGCCGTGCCCGTCTTCCGCGCGGACGGCACCGTCGCGGGCGTGGTCGCCCCGGAGATCACCATCGAGAACGTCAACCAGGAGGCCCAGGAGCAACTGCCGCTGCTCTTCGGCACGGCCGCCGGGGTGCTCGTGCTGGCCATGGGCGGCTCCGCGCTGGTGAGCCGGCGGCTGCGCCGCCAGACCCGGGGACTCGGCCCGGTCGAGATGACGCGGATGTACGAGCACCACGACGCGGTGCTGCACGCGGTACGCGAAGGCGTGCTCATCGTCGACGACAGAGGACGGCTGCTGCTGGCCAACGACGAGGCGCGGCGACTGCTGGACCTGCCCGAGGACGCGGAGCGACGAGCGGTCGGCGACCTCGGTCTGGCTCCCGGCACGGCGGAACTGCTGGCCTCCGGTGAACCCACCACCGATGAGGTGCACCGGGTCGGTGACCGGCTGCTGGCCGTCAATGTGCGGTCCGTCGAGCAGCACGGGGGAGCGTCCCACAGCGTGGCCACGCTGCGCGACACCACGGAGCTGCAGGCCTTGGCGGGCCGCGCCGAGGTGGCCAGGGAGCGGCTGCAACTGCTGTACGACGCCGGGGTCCGGATCGGGACCACCCTTGATGTGGCGCGTACCGCCGAGGAGTTGGCCGAGGTCACCGTGCCCAGGTTCGCCGACTTCGTCACCGTCGAACTGCTGGACCCGGTGCTGCGCGGAGAGGAGCCGGGTGAGGCCGGCACCGAGATGCGCCGCACCGCCGTCCGCGGCATCCGCGACGACCCTCCCCTCTATCCGGAGGGTGAGCTGATCCGGTTCGCGCCCACCAATCCCGTCGCCACCGTCGCGACCAGTGGCCGGCCGGTGCTGGAGCCCGACCTGGCCGCCTCCCGCGGCTGGCGCGCCCAGGACCCCGAGCGCGCCCGGCGCGTCCTCTCCTACGGCATCCACTCCCTGCTCTCGGTGCCGCTCCAGGCGCGCGGCGTGGTGCTGGGGGTGGCCGACTTCTGGCGCTCCGAGGGCGAGCCGTTCGGCGAGAGCGACCTGTCCTTCGCCCAGGAGCTGACCGCCCGGGCGGCCGTGAGCATCGACAACGCGCGGCGCTACACCCGCGAGCACGCCATGACCGTCACCCTGCAGCGCAGCCTGCTCCCCCGCGAGCTGCCGGAACTCTCCGCCGTGGACGTGGCCTTCCGCTATCTGCCGGCGGGTGCGGGGGTGGGCGGGGACTGGTTCGACGTCATCGCGCTGCCCGGTGCCCGGGTGGCGCTGGTGGTGGGGGACGTGGTGGGTCACGGACTGCACGCGGCCGCCACCATGGGCCGGCTGCGCACCGCGGTGCACAACTTCTCCGCTCTCGACCTGGCACCCGACGAACTCCTCTCGTACCTGGACGAACTCGTCGCCCGCATCGACCAGGAGCGCGCCGTGGAGGGCGACGGGACCGCCCTCACCGGAGCCACGTGCCTCTATGCCGTCTACGACCCGGTCTCCGGCCGGGCCACCGCCGCGCGCGCCGGTCACCCCGGGCCCGCTCTCGTGCACCCCGACGGCAGCGTCACCTTCCCCGATCTCCCCCTCGCGCCGCCCCTGGGCCTCGGAGCCGGGATGCCGGTCGAGACCGCGGACCTGGACCTGCCCGCCGGCAGCCGGCTGGCGCTGTTCACCGACGGCCTGGTCGAGAACCGGGAGCGCGACGCCGACACCGGTCTCGCGCTCCTGCGCGACGCCCTCGCCCGGGCCGACCGGACGCCTGAGGAGACCTGCCGGGCCGTGATCGGCGCACTGCTGCCCGAACACCCGAGCGACGACGTCGCGCTGCTGGTGGCCCGCACCCACACCCTGGCCCCGGACCAGGTCGCGACCTGGGAAGTGCCCGACGACCCGACCGCCGTCGCGCCCGTCCGCGCCGCATGCGCCCGGCGACTGGCCGACTGGGGCCTGGCGGACCTGGCCTTCACCACCGAGTTGATCGTCAGCGAGCTGGTCACCAACGCCATCCGCTACGGAACCCCGCCCATCCGCCTCCGGCTGCTGCAGGACCGCAACAGCGTGATCTGCGAGGTCGCCGACGGGAGCAGCACGTCACCGCATCTGCGCCGCGCGGCGATCACGGACGAAGGGGGCCGCGGGCTCTACCTCATCGCCCGGTTCGCGCGGCGCTGGGGCACCCGCTACACCGGCCGCGGCAAGATCATCTGGACCGAGCAGCCACTGCACGACGGCGGGGACGAAACCGGCGAGGAGCCCGGCGAGAGTCTGCTGGACCAGTGGGGCGACGTGGAGCTGTGACGCCCGACGCGGTGGAGCAGGGCTCGGGCGCCCCCGGGGCGCGCCCGGGAGCTGCTGCCCCGCCCCCGGGCCAGGGGATCAGAACACCGACCATCCGGTGAGCGAGGTGAAGGCGTCCAGTGCCGCGACGCCCGCCACCGAGTTGCCGCGCAGGTCCAGGCCGGGACTCCAGACGCAGAGCGTGCACCGGCCGGGCACCACCGCCAGGATCCCCCCGCCGACCCCGCTCTTGCCCGGCAGTCCCACCCGGTAGGCGAAGTCGCCCGCCGCGTCGTAGGTCCCGCAGGTGAGCATGACCGCGTTGACCCGCTTCACATCGCGGGCCGGGAGCAGCCGGGAGCCGTCCGTCCCCACTCCCTGCCGGGCCAGGAAGGAGCCGGCCAGCGCCAGATCGCGGCAGCTCATGCTGATGGAGCACTGCCAGAAGTAGTGGTCCAGCACCGTCGGTACGGGGTTGTCCAGATTGTCGTAGCTGGCCATGAGGTACGCCAGGGCGGCGTTGCGGTCCCCGTGCTCGGACTCGGAGGAGGCCACCTGCGGGTCGAAGGCGACGGCCGGATTGCCGCTCTGGGTGCACAGGAAGTCCAGCATCGAGGTGCTGGCGTCGCCGGTGAGCGACTGCAGCCGGTCGGTGACCACCAGCGCGCCCGCGTTGATGAAGGGGTTGCGCGGGATGCCGTTCTCGTACTCCAACTGCACCAGGGAGTTGAAGGCGGTGCCGGACGGCTCGCGGCCCACCCGGCCCCACAGGCTCTCGCCGTCCCGGGCCAGTACCAGCGCCAGGCCGAACGCTTTGGAGACGCTCTGTATGGAGAAGGGCACCTGCCAGTCGCCGACCCCGGTGACCGAACCGTCCACGTCGGCGACCGCCATGCCGAACCCGCCCAGGTCCACCTCGGCCAGCGCCGGGATGTATCCGGCCGGCTGCCCGCGGCCGACCTGGGGCGCCGCAGTGGCCGCGACCTCCTCGAGCACCGCCTGGTAGTCCATCGTCCGCGCTTCTCCCGAGCGTCGTGTGCCGTCTCCGATGCCGGGCACGCGCCGCCTGGGGCGGCACCGGTGCGCACGCCGGGTCCGGCGCAGACTCTAGCCTGCGGGAGGGGCCGGACCTGCGGCGGGACCTGCGGCGCGGCCCTGTCGCCGCATCCCGGAGGGGGCCGCGCGCGGCCGCGGTCCGCCGGGGTGCTTCACCACTCCAGGGCGGTGACCGTGAACAGGCCGCCGCACACCCGCAGTCCGTCCACCTCGGCGGTCAGGGCCCGGTCGGAGCCGGGCGGACGCACCTCGACTGACCGCGGCCTCGCCCAGCAGGAGCCGTCGGCGGCGTCCTCGCTCCCGGTGCGCAGCTTCGCGTGGGCCCGGGTGGAGGGCTGCAGGGTCACCGTCCGGGCGGTGCCGTCGTCCGCGTGGGCGGCCGGGCTGCCGATCGTGGCGCCGTCCTCGCCGGTCAGCGACACCCGGGGGTAGCCCTTGAGGAGGCAGGCGGCGTCCGTGGTGTTCTTCAGGGCCATGTCGAAGTACCGGCTGCCCGCCCGGCTCTCCGCCGGATCCAGGGACATCGTCAGATCCGAGGCGGCACAGCGCCGGGTTCCGCCTCCGGTTGCCTCATGGCCGCCGGTGGCCGGGGCGGACGAGTCGGCGGCGCCGTCGGCGGCGGAAGCGGGCGGGGAGTCGCCCGCGCCCGGATCCTTCCCGTCCGCGTCCTCCCCGCCGCCGCACGCGGCGACCGCGGCGAGCAGCAGCACCGTCCCCGCGGCAGCCCGCGTACTCCGCCGCCACCGGCCCGGGGCGCGACGGGCCCGGTACGCCGTATACGCCGTACCCGGAACACCGAAAGCCATGATCATTGCTCTATACCTATCAGTACCCGACTTCGGGCCTCAAGCCATCCGAGCCCACCGGATGCGCCGTATCCCGCGCAGAGTCGGCCGTCCGCACGCGTGCCGGCCGGGCGGGTGCGCCCCGCGTAGACTGAGCCGGACCGGCCGGGCGGAGACGGGGAGGGACGATGCAGCGCAACGCGCGGGCGTGGTCCCGTCGTACGGCGTCCGTCCTCCTCACCCTCGTATGGGGCGCCCTGCTGCTGGTGCCGGGTACCGCGACGGCTCTGACCGGACCGGGCGGCGCACCGGCCGCCACCGTCGTCGTGCCGGTGGACCGGGAAGCGCAGCACAGCGCGCGGACACCCGCTGTCCGCTCCGACTCCCACTCCGCTCCCGCGGCGCACGACGCCACGGCCGACGCCCCGCACCAGGCGCGGCTGTCCGGCCACCCGGCCCCTCACCCCGCGCTGCCGACCGCCGTTCCGGCCGTGGATGCCCTCCCGCTGCACAGCCGACTCGCCGGGCGTCCCGCACAGGAACGCGCACCGCCGCCCTCCTGGTACGACCCGCGCTCCAGCCGGGGCCCGCCCGCCGCGCCGCTCGACGTCTGACCGAGTCGGCCGGCCCCCTTCCACGCCCCGGACAGCGGCGCCCCGGTGCTCCCCGCGACGGGAGTGCCTGACAGCGCGCCGCACCGAAGAGGACCGCCGCGCTGCCGGCCCCGGCGGGCCGATGCCGCGCCCCGTATCGCTACGCCCGTCCGGCACTCCGCGCGCCCGATCGCGCGCGGACGCCGTGCCCCGGGCGCCCCGCGGTGCACTCCACCGGCGCCGCCCCCGAGGCGGCTCCGGGACGCGAGCGGGCGGCCGACTGCCCCGTGTGCCGCGCACCGCGCGGTACCTCTTCAGCCTGGAGTGGTCGTGTCCCGTACGCCTCGCCGTACCTCTGCCTCCGGTGCTCGGCGCCGGTCCCGCGCGTCCCTGTGGCGCGCGCTACTGGGCTGCGTCGCCATAGGAGTCTCGCTCTTCTTCGCCCTGAGCACCCCGCCCCGACTGGGGCTGGACCTCAAGGGCGGCACCCATCTCGTCCTCCAGACGCGGGACGGCCCCGGCGTGCGCGCCGACGGGGCCGCCACCGACCGTGCGCTGGATGTCCTGCGCAAGCGTGTGGACGCCCTGGGCGTCGCCGAGCCCGCGCTCTCCCGGGCGGGGGAGAACCGGATCGTCGTGGAACTGCCCGGAGTGCGGGACCCCCGGGAGGCCGCCGAGGTGATCGGCCGTACCGCCCAACTGACCTTCCACCCGGTCGAGGAGGTCACCGACCGCAGGCCGGCAGCCGGGGAGCGCACCGGGAAGGAGCCCGGCGGCGAACGGACCCTGCCCGCCCCGGACGCTGCGGGCGCCTTCCTCCGGCTGGGGCCGGCGGCGCTGACCGGAGAGGGCGTGCGGGACGCCGAGGCGCGGTTCGACAACACGCAGGGCAGCGGCTGGAGCGTGACCGTCGACTTCCGCGACGGCGCCTCCGGCCGCTGGGCGGAGCTGACCGGCCAGGCCGCCTGCCGGGCTCCGGACGCCCCGCAGCGGCGGGTGGCCATCGTGCTGGACGACCGCGTGGTCTCCGCACCGCACATCGAGCAGAGCGTCCCCTGCCGCACCGGAATCACCGGCGGCTCCACGCAGATCACCGGCGGCTTCGACGACTCGGAGGCCAAGGACCTGGCGGCGCTCGTCAAGGGCGGCGCGCTGCCCGTCCCCGTCGAGGTGGTCGAACAGCGGACGGTGGGCCCCACCCTGGGCGCGGACGCGATCCGGGCGAGCGCTCAGGCGGCGGTCGTCGGACTGGTGTGCACGGGGTTGTTCCTCACCGTCGGCTACCGTCTGCTGGGCGGACTGGCCACGCTCGCGCTCGGGGTGTACGGCCTGCTCTCGTACGCGGCGCTCGTCGCTCTCGGCGCCACGCTGACGCTCCCGGGGCTGGCCGGATTCGTCCTCGCCATCGGCATGGCAGTCGACGCCAACGTCCTGGTCTTCGAACGCGCCCGGGAGGACTACGGCCGCCCGGTTCCGCGGCCGGACAGGGGCCGGTCCGAACGGGATCTGCCGCGGGCGCTGCGGATCGGCTTCCGGGAGGCGTACAGCGCCGTCATCGACTCCAATGTCACCACGCTGCTGGCCGCCGGGCTGCTGTTCGTCTTCGCGACCGGGCCGGTCAAGGGCTTCGGTGTGACGCTCTCGCTCGGCGTGCTGGCCTCGATGGTCTCCGCGATGCTGGTCACGCGGGTGCTTGCCGAGTGGTCCGTGCGGCGCCGCGGCGTGCGGCGGCGCCCCGGGATCACCGGCCTGGCGGGCCGCTCGCGGCTGCGCACCCGGCCCGCCTCGCGTGGGCCGCGGCTGGCGCGCCGCCCCGGACTGTGGCTGAGTGTGATGGGCGGACTGGTCCTGGCGGCCCTCGCCGGGATCGGACTGCGCGGACTCGAGTTCGGCGTGGAGTTCACCGGCGGCCGCCTGATCGAGTACAGCACCGGCCGGCCTGTCGACGCCGACACCGCACGAGAGGCCGTGGCGGACGCCGGCTTTCCGCGCGCCGTGGTGCAGGAGGCGGGCGACGGCGGTGTCTCGGTGCGCACCGAAGCGCTCGGCGACGCCGGAAGCGAGCGTATCCAGCAGGAGCTGCGCGAGGCCGGCGGCCGGATCACGGTCGAGCGGGACGAGACGGTCGGTCCCAGCCTCGGCGGTGAACTGCGCGACAAGGCACTGCTGGCGCTGGCCCTCGCCGTCGGCGCCCAACTGCTGTACCTGAGCGTCAGGTTCCGCTGGACGCTGGCCACCGCCGCGGTCGCCGCGATGGTGCAGGACGTGCTGCTGGTCGTCGGCCTGTTCGCCTGGCTGGGCAACCCGGTCGACAGCGTCTTCCTCGCCGCGCTGCTGACCGTCGTCGGCTACTCGGTCAACGACACCGTGGTCGTCTTCGACCGGCTCCGCTCCATGCGCCGCGCGGATCGCTCCCGGCCGCTGCCGGACTTGGCCGACGCCGCGGTGCTGCGCACCCTGCCGCGGACGGTGAACACCGGTATGGGGGCGCTGTTCATCCTCGTCGCGCTGGCGGTGCTGGGCGGTGACTCGCTGACCGACTTCTCGGTGGCGCTGCTGGCCGGTGTGGTGCTCGGGATGGTGTCCACGGCGCTGACGGCCGCGCCGCTGGCCGCGGTGCTGGAGCGGTGGCGGCCGAAGCCGCGGCGGGCGGTGCCGGAGCGGCGGCGCGCCGGGAACGACTCGGGCGCCGTCGTGTAGCCGGCCGCCGGGCGGGGCACCGGCGGCGTGGGCGCCGTCGGTGCCCCGCCGGCGGCCGGGTGCCCGGAACAGAGGGCCGACACGCGGGCCGCCTGTCAACACAGCAGCCGGTGACACGAGATGCTGGGCCGCCGGGTCTCCGCGGGCCGCCGGCCGCCGCCCGGCCCGTGTCCCGCGAAGACCCGGCCCCACCCCCGACGCAGGAGCAGTACATGGCCGTCTCCGTCGTGCTCTTCACCCGCGACCTCCGTCTGCGCGACAACCCGCCGCTGAGGGAAGCCCTCGCCGACGGTGACGCGGTCGTCCCGCTCTTCGTGCGGGACGACGCCATCAGTGCCGCCGGATACGCCGTTCCCAACCGGCGCGCGTTCCTCGCGGACTGCCTGGCCGACCTCGACCGGCAGTTGCGGGAGCGGGGCTCCCGCCTCGTGGTGCGTACCGGAGACGTCGTCGAGCAGGTGTGCCGGGTCGCGCACGAGGCCGGCGCCGCCGAGGTGCACATCTCCGCCGACGTGAGCGCCTACGCCGGCCGACGGGAGGAACGGCTGGCGGCGGCCCTGGAATCGGCGGGCCGGAGGCTGCGGGTCCACGACCGGGTGATCACGGCGGTGGCCCCGGGGGAGATCACCCCCGCAGGGAAGGACCACATGGCCGTCTTCACCCCGTACTTCCGGCGCTGGGAGAAGGACCACCAACGCGACGTCCTGGGCGCGCCCCGGCGTGTCCCCGGGGTCGAGGACGTCCGCGGGGAGGAGATCCCCAGCAGGGAGAAGGTGCGGGGAGTCTCGCCCGGTGTGCCGGAGGGTGGCGAGACGGCGGGCCGCAAGCGGTTCACCGACTGGCGCCGCTCCGGGATGGACTCCTATGAGGAACAGCACGACGACCTGGCCGGGGACGCCACCTCCCGGCTGTCCCCGTACCTGCACTTCGGCACCCTCTCACCCGTCGAAATCGTCGCCCGGTCCCGGGAGAAGGGCGGGCCCGGCGCCGACGCGTTCGTGCGGCAGCTCGCCTGGCGGGACTTCCACCACCAGGTACTCTGCGCCCGGCCGCGGTCCGGACACGCCGAGTACCGCACGCACCACGACCGCTGGCGCACCGAGGAGGAGGCACCGGAGGAGGTAGCGGCCTGGAAGCAGGGCGCCACCGGGTTCCCGGTGATCGACGCCGCCCTGCGCCAACTGCGCCACGAGGGCTGGATGCACAACCGGGGCCGTCTGCTGGTCGGCAGCTTCCTCACCAAGACCCTGTACATCGACTGGCGCGTCGGCGCCCGCCACTTCCTCGACCTCCTGGTCGACGGGGACATGGCCAACAACCAGATGAACTGGCAGTGGGTGGCCGGCACCGGCACCGACACCCGTCCCAACCGGGTCCTCAACCCGATCACCCAGGCGAAGAAGTACGACCCGCAGGGCGACTACGTCCGCCGCTGGGTACCGGAACTGGCACAGCTCTCCGGCCGCACGGTCCACGAGCCCTGGAAACTGGACGATCAGCAGCGCGCGGCCCTGGACTACCCCGAGCGGATCGCCGACCTCACCGCGGCTTCGGGCCGCTTCCTGCGGGCACGCGGCAAGTGAACGGAGCTGATTCCCCGTGAGCACCCCTCCCCGCGCCCACTGGCTCTTCGGCGACCAGCTCGGCCCGCACTTCCTGACCCCCGGCCCGGACGGACCCGGCGGGAACGCGCCGCTCGTCATGATCGAGTCGCGGGCGGTCTTCCGGCGCCGTCCCTTCCACCGGGCCAAGGCGCACCTGCTGCTGTCCGCGATGCGCCACCGCGCCGCCGAACTCGGCGACCGGGTCAGCTATGTGCGTGCCGAGACCTACCGCGAGGGGCTGCGGACCGCGCTGGGCGAGCGGAGCGTCACGGTCCACCATCCCACTTCGCGTGCCGCGCTCGGGTTGGTGCAGGGGCTGCCGCAGGTCACGGTCCTGCCGGCGCGCGGCTTCCTGGTCGACCAGGATTCCTTCCGTGCCTGGGCGGACGGGCAGGCGGGCGCCCGGCTGCGCCAGGAGGGCTTCTACCGGTGGGTCCGCCGCGACCACGACCTGCTGATGGACGGCGACCAGCCGCTGGGCGGCCGGTGGAACCTGGACAGCGACAACCGCGAACCCCCGCCCGGGGACCGCGCGACGCTTCCGGTGCGGGCGCCCTACCGGCCCCGGGAGGACGAGATCGACGACGAGGTGCGCCACGACCTCGACACCTGGGAGCGCGCCGGGGAGGTCCGTTTCGTCGGCCGCGACGGGCCGCGCCGGTTCCCCGCCACCCGCCGCGAGGCGCTCGCCGCGCTGCGCCGCTTCGTCGCGGACCGGCTGCCCACCTTCGGGCCGTACGAGGACGCCATGCTCGCGGCCGACCCGGTGCTCAGCCACAGCCTGCTGTCCTCCTCGCTCAACCTCGGGCTGCTGGACCCCTGGGAGGTGCTGGAGAGGGCCGAGCGGGCCTACCGGGCCGGGGAGGCCCCGCTCAACAGCGTGGAGGGGTTCGTCCGGCAGATCTGCGGGTGGCGCGAGTACGTCTGGCAGCTCTACTGGTACTTCGGCGAGGGCTACCGGCGGGCCAACCGGCTGCGGCACCGGGCCCCGCTGCCCGAGTGGTTCAGCGCGCTGGACGCGGACGCCGTCGAGGCCCGCTGCCTGCACACGGTGCTGGCCCAGGTGCGCGACTCCGGCTGGACCCACCACATCCCCCGGCTGATGGTGCTGGGCTCCTACGCGCTCCAGCGCGGCTGGGACCCGGCCGCGGTCACCGACTGGTTCCACCGCAGCTTCGTCGACGGCTACGACTGGGTCATGCTGCCCAATGTCGTGGGGATGTCGCAGTACGCGGACGGCGGCCGGATGACCACCAAGCCCTACACCTCGGGCGGCGCCTATGTGAACCGGATGAGCGATCTGTGCGGGGGCTGCGCCTACCGCCCCGACGTGCGCGTGGGCGACCGCGCCTGCCCCTACACGGCCGGGTACTGGTCCTTCCTGCACCGGCACCGGGAGGCGTTCGCGCACAACGCGCGGATGGCGCAGCCGGTCCGTGGCCTGGAACGGCTCCGGGATCTGGACGCGCTGCTGGAACAGGAGAAGGAGCGCGGGAACCGGGCGCCCTGAGGCGCCGTCACCCGGAGCCCCGTGACCGGCGGCATGCCCCCGGCCGGGTGCGGGGCGCGGGCTGGGCCGTGCCGGTCGGATCCCCTCCACCACTCGGAGCTTTGCGGCTCTGACACGCCCGGCGTGCTGGAAATCGGGCCTCCGCATGCGCTCGAATACGGTCGTGCCGCCCACTGGCGTCCGGCGAAGGGAGTCCTGTGGCTGTCCATCATGGTGCGGATCGCCGCGCCGATCCGCGGCGCGGGACGCTGTCGATCAATCCTTTCCACGCGGTGGCCGACCCCGCCGAGACGATGGAGACAGTGCCGCCGGTGGACCGGCTGCCCGACGGGCCAATGCCGTCCGAGACCACCTACGAACTGGTGCGCGACGAGCTGATGCTGGACGGCAACGCCCGGCTGAACCTGGCGACATTCGTCACCACGTGGATGGAGCCGAGGGCCGAGGCGCTGATGACGGAGTGCAGCGCCAAGAACATGATCGACAAGGACGAGTATCCGCGCACGGCCGAACTGGAGCGCCGCTGCGTGGCGATGCTCGCCGACCTGTGGCACGCCCCGGATCCGCAGCGCGCGGTGGGCTGCTCCACGACCGGGTCCAGCGAGGCCTGCATGCTGGCCGGACTGGCCCTCAAGCGCCGCTGGGCCCGGCGCAACGCCGACCGGTTCCGCACCGGCGCCCGGCCCAACCTCGTCATGGGGGTGAACGTGCAGGTGTGCTGGGAGAAGTTCTGCAACTTCTGGGAGGTGGAGCCGCGCACGGTGCCCATGGAGGGGGAGCGCTTCCATCTCGACCCGCAGCGGGCGGCCGAGCTCTGCGACGAGAACACCATCGGGGTCGTGGGCATCATGGGCTCCACCTTCGACGGCTCCTACGAACCCGTCGAGGATCTCTGCGTGGCCCTGGACGCGCTGCAGGAGCGGACCGGGCTCGATGTGCCGGTCCACGTCGACGGGGCGTCCGGCGCCATGGTCGCGCCGTTTCTCGACCCCGGGCTGGTGTGGGATTTCCGGCTGGAGCGGGTGGCCTCCATCAACACCTCGGGGCACAAGTACGGGCTGGTGTACCCCGGGGTGGGCTGGGCGCTGTGGCGCGACGCGGAGAGCCTTCCCGAGGAACTGGTCTTCCGGGTCAACTACCTCGGGGGCGAGATGCCCACGTTCGCGCTGAACTTCTCGCGGCCCGGTGCGCAGGTCGCGGCGCAGTACTACACCTTCCTCCGGCTGGGCCGGACCGGCTTCCGCGCGGTGCAGCAGGCCGCCCGGGACGTGGCCCGCAGCCTGGCCGAGCGGATCGCCGCGCTCGGCGGCTTCCGGATGCTCACGTGGGGCGACCAGTTGCCGGTGTTCGCCTTCACCACGGCGTCCGGCGTCACCGCCTACAACGTCTTCGACGTCTCCCGGCGGCTGCGCGAGCACGGCTGGCTGGTGCCCGCCTACACCTTCCCGGCGAACCGGCAGGACCTCTCGGTGCTGCGCGTGGTCTGCCGCAACGGCTTCACCGCCGACCTGGCGGACCTGCTGCTCGACTCGCTGGAGCGGTCCCTGCCCGACCTTCGGCGGCAGCCGGGCCCGTTGGAGCGTGACGAGCGGAAGGCGACCGGCTTTCACCACTGAGCGGGCGGGCCGCACGCCGTGCCGCGCCGGTGGTCCCGGGCGCCGCTCCGGTCCCGTGCCCGCCGTCCCGGCCCTGCTGCCCGGGAACGCCTCCAGCGGGGCCATGCGCCGAGGGCTACCGGAGTGAACCGGGCGAAGGGAACGGGCCGCGGCGTCAGCCGGCGGCCGGGCGGGTGCCGGACGCGCCGTCCAGCAGGGCCGCCTCGTCCTCGGCGGCCGCGTCCAGTGCCCGGGTGAGCTGATCGAGGCGGGTGCGCAGTTCGGCTGCTTCCGCCGCGTCGAAGCCCGCCGCCGCGGCGATCCGGCGCGGGACGCGCAGTGCCTGCTCGCGCAACTGCCCGCCTTCCTCGGTGAGGTGCACCCGGACCGAGCGCTCGTCCTGCGCGGAGCGCTCGCGCCGGACGAGTCCGGCCGACTCCAGCCGCTTGAGGAGAGGGGAGAGGGTGCCGGAGTCGAGCCGCAGGCGCGCGCCCAGGTCCCGCACCGACACCTCGCCGCGCTCCCAGAGCACGAGCATCACCAGGTACTGCGGATAGGTGAGGCCGAGCTCCTTGAGCAGGACCCGGTAGACGCTGCCGAACGCGCGGGACGCCGCATTGAGGGAGAAGCAGAGCTGGCGGTCCAGCCGGAGGAAGTCCTCCTCCACCGCGTCCGGGGGCAGGGGTGTCGGCACCTGGTTCATGGCCCCAGCCTACCGGCAGAACCATTTGAGTTGTGCACAATTTAATTGTGTGCTTCGATATGTCCGCGGGTGGCCGGAGCGGCCGCACCGCCGCACATCGTCGAGAGGGATGGTCTTTCCATGGACGCGCTCTACACCGCAGTCGCCACCGCCACGCACGGCCGGGAGGGACGCGCCGTCGCCTCGGACGGCCGGCTGGACCTCCAGCTCGCCCCGCCGCGGGAGATGGGCGGCGACGGCCAGGGCACCAACCCCGAGCAGCTCTTCGCCGCCGGATACGCCGCGTGCTTCGCCGGCGCCCTCGGCGTCGTCGGCCGCCAGGCGAAGGCCGACGTCTCCGAGGCCGCGGTCACCGGAGAGGTCACCATCGGGAAGCAGGGAGAAGGCTTCGCGCTCGCCGTCACCCTCCGGGTCGAGCTGCCCGACGGCCTCGACCGCGAGACGGGCCGCGCGCTGGTCGAGCAGGCACACCAGGTCTGCCCCTACTCCAACGCGACCCGGGGCAACATCCCGGTGGAACTCGTCATCGAGTGACCGTGCCGCCGGGCGGGCACACCGCCGAGGGGGCACCGGCCGGGCCGGTACCCCCTCGCCTCCGTCTCCCCGGTCACCTCACCGGTGGGCCGGGAACTGCACCACCTGCTGGTAGGTCGGGCGGTTCTGCCAGTTGGTCAGGTCGTCGGTGATCCCTCCCAGGGGACGCTGCCGGATGGAGTCGGCGCACCACTGGTCGCCCGCCTCGCACACGTCGTCGCCCGGGTACGTGCTCTTCGCCGGGGTGCGCGCGGCCTCCTCCAGAGTGCTCAGCAGGACGTGCCGGCACTGCGCCACGTGGCCCGCGCCGCAGAACGTCTTCGGCGCGGCCCCCGGCACCTCTTCCCCGAGCACCTTGCGCAGGTCCTTGTGCACGTAGGACCACCAGCCGTGCTGGAAGGACGAGCCCTTGTGCGCCACCCCGTCGCCCGGGGTGGAGGGCGTCTCGTCGATCTGCAGGGCGTGGGTCAGGGCGCCGTAGAGGTCCGCTCCCAGACCGGGGCGGAACGCGTCCTTCACCAGCAGCGGCCACCAGGCGTCCAGCGTCCGGATCGCGTCGGCGTGCGCGTAGGTCCGGGTGCCCGGCCCGGTCTCCTTGCGTCGAGCCCCGTCCTCCAGCCAGCCGCGCAGGCCGTCGACGGCCTCCTTCACCTCCGGGTCGGTGACCTTCTCGGTGTCGATGACCTTCAGCAGTTCGGGGAGCACCGCCTCGCCGCGCAGGTCGGTGACCGCGGCGTCCTCCATGGCGCGGGTCAGGGAGGCCCGCGAGACCTTCCCGCCGTCGCTGATCAGGGACGTGATCCGGCGGTCGAGCAGATTGCTGCGGTAGACGGGGCCGTCGCCGAAACCCGCCACCGTGTAGCCCTTGGCGATCTTGTTGTTCCAGGACTCGTAGTAGTCCTGGTCGATGTCCTGCGGATGCTCCGCATCCGGCGTGTTGGGCACGGTGTTGGTCTCCGGCTCCCAGCCCCGCCATTCGGTGCTCTCATCGGCCCTGATGGGCAGGTTCGGATCCACCCCCGGGCTGCGGGTCGGGTTGAGCCCGGAGTTGTAGTAGGCCGTGTGCCGGGCGTCGGCGTAGAACCAGTTGAACGTGTAGCCGATCCTGGACGCGGCCTCCTGGAAGCTCTCGGGACCGGTCACCGCCTCCGGGTCGTTGAACATCTGGAAGCCGATCAGCGTGTCCACCTCGTGCCGGTAGGTGGAGCGCAGCGTGGTGTACGCCACGGGGTCGCCGTCGATCGTGGCGCGGTAGCGGACCACCCCGTAGGCCGTACGGTGCGCCACCAGCTTGTAGGAGCCGGCTTTGGTGCCGTCGGCCACGGTCGGGCTCCAGGCGTTCTTGCGGACGAGCTTCTCCATCGGAGTGCAGGTGCCGTGGAACATGTACCCGCTGGAGTCCTTCGTCGCCGGGCTGCCGTCGGTGTTGCACAGGTCGACGGCGTAGGTGTCGGTCATGTTCTGGTTCGCCGAGGTGGCGCTCCAGGCGTAGTCCTGGCCCCGGCCGAGCTGCACGTACAGATTGAGCCCGGCGAACGCGGCGCCGCGGGCGCTGAGTCCGGGGCCCTGGAGCTCCTGGAGCATCAGCAGCTGGGGCGCGAAGTAGCCGGTCTGCGGGCCGAACACGGCCACCGGGTTGCCGGTGTCGGTGTGCTTGCCGGACACCACCAGGGCGTTCGACATGCCGTGCTTGCGGGCGAAGAGATCCTTCGGCAGCACGCCGTCCGACATCGCGTCCTCGGCCCGGGCGAGTTCCGGCTTGTGCCGGACGTTGGCCTCGGCGGTGGCCGACCGCTCCCGCGCCGACTCGGCCGCCGCGCCGGTGCCCACCGCGTCCGTGCCGGACTTCCGCTGCGCCGCCTGCCCGTCGGCGGCCGAGCCGGTGGGGTCGTAGACCACCTGCTGCCTGCTCACCGAACCCGGGTCGGGCATGGCCACCGCGCGGGGATTCTCGGGAGAGGCCGCGTAGTCGAACCGCTGGCCGTCGTGGAGGGTGAGGTCGGCCTCGGGGTCGTTCTGCATGCGGAAGGCCCGGTAGACCTTCTCCCCCTCCTCCTTCCCGTACTTGCGCTCGGCCGCCTGTTTGACCAGCGCGGCGGCGACCTGGTTGCCGCCTCCGGAGCCGAACAGCGCACTGATGACGGTGCCGATGGCGACCAGGTCGGTCGCCTCGAACGGTTCGATCCCGTCGCCGGTGAAGATGTCGGCGTTGCCGGTCAGGTCGTACTCGCCGGGGAAGTACAGCCCCTTCTTCGCGTCGCTGATGTACCGGTTGAGTCCCTCGAGGTAGGCGGTGACGTCCTGGTACGCCTGCTCGCCCCGCGGCCCCGAGTTGCGCACCCGGTCCACCTGTGCCGCCAGTTCGCTCTCCCGGTAGGCGCCGCCCAGGTAGAACTGCTGCTCCAGTTGCCGGTTGCCCTCGGCTCCGCCGGCGAAGGAGGACAGCTCGCCGCGTCCGATGTGCCGGAAGACGTCCATCATCCACAGCCGGTCCTGGCCCGCCGCGTAACCCGCGCCGTACTCGGTGCCGAACCTGGTCGTCCCCTTGATGTGCGGAATCCCGGACCTGTCGCGGGTGATGGTGACGTCGTCGCGGCCGCCCGGTCGCTTCCTGCTCTCGACCTGGTCGTCGGGGACTCCGAAGGAGGCGTCGTTGAAGAAGGTGCTGAGCTTTCCGTTGGTCAGTCCGGTGTACTCGTCCACCAGGTCGGCGTACGGGCCCAACTGGTCGTCGGTGTGCTTCGGTTTGGCACCGGTGATCTTGTTCAGGATGATCTGGGCCGCGGTGGCCGAGCCGTTCTCGCCCGGCGGCAGGATGTCGTGGCACTGCCCCTGGCAGTAGTCGGTGACCTCCCCGTCCGCCGCAGAGGTCCGCTCGTGCGGTGCCGGGGCGGCGGGAGCGGCGACCGCGAGCGAGGGCGCGGCTGTCACCACAAGACACGCTGCCGTGACCAGACCGGTCCACCGTTTTCGCATCTGATGCCCCCTCAGGCGATCGCTGCTCGACGGGGGGCGCGAGGCCGGGCCTCCCCCCGTCCCGTGACCGGAAGGATGCAGCCGCCGGATCATCAGGTCAATCGTCCCGGACGCTTGAACCGGTGCGGCGCCTGACGCATCCTCACGTCGTGCTCTGTCCGTTCCCGCTCGGCGCAATTCCGGCGCGAGTACGTCAAAACCCGACATTGCCGCGCCGCTTCGGTGCCTGCCGCACCCGCCCGTCTCCGTTCCTCCGCGCCGGGTCCACGGAGTCTTCACCGCATTCGGCCGCGGCCGCGACCTTCGCCGGGCCGGACCGGACCGGCCGGGGTGCGGGGTACGGTGCGCGGGCCCGTGGGGCTCGGTCGGCGTCGCGGAGCAGTACCGGGGCGAGGGTGGCCGCGCACCGGCTCGCCGCGAGCGCGTGCCCGGCACGATCCGAACGAGAGGCACCACGGGCCCGGACCCGGCCTCAGGAGGAGGGGACCATGGGACGGTTGCCGTCGGCTCAGCGGCGCAGGCAATTGGTCGAGGCGGCGATCCGCGTGATGACCCGGGACGGCGTCGCGCAGACGACCACGCGTTCCATCTGTGCGGAGGCCGGGGTCTCGCTCAGCGTCTTCCACTACTGCTTCGAATCCAAGCAGGCACTGGTCGAGGCTGTGATGCACACCATCACCGCGCACTCGGTGACCCCGGTCGCCGAGCACCTCAGGCCGGGCCGCGACGTGCACGAGAGCGTCGTGGCCGCGCTGCGCACCTACTGGGACCATGTGCGCGCCCATCCCGCCGAGCACATGCTCACCTACGAATTGACCCAGTACGCACTGCGCCGGCCCGGTTTCGCATACCTGGCCGAGCGCCAGTACGAGCAGTACGCCGCCGCCAACCGGCAACTCCTCGACCACCTGTGCACAGAGCTCGACCTCGTGCCCGTGGTTCCGGCCGAGATCCTGGTGCGCTATCTGACCTCGGTGATCGACGGGCTCACGCTCAACTACCTCGTGCTGGGCGGTGGGCAGGAGGCAGCCGCGGTCCTGGACACCCTGGCCGAGCACCTGGTCGGCCAGGTGCGGCCCAGGGCCGCCGCCGAGGAGCACGCCGGCGACGACAGCGCGGTGCCGGGCTGATCCGCGGCGGTCGGTTGCGGTGCCCGTGCCGCCGGGTGGCAACCGAACCCGGCCGCTCCCGTGGAACGGGCGGAGGGCGCTCGCCGGCCGGCACTCACAGCGGAGTGGCCGCGTGCAGGATGACGGCGAGCGCGATGGCGGCGTTCGCCGAGGAGAGGGCGGAGACGGCAGCTCCCGCGGCGGCGAACCAGGCGGCCAGCCCGGCGACGAGTCCGGCGGCCGTCCCGCGCCTGGGCAGCAGCCCGGCTGCCGGGGCAGGAGCCAGCAGTGCCCGTACCCGCCGGGGCACCGGTCCGCCACCCGCGGCGGCGGGCACCGTCGGCGCGGGGCTGCGCCGCATGAGAAGCCCGGCCTTGCCGACGGCACGGGCGGTCAGCACCCGGTCGCCGACCTGACGTGCGGCTTCCTCGTCCGCCCAGCGCTCCACGCCGAAGGCGACGGCGGCGCGCAGCGGGCGGAGGAAGGGGTGGGCGGCTGCCGCGAGTTCGGCCAGCAGCAGGGTGCGGGAATGGCGGGCCGCCAGGTGTGCACGCTCGTGGGCGAAGAGGGCGCGCCGTTCGGCCGGCTCCAGCGCCTCCAGCATCCCGGTGGAGACGACGACGCGCGCCCGGTCGCCGCGGCCGCCCGGCAGCGCGAAGGCGTAGGGGCTACGGTCCGGGAGGACCGCGACGGGTGAGCGGCGCAGCCCCCGGAGCGCCCGCCTCGTGCGCCGCCTGGTGTGCCCGTGCCGTACCAGGGTGGCTGTGGCGGCGGCGCACAGCAGTCCGAGCGCGGGGATCGACACCTGGCCCAGGGCTTCGTCGTAGGGGACCGCGGCCCGTACCTCGGGGTCGGACCAGGCGTCGGGCAGCGGATTCCCCGGAAGCTGGGCCGTTCCCACCACGACCAGCAGCCCCAGGCAGACGGTGCTGCACAGGGCCAGCACCACGCCGAGTCCGGTGAGCAGCCGGGTCGCCGCCCGCGGGTGCAGATGCCGCTCGGCGAGCCGGGCCGCGGGCCAGGAGGTCACCGGCAGCACCAGCGGGAGCAGGACGAAGAACCCCACGGGTCACCCGCCCTCGGGTTCCGCGCCGCGGGCGTGGGCGCCCTCGCCGGCGGTCCGGCGCAGCAGGCGGCGCAGCAGCCGCTCGTCGTCGTCGGACAGCCCGGAGACGAAGCGGGTCAGCACGGTTCCGCGGTCGCTCTGTCCGTCGAGCACCTGCCGCATCCGGTTGGCCGCCAGTCCCGCCGGGTCGGCCGCGGGGGACCACAGGAACGAGCGGCCGGACTTCCGCCGGGTGACCGCCTGTTTGGCCAGGAGCCGGGTGAGGATCGTGACCACGGTGGTGTACGCCAGGTCGCCGCCCAGCCGCTCCCGCACCCAGGCGGCGGTGACCGGTTCGCCGGCGCCGTGCAGGGCTTCCAGGACGACGGCCTCCAGTTCACCCTGGCCGCGTCGGCGCCCCGGCTCCCGCGCCGTGCCGTCGGGGCTGTCAGTGCCGCCTGTGCCGACCAACGTCTCGCTCCTTCCGCTGCTCCTCGCGGCCCCTGCCGGGGAGTTGCCAACCGGATCCGCCCGCCGGGCGGCGGTGTGGCCGTGGTGCCGCTCACCCAGTATCTTCTACACGTCTGTAGATTTTCGTGGTCTCCGTCGGTACTTCGAGAGGAAGAGTAATGGGAGCGCCGCCGATCGCGGGGAGGACGGGTTCCCCCATCGGACCCGAGGAACGGGCCGAGTACGCGCGGGTGGTCGAAGAGGCCCTGCGGTCCGGGGCGCTCGGCGAGGCACTGCGGAATGCACCCCCGGCGGTTGCGGAGCGGCTGCGGGGCTGGGCGCACGAGGCGGTCGAGGACCTCTGGCCGCAGGCGGCGGCCGAGCACCGCGAGTGGTGCAGGGTGCGGACGGCGCGCGACGTGCCGGACGCGCCGTCCCACACGCCGTCCCGCGCTGCCGCGGGGCCGGGCGGCGACCTGGTGGCCGCGCTCGCCGTCCTCGTCCCCCTGACCGCGGGCGCGGCAGCGGTGATCTTCCTCGTCCTCGGCTATCTTCTGATGTTCGTCGGTGTGCAACAGTCCGCGGGCGCCTCGCTGGTGGTGACCGGCTGGGCCGGAGCGGGAGTCGCGGCGGTGACGGCTTCGCTGGGGCTCGGACGCCTCGCCGTCGCGGCACGCAGCCGCTCCGGGCCGGCGCGTCGGTCCGCCGCCGAGGAAGCGGCACGTGCGGCCTGGCGCGCGGCGCTGCTGGAGCGCGCGGTGCTGCCCTACCTCCACCACCGCCTGCTCGACGCCGCGGACCCCGGCACCCCCTCCGGATCCGAACAGGCCGGGCCCCGGGGCCGTGCCGGCCCCCGCTTCTCGTCCCCGGGATTCGACAGCCCCGGATTCGGCGGGCCCGGCGCTGCACGGTGAGGCGCGCCCCGGGGGAAGCCCGGGACGCGCACCGGGCCGGCTGCCACCGGCTCGTCCTCCGGAGCGTCGTGGCGGCCCGGCGGCCGCGCGGGCCGTTCCTCACCCGGGCGGCTGTGCCGCCACCGGTGCGGCCTCCGGCGCGGGGCCACTGTCGCCGGGCGGGGTCAGGACGGTCCGCTCCGGGATGTGGGCCGTGTCGTTGCGGCACAGCAGCCAGTAGAGGGCGGCGGGCACGGCGAGCCCCACGAGCCAGGAGATGTCCGCGCCGCCGAGCGGATCCACCAGCGGTCCGGTGTAGAAGTGCGTGGCGAGGAACGGGAACTGCACGCAGAGGCCGACGCCGTAGACGGTGAGGGCCCTCCAGCGCCACGCGCCGTACCGCCCGTGCGGGTCGCTGAGCGCCGGCAGGTCGTAGCGCTCCCTGGCGATCAGGTAGTAGTCCACCAGATTGATGGCCGACCACGGTGTGAACGCGGTGAGCAGGAAGAGCAGGAAGTCCTTGAAGGAGGTCAGGAAGCTGTCCTTGCCGGCCAGTGCCACCGCCGTGCCGGCGGCCATGATGACGGCGATGTACCCGGCCCGGGCCCGCGGCCCCAGCTCGCGCTGCCCCCGGAAGCCGCTGACGCCGGTCACCATCGACATGAATCCGCCGTAGGTGTTGAGGACGTTGATGGTCAGCTTCCCCAGGGCGATGACGAAGTAGAACAGCGAGGCCATGAGTCCGGCGCCGCCCAGCCCCACGACGTAGCTCACCTCGTGCCCCACGAACGCCGGACCGGCAGCCGCTGCGGCCAGGGCGCCGAAGGTCATGGACCACTGGGAGCCGAGCACCGAACCACCCAGCGTCCACCAGAACGTGGCGCGGGCCGAGGTCGAACGCGGGAGGTAGCGCGAGTAGTCGGCGACGTACGGGCCGAAGGCCAGCTGCCAGGAGGCGGAGAGCGAGACCGCCAGCAGGAAGAGGGGGAAGGAGAACTCCCGCTCGGCCAGCAGTCCGGACAGGTCCGCGCGCTCCAGCAGCCGGGCTCCGAGAAAGACGAAGGCAAGGGCGCACACCAGGCTCGCCACCCTGCCCAGCGCGTGGATGATCCGGTATCCGACGGCTGCGGCCACGGCGGTGACGGTGGCGAACAGCACGATGCCCGGGGTTTCGCCGAGGTGTGTCAGCTCGCCGACGGCTTGGCCCGCCAGCACGCTTCCGCTGGCGAAGAAGCCGATGTACATCACGACGACCAGGGCCAGCGGCACCACCGCGCCCCGTACTCCGAACTGGGCCCGGCTGGAGATCATCTGCGGCAGTCCCAGCCGGGGCCCCTGCGCGGAGTGCAGCGCCATGACCGCCCCGCCGAGCAGGTTGCCCAGCAGCAGGCCGGCCACCGCCCAGAAGGCCGGTGCCCCGAAGACGACGGCGAGGGCGCCGGTCACCACGGCGGTGATCTGGAGATTGGCGCCCAGCCAGAGGGTGAACTGGCTGAATGCCCTGCCGTGTCGTTCCGCGTCCGGGACGACGTCGATCGAACGCCGCTCCACCACTCCCGCCATCCGCCGCACCTTTCCTCCGCCGGTCCGGACGGCTCTTCCTGTAGTAGCCCGGCCGGTTCTGCATGGGTGTATTCATGCTGGGGGTCGAGTGAATGGCCGTCAATACATCAGCGGGAATCCTGCGGGACGGCTACCGCTGCGCTGCGAGCCATTCGTCGAAGGTGGTCGGCGCGATGCGGGCATCCGCACGGGGCAGGAGGACCTCGCCGGCCATCGCCGGGCCGAACAGCGACGCCCACGTCGGTACCAGCGTGACCGTGTGGCCGCGTGCGTCGTTCGTGCGCCGGGCCATGTCCACCAGGTCCTGCGGCTCTGGCCCCGCGACCTCGCGGTAGCGCCCCTGCGGCGCACCCGTGGCGATTTCGGCGAGGATGCCGGCCACGTCTCCGGGTGCGATCGGCTGGACGAGCAGGGGTGCGATGGCGGCGGTGCCGTCCTGCTCGGTCCAGCTCGTCACCATCGCGGCGAAGTCGTGGAACTGGGTGGCCGGAACGATCGTCCACGGAACCGGGCCCTCGGCCACGAGGCGCTCCTGCTCGCGTTTGCCGGCGTAGTGCGCGTTGCCCTCGACGCGGTCGACGCCGGCGATCGAGAGCAGCACGTGGTGGCGGATGCCGGCCCGTTCCCCGGCTGCGAGCAGGTTCCTGGTGGTGGTCCCGAGGTAGGCGACGGCTTCATCCCGGTCGGTGGCCGTGCAGTTCGTGGTGTCCACGACGGCCTCGACGCCGGTGAGGGCGTCGTCGAGGCCGTCGCCGGAGAGCAGGTCCACGCCGAGAGAGCGGCTGATGCGCACCACGTGGTGCCCGGCCTTCTCCAGAGCGGTGACCGTGAGGGCTCCGATGTTCCCCGTCGCTCCGGCGACGGCGATGCGCATGGTCCGCATGGCGAACTCTCCTCTGTCTCGTGTGCTGCCGCGGACCTTATCCAGGACTAAATAGTTCCGCAATATCTGAGATATGCTCGGGATCATGAAGCTGCCTGTGAGTACGGAATGGCTGTTGCACTGCGCCACGTCACTGGCGCAGCTCGAGGCCGGGACCACCGCGTCGGCGGCACACCTCGCCCAGTACTTCGACCTGCCGGCGGCCTCCCTTGCCAAGCAACTCCAAGCGCTGGTCAGGGCCGGTGTGCTGGCGGCGACGACGGGCCCGCGCGGCGGGTTCCGGCTGGCCCGGCCCGCTTCCGAAATCACACTCCTGCACATCGTCGAGGCCGTCGACGGTCCCTCCGCGCCGTACGAGTGCCGTGAGATCCGCCGGCAGGGGCGCGGAGCGCTGCCCGACGAGGAGTGCCGGAGCCCCTGCGTGCTCGCCGAGAAGATGGCCGAAGCCCACGAGGCCTGGCGGCGCAGTCTGGCCGCGACCTCGCTCGCCCAGATCATCGACGGCCTGCCCCCCTCTGCTCCCGCACGCACCCGGCGGCGCCTGACCGGGACGCCGTAGACTCCGCGCCCCGCGAGCGCGGCCGCACCCGGGCATGCTCCCGCCGAGCCCGGCGGGCCCGAACGCTCGCTAAGGTGGCCGCGTGACGAACGACATCGACCTTCGGCACCTGCGGCGCTGCGTGGACCTGGCGGCGGAGTCACTGGAAGCGGGCGACGAGCCCTTCGGCTCCGTACTGGTCGGGGGAGACGGCGTCGTGCTGGGCGAGGGCCGCAACCAGGTGGCCGGCGGCGACCGCACCCAGCACCCCGAGTTCGCCCTCGCCCGCTGGGCCGCGGAGCACCTGACCCCCGAGGAGCGGGCCGCGGCCACCGTCTACACCTCGGGCGAGCACTGCGCCATGTGCGCCGCCGCCCACGGCTGGGTGGGCCTCGGGCGGATCGTGTATGTGGCCTCCGGCGCACAACTGGCCGACTGGCTCGCCGCATGGGGCGTCCCCGCCGCACCGGTCGCCCCCCTGCCGGTCACCCAGGTGGTGCCGGACGCCGTCGTGGAAGGACCGGTGCCCGAACTCCTCGACGAGGTACGGGCCCTGCACCACCGTCTGCTCACGGGGTCCGGTCCGCGGGCCGCCGCCTGACGGGCGGTGCGGGTGCGCCGTCCGCGCGGCACCGGGACGGCGCGCGTCGGCCGGAGGGCCGGAGGGGCCCGCTTCGGGTATCCGTGGATCCGCCCGCTCCAGGTGCCGGTACGTGCCGGTCGTCGGCGAACCCCGCAATCGCATCCGCGTTCCTGGATACCGGATGAGCATGCCGGTTCGTACGTGCGGCGATTCGGGGGGGCGTTGGTGATATGGGTCTGGAGATGCGGGAGATCGAGGCGTTCCTGGCGGTGGCCGAGGAACTGCACTTCGGCCGGGCGGCGGAGCGGCTGACGCTCTCGACCTCGCGGGTGAGCACCCTGGTCCGTACCGTGGAGCGCCGGGCGGGGACCCCACTCTTCGAGCGGACGAGCAGGCGAGTGCGGCTGACCCCCTCGGGTGAGCACCTGTTCGCCGAGCTGCGGGCGGCGTACATCCGGATCGAGCGGGCGGTCGCCGAGGTGCGGGAAGCCGCCGGGCAGGGCGGCAAGGGGCTTCTCCACCACCCTTCCGGAGAAGGTGCCCCCGGCGCTCGTCGAGGCGTTCGAGGGCAGATTCCCGGCTGCCCGGATCGTGCAGTCGGCCCACCCGACAGTGGACCTGTTCGACTGGATCGGGGCGGAGGGGCGCTGGCCCGTCGACGTGTTCGTGACCTGGATGCGGGTGGAATCGGCGCCGCTCCCCGAACTGGTCGTCGGGCCGGTGCTGCAGCGCACGCCGCGTACGGTGATGATGTCCGTCGACCACCCGCTCGCCGGGGGCGCGACGGTGCACGTGGAGGACCTGGCCGAGCACGAACTGATCTACCCCAGCCTGCCGAAGTGGTACGGGGACGCCTGGGCCCCCGCCATCACCCCCGGAGGCCGGAAGCTCTCGTTCCGGCGGCCCGATTCGCGTAATATCGAGGACGTGCTGCCGCTGGTCGCCGAACAGCGTCTCGTCCACCTGACGTTCAGCTCGCTGCTCGACGCCTACCACCGCCCCGGCGTGGTCGTGCTGCCGCTGCTGGGGCTGCCGTCGATGCCGATCCGCCCGGTGTGGGCCGCCGCGACGCGGCACGCGCTCGGCCAGTCGTTCGTCGACGAGGCCGCCGCGTTCGCCCGGGCGGGCGGCTGGCTCGCCGACGGACCCGCAGCCGCGTCCCGGTGATCGTTTCGTCTGGCATCACGGTCGTGCTGCGATCGGGCGTTGTTCCAGGTCGGAGCGGGCGGAATGATGGATTGCATGAGCGAGGACACCCGCGAGGACGCGGCGATACGGCGGTTCCGGATCGAGATCCCCAGAAGTGAGACGGACGCTCTCGCCGCCCGGCTCGCGGCGACCAGGTTCGCCGATCCGGCCCCCGGCCCGGACCACGGTGTGACGACCGACCGGGTCCGGCACCTGGTGGAGTACTGGCGGCACGGCTACGACTGGCGGGCCCAGGAGGAGCGGCTCAACCGCCACCCGCAGTACACCACCCGGATCGACGGGCAGCGGGTGCACTTCCTGCACGTCCGCTCCGAACACGCCGACGCGCTGCCGCTGCTGCTGACCCACGGGTGGCCCGGCTCGGTCGTGGAGTTCGAGAACATCGTCGCCCCTCTCACCGCGAGCGGCTTCCACCTGGTGATCCCGTCGATCCCCGGCTTCGGCTTCTCGGGCCCGACCACCGAGCAGGGCTGGGACAACCGGCGGATCGTCCGTGCCTGGGACACCCTGATGCGGCGACTCGGCTACGGACGGTACGGCGCGGCGGGCAACGACGCGGGGTCGATGATCTCCGTCGAGGTGGGCAGGGCCGCTCCGGAGCGCGTCGTGGGCACCCACGTCACCCAGGTCTTCTCCTTCCCCTCGGGTGATCCGGCCGAACTGGCCGGACTGACCGACGAGGAGCGGCAGGCGCTCGAGAACCTGAACTGGTTCATGGAGCACAAGTCGGCCTTCAACCAGGTGCACGCGCAGCAGCCGCAGACCCTCGCGCACGCGTTGCTGGACTCGCCGGCGGGACTGCTGGGCTGGCTGGACCAGTTGCTGGGCGAGGAACTCGACGACGACTTCGTGCTGACCACCGCCGCGATCCACTGGTTCACCCGGACCGCGGGATCCGCGCTCCGGCTGTACCACGAGAACGCCAAGGCGCCCCGGCCGGACGGCCGGACGACGGTGCCGCTCGGGCTGTCCGGATCCGTGGGCGACTTCTACGGAATCCGCCGGTTCGCCGAGCGCGACCACGGCGACATCCGATTCTGGACGGTGCATCCGGAGCCCACCCACTACCTGCACCACGTCGCCCCCGGGACGCTGGCCGACGACCTCGTGGCGTTCTTCGAGAGCCTGTGAACAGCCCGGACAACCTGTGACCTCGAACAGCCTGTGAACCTCGAACGGATGGAGAAGACCGTGACCGGACGACTCGTACTGGAGCAGGCGCACCAGGCGCTGCGCGCGGCGGTGCGCGGGGCCGGCCCGGCGGACCTGCGGCTGCCGACACCCTGCGGGAAGTGGGACGTCGCACAGGTCCTGCAGCACGCGGTGGGCGACCAGCTCGCCTTCGCCGCCTTCCTGACCGGAGGCCCCGGCCCGGCCGAGGACCCCTTCGCCCCCTCGGGCGAGCTCGGCGACGAGCCCGGGGTGCTGCTGGAGCCGGCGCTCACCGCGGCGGCCGCCGCCTGGGCGGAGGTGCCCGCCGCCGCCGAGGAGGTGCGGGTGCCGGTGCCGCCCAACACGATGACCCCGGAGCTCGGCCGGGGAGCCTGCGCACTCGACGCCGCCGTGCACGCCTGGGACATCGCGGTCGCGCTCGGGCGGCCCTCGCCGCTGACCGCGGACCTGGCCGCGGCCGTGCTGCCGACCGCCCGGCAGATCGTCGAACCGCTCCGGAACTTCGGCGCCTACGCACCGGCGCTGGAGCCCGGCACCGACCCGGCGGGCGCCTCGGCCGCCGAGGGGCCGAGCGGCGAACTGCTCCGCTACCTGGGGCGCCGCCCCGACTGGTCGCCGGCGGTCTGAGCGCGCGGTACCGGCGCCCCCGCCGCCGTCACCGCCCCGGGAGCTGTGCCGCGGGCGGCTCCGCGGCGGTGCCGGCTGCCGGGCCAGGGCGACCGACCGTGGCCTCATCGGCCGTGCGGGGCGCGGCCTCAGGCGTCGGCTGCCGCCGCCCACCGGCGGCTCCAGTCGCCGAGCGGGCTGAGGGCGTCGACGAGTTCCTCGCCGAGCGGCGTCAAGTGGTAGCCGTCGTCCCGCAGGGTGAGCAGCCGGGCCCGGGCCAGCTCCTCCAGCCGGGTGCTCAGCACGCTGGAGGACATCCGCTCGCACCGGCGCTGGAGCTCCCGGAAGCCGGCCGGGCCCTGGCTGAGTTCCCAGACGATGCGCATGGTCCAGCGGCGTCCGAGCAGGTCGAGGGCTGCCATGATCGGGCGGCCCGATGCGGATCCGCGGACCGGTGTGCCGGGCCGGGGTGCTGCGGCTCCGATGTCCACTCCTGGCTCCCTTCTCTTGTGCTTCGCCTTTCGAAGCAGCATAGTGGTTCGAAAATCGAAGCAGGGAGGCGCTGTGCCGCGTATCGAACCGCTCACTCCTCCGTACCCCGCCGACGTCGCCGGGGCACTGGATCGCTGGATGCCCCCGGGAGTGCCGCACGAGCCCCTCGTGCTCTTCCGGGTGCTGCACCGCAACCCCGCGCTCGCCTCCCGGATGTTCGCGCTGGGCGCCGGTCTGCTCGGCCACGGCTCCCTGCCCGCCGTCGACCGCGAGCTCGTCATCGCGCGGGTGACGGCACGTGCGGATTGCGGTTACGAGTGGGGTGTGCACGCCGCAACCCTCGCCCGGCAGGCCGGACTCGGCCCCGAGCAGTTGCGTGCCACCGTCGACCCCGGCGCGGCGGCCGATCCGGTCTTCACACCCCGGCAGGCGGCGCTGTTGGACGCCGTCGACGAACTGCACGAGACGGCACGGCTGACCGAGCCCGCCTGGACCGCGCTGCGGGCCCACTACGAGGACGTGCAACTGCTGGAGCTCCTCGTGCTGATCGGCTGGTACCGGACCATCAGCTGCCTGGCCAACGGACTGCTGCTGGAGGACGAGCCCTGGGCGCAGCCGTTCTCTTCCCGGTGAGCCCCCGCACCTCGGGGGCTGCGGCCGGGCACCATCGGCCGCACCTCCTGAGACGGCTCCCGCGCCCGCAGCGGCCCCCGTCGCGTTCCCGAGGGGGCCGGAATTCCACCCTTCCTTTCCCCGGAGCCCTGTCAGGGTCCTGCGCACATTCCATGCGGCGCGCGGCGGAGGAGACTGGCAGCAGATGGAGAAGGAACGTCGAATCGCCTTGGTCACCGGCTCTTCCTCCGGGATCGGCGCTGCCGTGGCCCGCCGTCTGACGGAAAGCGGGATGCGTGTCGTCGTCAATTCGAGCAGCTCGACCGGGGCCGGTGAGAAACTGGCCGAAGAACTTCCCGGCGCCCGCTACATCACCGGGCAGGTGCTCGCCGTCGACGGCGGCACGGAGTTGCTCCAGCCTCCGACCGCGCCCCCCCCGCGGGAGGGGAGGCGGACTTCGTCCGGCCGCCCGGAAGCGCACGGTCAGGCCGGGGGTCCGCCCTGGGGTGTGGGCTCCCGGGCGGGCTTTGCGGGCGGTGCGCCACCTTTCGCGCTGATCAGCCGCACTCCGCGCACGGACGGCAGGGAGAGGACGAAGGCATTGGCGGCCACCTGCCAGCAGACCCCGACGGCCAGCACTGTCGAGATGCTCGTACGCTCCGCCAGTGGTCCGGCCAGTGCAAGGCCGAGCGGGCCGATGGAGTAGGCACCGAACGACACGTACGACATCACCCGGGAGAGCGCCTCACGCGGCACGTACTGCTGAATGGTCGTCATCCACAAGGCGTTGAAGACCGAGTTGGCCACCCCCGCGCACAGCGCACCGGCGCACACCACGCCGAGCGGCGCCCCGGCGGTCAGCGCGGCGGAGGGGGCCGCCCACAGCACTGTGACCAGGGTGGTGACCAGTAGTGGTCGCGAGGGCCGCCGGCCGAGCAGGAGCAGCCCGCCGAGGACGGAGCCGAGGCCGTAGACCGCCACGATCGCGCCCCACGAGCCGGCTCCGGTGTAACTCTCGTCCGCGGCGGCCGGTCCGAGCACCAGATACGGCGCCCAGACCACGAAGTTGAACATGGTGAACTGCAGCGTCACCGTCCACAGCCACCGGTGCGCGGTGAACACCCCCCAGCCGTCGCGCAGTTCGCGCAGCACGCCGGTGCCGACGACCGCCGCCCGCGACGGAGGGACGTGCAGCCGCATCAGGAACAGGGCGCACAAGGCGTAGGTTCCGGCGTCCACCATCAGCACCGTGGCGGGGGAGGCCAGCGTCACCAGTACCCCCGCGAGTGCGGGGCCCGCCACGCCGGCCACCGAGTTGCCCAGGCCGATCATGGTGTTGGCGTCCGGCAGCCGCGCGGGGGAGACCACGTGCGGCACCAGTCCGTCGAAGGAGGGCTTGAAGAAGGCTTCGCCGACGCCGCCGAGCGCGGCCAGCAGGAGGAGTTGCCACAGCCGGACCGAGCCGGTCAGGAGCAGTACTGCCAACGCACCCTGGGTCAATGCGCGCAGCCAGTCGGAGCACAGCATGATCAGGCGGCGGGGCAGCCGGTCGCCGAGGACTCCTCCGCCCAGCAGGAGGGCGACGAGCGGCACGATGCGCGCCGCCATCACGAAGCTGAGGTCGGAGAGCGAGCCGGTGGCCTCCAGGACGGCGAACGCGAGCGCGACCGTCGCCATGGCGGTGCCGAGCATCGAGGTGGTGTAACCAATGAAGAAGATGCGGAAATTCCGCTCCCGTAGGACAGCCAGATGCCGTAATGCCTGGCGCAGGGAGTGCCGCGGGCGGCTCGCCATGTGTCCGGTCGCTCCTTCGGTGCTGGGTCCGGATCGAAAATTCTTACACCACGCTGCTCGGTGCCGCCGCGATAGTGGGCCGGGTCGCCGAGCTGCCTCGGCTCGGTGAACTCCGGAGGTTTCCCGGACCGGGCGCGCTGCGCCCGGAAACGGAGCAGAGTGTTCCCAGCTCTATTTCACGTCTTTCCGCTTGCTTCTCCGCTCTGCTTTTCCCGGAGACGGAGCGGGCATCTCACAAGGAGCGAGCCCGGGAATTCCGCGGGCGTGGAGGTGTGGAATGGTTCCCGCGCAGGGCGAACCGCCCGGCGACGTATGGAGCGCGATGCTCGATGCCGCCGAGAGGTGTCCGGACGCCGTCGCGCTCCGCGACGAGACCGAGGAGATCAGCTGTGCCCGGCTGGTCTCCGAGGCCCGGCACGGGGTGGCGACCGGGTGCGCCGCCGGACCGGCGACGGGTGCGGCACCCGCGTCCACCGGCACCGCGGCCTGCGCGCTGCCCGGTGGCCGCAGGCCGGGGCTCAGCCGTCCAGCCAGTCGCCGGCGACCGCGGACGGCGCGTAGCCCTGGGCGTTCCACAGGAAGTGCGGATGGGCGCAGCCGAACATGTAGGAGAGCAGAGCCGTGTCCTCCTTGCAGGCGGGCGGCCGGTGCAGGGTGTGGAACAGGTCCGCACCCACCTCCCCGGAATCGGTCTGGACCGCGCGGGCACCCCGGCCACCGGCCAGACACGCCCGGACTCCGGCGATGTAGGTGCGGCGCAGGATCTCCCAGACCGAACCGACGTTGCCGCGCCACTCCCCGTGCAGCGCCTCGAACGCGGCCAGTTCACGGTCGAAGAGCCGCCAGACGGCGGGCTGCTCCCGGCGGCAGCGCGCCGAGAGGGCGGCCGCCGCGGCACCGAGGTGCTCCACCAGCGGGATGTCGCCGACCTCCAGCGCAACCCCCTCGGTCAGCAGGCCGGTGCAGGCGTTGGGCTCGATGCCGCACAGGAGGCAGTCCTCCCGTGTGCGGAGGCCGTCGGTGATCCCGTCGAACCACAGGGCGTGCCGGCCCGTCAGCCCTTCCCAGACGACGGTGGTGTTCATCAGCCAGGAGTTCCAGCGCAGGTCGTGGGATTCCGGCAGGCATCCGTATTTGAGGAGCGCGAGGACGCAGGCGCCGTAGAGCGCCTTGTCGTGGGTGGACATGGAGCTCAGCCAGAAGTTGCTGGCCTCGCCGGTGACCGCGTCGGCGCGTACGTCGGTCATGTCGTTGAGCACACGGCACAGGACCAGCGCCGCCAGGTGCTCCTCCTGCCACAGCTCCTCGTCCGGCGAGACGTGCCAGAACAGGCAGTCCATGAGCTGGAGCAGGGAGTAGGACGGCTTGTCGAGCGGCGTGCGTTGGGGGAGTGCGACCGTGCCCGCCACATGCCGGTCGAGCCAGTACTCGTCGACCGACCTTTTGTAGGCGGCGTAGAGTCCGCACAGCAGAGCGCGTGCCCCGTTGCTCGTGCGGTCCCGCGCGAGCCCCCGCCGCACGCGCCGGGCGCTCTCGGACACCTCGATCGCCGCCTCGACGCGCTTGTACTCGTGGAGTACCAGGATGTCGTCCTGGTGCCGGAAGCGGAGGCCGAGGTCCCGTTCGGAGTCGTTCATCTTCCGGGTCCACACCCAGCCGCCGGTCAGCACGCTGTCGAGTTCCTTACGCTCGGGCCAGGTCTTGACCCTCAGCGGGCGTCCGTCGCTCCTGCGCCAGTCGTAGTCCTCCAGCCCGCGGGGGAGCGGTTCGGGCAAGTGGGCGCAGAGCGCACAGCCGCACATGTCGTCGTATGCGGGTGCGTCCGGGCCTGCGGCGCGCTCGCGCCAGGCGCCCTCCAGTAATGCGCACGAGAGCCGGCACAGATCGACGCCGGTCTCCATCCCGGGGAAGTCCTTCTGTATGACGGCGAGGCCCGCCTCCAGCCGCCGCAGGCGCTCCGCTCCGGGCTCGTCGAGTGTGGTGAATTCCCGGGGCGTCCGGCGCAGCGCGCCCTCCACGGGGAATGTGGCGCGATGCCGCTCTTCCCGGCGGACTGCCGTGTCGCGACGCGCGATGCCGGCTTTCTCGCGTTGTTTGAAGTCGTCTGTAGAACTCCTGATCACATTCTTGATCATGTTTGCCAGTTCGCCACTGGTCGCGCTTCGTTCCATCGGTGAGTCCCTCCTGCTCGTGGGGTCGCCCACGGGTGGTGCTGCGCGCATGACAAGCGCGCGCGGTTGCGGCGGCTCAGCGCACTACCCGGGTGGGGTGCCGATCCGGACGCTCGCCGATGACCTGTCCGCAGCAGGTCGGCAGGCAGAAGGGCCCTTCCGGTCACGCGCTTCGTGGGGTGGGCCGCGAGGCCGGCGGGACGTCCTGCCGGTACCAGAAGAGTCTCCCCATAATCGACGGATGCATCCGGGGTGTGTACGCGGTATGTGCCTGGCTCATGTGACTGATCCAGGACGATCAAAGTAGACCAGAAAAAGAACTCCTACGTGAGTAGATGTTCAAGAATCATCAACAAGTTACTGCGGGGAACTGTTCGAACAGTCCCGGCCGTTCCGCCGGCGACTGCGGGTGGCATATGACGACCGCAGTGCGCGGGGTAATGAGCCCCGCCCGCAGGTCGGGGTGGATCGACCGTCGGATGCCGCGGGATTCCGGGGCCGGGGCCGCCGCGGCCGAAGGGAGCCGGATTTCACCCAGGGTTGTTCGAACGGAAATCCGGGATGTATGGCGGAACATGGCATCTCCTGCGGGGCGGCCCCGCGCCTGGCTAAACTCCCCGACTCCCGGCGGGTTGGCGCGCTCACGGGAGCTGTGGCCTGCCGTCACACCGCTTCTGGAGCACTTTGCGAAAGGAAGTGGAAGTGTCGGCGGACCACTCGGCGAGAGCCGCCTCCGGCCATGGATCCGGCCGCCCGAGAGCGATTCCGACCCGCCCCGCCCGAGCAATTGGTTGAGGACCCAGATGGAACTTGCCACGACCCCACCCGCAGCCCGGCTGCCCGCTGCCTGGTACGCGTGGTGGGCACTTCCCGTAGCGATATGCGTGGCCACGGCCGTCGCGGTGGTCGCGGGGTCGGCCGGGGCACAGCCGGCGGTCCTCATCGCCGGAGCGGTGGCCACCGCGGCCACCGCCGTGTGTGTCGAGCGCCTGCTGAACTGCGAACGCCGGTTCCGCCACGCGGCCGGCAGCCACCGGGACCAGACGATGCGGGAAAAGGAGCAGTGGGAGCGGTGGCTGGCCTCGGTCGAGGAGAAGTACACCGCCGAGCTGTCGGCCCTGCAGGCGCGCCTGACCGACGTCACCGAGCGGCACCGGGTGCAACTGCTGCGGCTGCCGGAGGAGTTCCTGCCTGCCGCCATCGACGCGCTGCGCCAGGGCGAGGCGATGGACGACCTGCTGCGGCCGCTGGCCGAGGACCCCGAGGTGCCCGAGGAGTTCCGCGGCACCTTCCGGAAGATCCTGCGGTCCGCGATGATCGCGATCGAGGAGGAGTTCGACCGCAGCACCTCGGCTCGCCAGTCGGTGGTCAGCATCGGCAGCCGGATGCAGGTCTACACCAGCAAGATCCGGGCCCAGCTGCACGAGATGCAGGGCGTGCACGGCAATCTGCCGACGGTGGCGCGCGACCTGATGCAGCTCGACCAGGAGATCGGTCCCGCCGACTGCCTGGCCGCCAGCATCGTCGTGCTGGGGGGAGCGGACCGGCCGGGCAGGCAGTGGCAGACCCACCAGCCGCTGATCAGCGTCGCCCGGGGCGGCATGGCGCGCATCAAGGAGTACAAGCGTGTGCAGCTGCGCAGCCTCCCGGAACTGGGCGTGGACGGCAGCCTGGTCGACCATCTCACGCTGATCCTCGCCCACCTGATGGACAACGCGACGCGGTACTCGCCCCCGGCCGAGACGGTGATCGTCTCCGGCCGGGAGGTCCCCAACGGGCTGGGCATCGAGATCCAGGACGCCGGGACCGGGCTCAAGGAGGAGAAGCGGCGCCAGGCGCTGCGGCTGCTGGACGGGGTGGCCGTCGGCTCGGGCCCGGGCGGACTGGCCGAGGACGCCCAGCTGGGCCTCCGGGTCGTGGGAAACCTCGCGCGCAAGTACGGCATCACGGTCACCTTCGACCACTCGCCGTGGCTCGGCACCGCCGTCGTGGTCGTCGTGCCGCACAAGTACTTCAAGCCTCTCGACCAGCCCCGCTATCCCGACCCGTCCTCGGTGCGGGCCGCCATCCCCCGGCGGCGGCCCGATCCGGTCCCGGTGAGCCCGCCGACGGACGAGGTACCGGACGAGGAGCCGCTGCCGGGCGGCACCACGCCGGGTGGTCTGCCCAAGCGGAGCAAGCAGTCCGCGGACGGACCCGGCGTCCGCCACGGCATGCGCGCCCCGGCCGGCGAGGACCCGGGCGTACCGCCGGAGGAGTCGTTCGCCGGACTGGCCGCCTTCGTCTCCGGCAGCGGCCCCTCCTCCGCCCCCGACACGCACGACCGCCTCGATGACCGACAAGAGGGTGACTAGCCACATGACGCAGCACCAGACCGACCTGAGCTGGGCGCTCCGCGAACTGGCGGAGAGCATCCAGGAGATCCGCTTCGCGCTGGTGGCCTCCTCCGACGGGAAGGCCATCACGTCCTACGGCGCGGACCCGGACGACGCCGACCGGTTCGCCGCCATCGTCGCGGGCCTGCAGTCGCTCGCCCAGCCGGTCGCCGAGCAGTTCCCCAAGGAGAACGGCCGGCTCCGGCTCGCCGGGATCGAGGTGGACGGCGGGCACCTGTTCGTCGTCCGCGCGGGAACCGAGACATACCTGGGCGTGCTCGCCAGGTCCGGACTCGACCAGGGCCTGCTCGGGCACCAGATGAGGGACTGCGCCCGCAGGATGGGGGATCTCCTCGGGACCGTGCCGCGGCAGGGGCAGCCTGGATGACCCAGCCGCGGCAGGGCTCGGGCCCGGGCGGGCTGGAGCGCTACTACGTACTCACCGGTGGCCGCAGTACCCCCGGGGGAGCGGCGACCCTCGACGTGGCCACCCTGCTCGTCGCCCGCTCCGCGCCGGAGCCCGGGGTCCAGCCCGAGCACGACGCCATCCTCCGCTGGTGCCGCGACCCGCTGTCGGTGGCCGAACTGGGCGCGCACCTGCGGCTGCCCTTCAACATCCTCGCGGTGCTGGTGGCCGATCTGCTGGGCGCAGGCCGGGTGGAAGCCCGTGATCCGATCGCAGGTACGGGCGACCCCGGCCCCGACCTCGCGCTTCTCGAGGAGGTACTCAGTGGACTTCAACGGCTTTGACCAGCCGGCGTTCCCGCAGCGGGCGGACGCGCTGAACCAGGGGAGCCGGTCGGTCAAGGTGATGGTCGCCGGCGGCTTCGGCACGGGGAAGACGACCATGGTCGGCTCGGTGAGCGACATCGTGCCGCTCACCACGGAGGAGACCCTCACGCAGGCCAGCGCCGGAGTCGACGATCTGGTCGGTGTGGCGGACAAGAAGAGCACCACGGTAAGCCTCGACTTCGGCCGGATCAGCCTGAACGAGCAGCTCGTGCTGTACCTGTTCGGCACCCCGGGCCAGGAGCGGTTCTGGTTCCTGTGGAACGGGCTGTTCAAGGGCGCGCTCGGTGCGGTCGTCCTGGTGGACACCCGTCGCTTGCAGTCCAGCTTCCGTGCCATCGAGGAGATGGAGCGCCTGGAGGTCCCGTTCGTCATCGCCGTCAACGTCTTCCCGGACGCCCGCCGCCACCCGGCCGAGGAGGTGCGGGAGGCCCTGGCCGTCTCGCCCGCCACCCCGATCGTCGACTGCGACGCACGCGATCGGGTGTCGAGCCGCGATGTGCTGATCACGCTCATCCGCCACGTCAAGGAACGCTCCGCCGCCGTATTGGAGTCCCGATGAACGCCCAGCCCTCCGACGGTACGCGCCTGGAGGCGCCGCTCCCGCCCGCCGGCTGCCCGGTGGGGCACGCCGGTGCGGCGACCCGGCTGTACGCGGCGGAGTCCACGGCCGATCCGTACGCGACCTACTCGCGGCTGCGCAAGCAGTACGGACCGGTGGCGCCGGTCCTGCTGGAGGGGGATGTGCGTGCCTGGCTGGTGCTCGGCTACCGGGAGAACCGGCGGGCGCTGGACAACCCGGGCCAGTTCAGCCGGGACTCGCGACGGTGGCGGGACTGGCAGGAGGGCCGGATCGAGGAGATGTCCCCGCTCATCCCGATGCTGGGCTGGCGGCCCGACTGCCTCTCCCAGGACGGGGAGCCCCACCAGCGGCTGCGCGGCGCGGTCACCGACAGCATGGCGACGGTCGCGAACCGCGGGATACGCCGCCACGTCGTGCACTTCGCGCACAAGCAGATCGACGCCTTCGCGCACACCGGCCGCGCCGACCTCGTCCCGCAGTACTCCGATCACCTGCCGATGCTGGTGCTCACCCGGCTCTTCGGGCTGCCCGAGTCGGAAGGGGAGCAGCTGGTGGCGTCCTGCGCCAGAATGATGCGGGGCGGTGACGGCGCCGTCGAGCACAACGAGCGGATCATGCGGGTCCTCGCCGGTCTGACGGCGCACAAGCGGGCCGAGCCCGGCCCCGATTTCGCCACCGGACTGATCGAGCACCCCGCCTGCCTGGACGACGACGAGGTGCAGAATCACCTCCGCCTCGTCCTCATCGCCGCTCACACCACCACCAGCAATCTGCTGGCCCGGGTGCTCCAGGCGGTGCTCAGCAGCAGTTCCCATCTCGCCGACCTGGTGAGCGGGCAGCTGACCGTCACGGCCATCGTCGAGGAGATGATGTGGAACTCGCCGCCGCTGGCCGTGCTGCCGGGCCGGTTCGCCACCGCCGACTGCGAACTGGGCGGCCAGCAGGTCAAGGCGGGCGATCTGCTGATCCTCGGACTGGGTCCGGGGAACCTGGACCCGGAGATCCGGCCGCGCACCGGCACGGCCGTCCGCGGAAACCAGGCCCATCTGGCGTTCAGCAGCGGCCCGCACGAGTGCCCGGGGCAGGCCATCGGGCAGGCCGTCATCGAGACGGCGGTGGAAGTACTGGTGCACCGGCTGCCCGGTCTGCGGCCCGCCGTCGATCCCGCCGAGCTCACCGACACGGCCTCCACCTGGGAGACCCGATTGGACCGCCTTCCCGTCACCTTCCCGGTGTAGCGCCGGAGTCGGGGGCGGAGCGGGTTCGAGGGGCCGGTTCTTTGGTACAGACCTATTGACCTACTGGTCTAGTCCACTTAAGGTCTGCGTCACCTTCATCTGTGGCGGCCTCGCGGAGGCGGCACGTCGCGGGGCCGCCGCCCGGTGCGACACCGACCCCCCAGGAGGAATCAGATGGTGTCCCCCAGACGCGGGAGAAACCCGCTCAGACGCGGGAGAGCCGCGCTCTCCGCGGTCGCGGCCGCGACCGCGGCGCTGCTGCTCGGCGGTCTCACCGCCCCCGCGGCAGCCGCACCGCACGCCGCACCCCCCTCCGGTACGAACTCCGCGTCCGCGCCGGGCGGCGCGGACGAGTCCTGCCGTCCCGACGGCCTCTACTCCACGCCGGGCGTCGACGTCCCCTACTGCTCGGTCTACGACGACAACGGGCGCGAGAAGATGGGCAGCGACCATCAGCGCCGCGTCATCGGCTACTTCAGCAGTTGGCGCACCGGCAAGGACGGCAACCCGGCGTACCTCGTCGACGACATCCCGTGGGACAAGGTCACCCACCTCAACTACGCCTTCGCGCACGTCGGCGCCGACGACCGGATCTCGGTCGGCGCCGACGGCGCGGACACCCCGGCCACCGGAATGACCTGGCCCGGTGTCCCGGGAGCCGAGATGGACCCCGCGTACGCCTACAAGGGCCACTTCAATCTGCTCAACAAGTTCAAGAAGCAGCACCCGAACGTGAAGACCATGATCTCCGTCGGCGGTTGGGCGGAGAGCGGCGGCTACCTCGGCGACGACGGGGAGCGGGTGGCCTCCGGCGGGTTCTACTCGATGGCCACCAACTCCGACGGCTCGGTGAACCGCACCGGCATCGAGACGTTCGCCGACTCCGCGGTGGACTTCGTGCGCACCTACGGCTTCAACGGCGTCGACATCGACTACGAGTACGCCACCAGCATGAAGGACGCGGGCAATCCGCTGGACTGGTCGCTGGCCGACCCGCGGCGCGCGGGCCTGGTGAAGGGCTACGACGCGCTGATGAAGACGCTGCGCCAGAAGCTCGACCGGGCCGGGGCCGAGGACGGGCGGCACTACCTGCTCACGGCCGCCGCACCGGCCTCCGGATGGCTGCTGCGCGGTATGGAGACGTACCAGATGCAGAAGTACCTGGACTACGTCAACATCATGTCCTACGACCTGCACGGCGCCTGGAACAAGTACGTCGGGCCGAACGCCTCGCTCTTCGACGACGGGAAGGACGGCGAACTGGCCGCCGCAGGCGTCTACAACACCTCGCAGTACGGCGGCATCGGCTACCTGAACGCCGACTGGGCGTACCACTACTTCCGCGGATCGATGCCCGCCGGCCGCATCAACATCGGACTGCCCTACTACACCCGCGGGCACAGGAACGTGCAGGGCGGCACCGACGGGCTCTGGGGCACCGCGCCCTCGTCCGACTGCCCCGCCGGGTCCGGGCTCAGCACGTGCGGAGACGGCGCCGTCGGCATCGACAACCTGTGGCACGACAAGGACGCGAACGGGGAGGAGTCCCCCGCGGGGTCGAACCCGATGTGGCACGCCAAGAACCTGGAGAAGGGCGTCGTCGGTGACTATGTGACCGACTACGGCTTCCCCGCCGACACCTCCCTGGAGGGCACCTACACCCGGCACTACGACTCGACGCTCGTGGCGCCCTGGCTGTGGAACGAGAAGAAGAAGGTCTTCCTGTCCACCGAGGACGAGCAGTCGGTCGCGGCGAAGGCCGACTACGTGGTGGACCGCGGCCTGGGCGGGACGATGGTCTGGGAACTGGCGGGCGACTACGGCTGGAACGGCGAGAAGGGCCAGTACGAGAGCGGTGACACGCTCACGACCGTCATGTACGACGCCTTCAAGTCCGCCTCCCCGTACGGTGCGCGGCGGGCGGGCACCGACCTGCCCACCGACGCCGTCGACATCGACGTCTCCTTCGGGGACTTCCCGCTGGGCGACTCCAACTACCCCATCGGCCCGAAGCTGACGATCACCAACAACACCGGGACCACGCTGCCGGGCGGTACCGAGTTCCAGTTCGACTACGGAACCTCCGCCCCGGACAACGCCAAGGACCAGTCCGGCTTCGGCGCGAAGGTGATCAAGAGCGGCCACAGCGGGCCCAACAAGGGCGGACTCGACGGCGACTTCCAGCGCGTCTCACTGAAGGTGCCGGGCTGGCAGTCCGTGCCGCCCGGCGGCTCGATCTCGCTCGACTTCGTCTACTACCTGCCCGTCTCGACCCCGTCCAACTGGACGGTGACCATCGACGGCACGACCTACGGGCTCGCCGGGGACCTGAGGCGCGGTACGACCGTGGTGGAACCCGGCTCCGGCGATCCGGGCGATCCCGGGGAGCCCGGTGAGTGCTCCGGCGACGCGTGGGCGGCCGCCACCGTCTACCACGGCGGTGACGTGGTGGCGCACGACGGCCACACCTGGAAGGCCAAGTGGTGGACGCAGGGCGACGAGCCCGGCACCACCCAGGGAGGAGGCGTCTGGGAGGACCTCGGCGCCTGCTGAGCCGGACACTGCTCCCCGGCCGTCGGGCGGCGCACGGCCTCCGTCCGCCGCCCGACGGCGACTCCGGCGCCCGCCGCTGTGCCGGGGCGCCGCCCGGCGGTACGGACCGCCGCGTGGCGGGAGCCCGGGCCGGGCGCGCCGAGGTTTCGCGCGCCACGTCCTGGTGACCCCGGAAGGCGGCGGACACACGGCCCGGACACCGGGCGTGTGACTTTCGCCCGGCGGCCACGGGAGGACCGCGGGAAGCAGCGGACGAACGCCCTCCGCTCTCCGCCGCCGGCTGCGGGCCGTCCGCCCGCCGTCGGAGCGGCCCGCCGGACGCGGAGGAGGCCCGATCCGCCGCGGAAGGAGATCCCGATGTCGCACCACACGCTCCACACCACCGCGGCCTACTCGGTGAAGGGTGATGCTTCCTCGCCGGACGGCGACCGGGTGGGTGTGGAAGAGGGCGGGAGGGAACTGCCGGTGGCCGCCCCTCCCGGCCCGCAGGCGCCCCACGACGGGACGGAATGGAGCCCGGAGCAGCTCTACGCCGCCGCCGTGGCGTCCTGCCTGCACCAGACACTGGGCGTGGTCGGCAGCGAGACGGGCGCCGACCTGAGCGGCAGCCGGGTGCGCGCCGAGGTGGCCCTCAGCCACGAGGGTGCGCTGCGCTACTCCTTCACCACCCGCGCCGCGGTCGCGCTGCCGAACGTCGATCCGCGTGCGCGGAACGGCATCGTGCGGGAGGCGATGCGCTCCTGCCCGGTGTCGGCGGAGGTCGAACTCGTCGACCCCTGACATCCGCGACCCCGGCCGGGGTGCCGACGGCCCGCTGTCTCGCCGCCGCATCCGGACGCTGCGGCGTTCCGTCGCCCCGGTCCCGGGGCGTGGGCCCGGCCGGCTACGCCTTCGCGCCGCCGGAGGACCGCAGCATGCCGGGGGAGAGGTCGAAGCTGAGCGCGAGGCCCTTCTCGGCGGCCTCGGCGCCGGTGAGCCGGACGCCCTCGGGCAGCTCGTCCTCGAGGTTCACGGTGCGCTGACCGAGCTGGTCGGCGAACCCGTCCATGCCGGGCAGCGAGGTCAGGGTGTCGATCCGCAGCTGCTGACCCATGACGCGCACGCTCTTCGGGGTGATGGTCAGGCCCCCGTCCGGGGAGGCGGAGACCGTGTTCAGCACGGTGACCGGGATTCCGAGACCGCCCACGGGGCCCGAGAGCGTGAGGTGGCTGCCGTCCGTGCCGGGCTTCATGTCCCGCACCGGCTCGGGCAGCCGCTCGGCCAGTTCGTCATAACCCACCGTGACGGTGGCCGACCCCGAGTGCGCGCTGCCGTCGGTGGACACGCCGTGCAGGGCCGCGTCCACGGCGAAGGACGTCCCCTCGCGCCGGACCTCGTCCGCGCTGATGTGCACGGTCCCCACCCGGCCGGTCAGGGTCTTCAACCCGGCCAGCGGGTCCGTGAGCTCGGCGTGCACGCCGCTGGCGGAGTCGCCGAACTCGGACCGGACGGCGTCGGTGGCGCGCTGCTGCGCCTCGTGTTCGACGAACGCGTTGGCACCCCCGCCCGCGGCGACGACGGCAGCGAGCGCGGAGACGGTGACGAGAACGATACGGCGGGTCTTCATCGAGGGTGGTACTCCCTGTCTGGGACGCGGCGCCGGGAGGGTGGCGCCGGGCACCGCCCGGGCCCGGGGACGGGGCCTCGAGCGGTGCGCACCGGGCGGGTGCCCGGCGGTTACGTGTGGGGGATGGCGGTGGTGGCCGACCGCGTCGTCGGTGTCGGCGTCGGGCTTCCGGACCGAGGTCCCGCCGGGGCGCCTGAGGTACGGCCCGGCCGGGCGCCGGAGCGCCGGGCCCTCCGGACCGGCGTTCCACCATGTGCCGGATTCCGGGTCCGCAACGGGTGGCTGCCGGAGCGGTAAGAGCACTTTTGGTGGAGTATGCCATGACACCCCGCCCGTACCGTGCGCTCTGTGTCACACCGCACGGCACCGCACCGCTGTGCGCCGGGACCCGCACGGAGCGTGGCGGGTGCGCCTTCCCGGCCGGCGCGGGCGGGCGGAGCCCTCTCCGCAGCAGCGGAAGTGGCTGGTGCCGGACCGGTGTGTGCCGCGATGCGCTGGGGGATTCCGGGTTTGGGACGCCGCGATAGCTCATTGGGATGGCACCCGGGGGCAGGCTCTCGACGCCGTTGTCACGCAAAAGCAATGATCTGCGCATCAGTTCCACCTTGCGTCGGGATTACGGCGCATTTCGGTGAAGGAGCAGTGTGTGATGAAGATGCGCGGAGCAGTGTGCGCGGCGGCGGCGGCGCTGGCCTTCGTGGGCGCGGGAAGTGCGCAGGCGGCCACCCCGTCGAGTCCGGGGGTCTCCGCCGCACCGGTCCGAGCGGCCGAACGGGCCGCGGTCGGGCGGATCATGAGTGACCACATCATCCGGCCGCGGGCGACCATCTGCAAGAACCAGGCGTGGACCTCGGGGAACGGCCGGGCCGTGCTGCGGATGCAGCAGGACGGCAACTTCGTCCTGTACAAGGACGGCCGCGCCGTCTGGCAGGCGCCGCACACCTGGAGCCGCGGCAACTGTGCCGTCTTCCAGGAGGACGGCAACTTCGTCGTCTACGACAGCGCCGGAAAGCCTGTCTGGGCGGCCGGCACCTGGCACAAGGGTGCCTACCTCGCCATTCAGGACGACGGCAACGTCGTCATCTACAACAGCGCCCGACGGCCGGTCTGGGCGACCAACACCGGCGACTGACGCCTTTGCCCGGCCGTTCCCCGCGCACCGCGGGGAACGGCCGGGGCCCGGAGTACGCCCGGCGCCCGTCTCACCTGGCCGGTTCGTCCGCCGGTTCGTCGGGTGCGGCCGACGGGCCGACCGGTGCCGACTCCGGCGCGTGCGCCGCCGGCAGGGCGCAGGCCATCAGCGCAACGGCCGCGCATACCGCCGCGCTCGCCGCGAACACCGAGCGGTACGCCAGGTCCGCACCGGCGTGTGCGGTGGCGAGGGTGACGAGGGCGGCCAGTCCCACGACCCCGCCGAGCTGGCGGGTGGTGTTCATCAGTCCGGAGGCCGCGCCCGCGTCCTGCTCCTCGACCCCGGAGGTGACGGTCGTGGTGATCGGGGTGATCAGCAGGCCCATCCCGGCGGACATCACGATCGCGGGTCCCAGCAGGCCGTCCCAGTAGCCGCTGTGCTCCCCGATGCGGCTCTGCCACAGGAAGCCGACCGCGGCGAGCAGGGCGCTGAGCACGATCAGCGCGCGGGCGCCGGTGCGGCGCATGGCCACGGGTGCCAGCCGCGCTGCCGTGATGCCGACGAGGGTGTGCGGCAGGAAGCCGACCCCGGTGGCGAGGGCTCCGTAGCCGAGGACGTCCTGCATGTAGAGCGAGAGGAAATACCACATGGGGATGAAGCAGGCCCCGGCCAGCAGCATGGTGACATTGCCCGCCCAGATCGGCCGCAGCCGCACCAGCCGCGGCGGCATCAGCGGAGCAGCCGCGAACCGGGCCTCCGCGTACACGAAGGCGGTCAGTGCGGTGGCACCCAGTCCCAGTCCCGCCAGTGTGGTCGGGTCGCCCCAACTGTGCTTCCCGGCCTGGTTGACGCCGTAGACGAGCGCGGTGACACCCAGGGTGGCCAGCACCGCGCCCGGGATGTCGAGCCGTCCGGAGCCGTTGCGTTCGGTGTCGGCGGGGAGCAGACGCACGGCCGCCAGCACGGCCGCTGCCCCGATGGGCACGTTGATGAGCAGGATCCAGCGCCAGGACAGCGTGTCGGTCAGCACGCCGCCGATCAGGTTGCCCGCCGCGCCGCCGGCCGAGCTGACGGCCGTCCAGATCGCCAACGCCTTGGTGCGGCGCGCGCCTTCGGCGAACGTGGTGGTCAGCACCGTCAGCGTGGCCGGGGCGAGCACCGCGGCTCCCAGTCCCTGGACGGCCCGCATCGCGATGAGCAGGCCCGGCGCCACGGCGAGGCCGCCCACCAGACTGGCGGCGGAGAACAGCACGAGCCCCCACAGGAACACCCTTCGGCGGCCGAAGACATCGGCCAGTCGGCCGCCCAGGAGCAGGAATCCGGCGAAGACCAGCGCGTAGCTCCCCACGACCCACTGCAGCCCCGCGGCGTCGAAGCCGAGGGCGGTCCGAATGGACGGCAGTGCGACGTTGACCACCGATACGTCCAGAACCACCATGAACTGCGCCGCGCAGGCCAGCCACAGCAGCGCCGTCTGGCGGCTCGTCAGGACGCCGGCTCGCGCCGCGCCCTCCAACGGGCCGCCGGGGGCCCGGCTTTCACGTCGTCCCATGTCTTTTCCCCATCGTCGCCCGACCTTTATAGTACAGCGGTACTATGAAAACGCGCCGACCGGAAAGGGGTCACCGTGCCGAAACGCGTCGACCACACCCAGCGCCGGGCGCACATCGCCGACGCCCTGGTCCGGGTGGCCGCGCGCGACGGGCTGCACGCGGTGACGCTGCGCGCGGTCGCCGCGGAAGCGGGAATGTCCCTGAACCTGGTGCAGTACTACTTCGACACCAAAGCCGAGTTGCTGCACGCCGCGCTATTGCGTCTGGAACGCCTGAGCCACGAGCGGTGGGCCGCGCGGCTCGCGGCACTGGACGATCCCGACTCGGCACGGGCCTGTCTGGAGGCCTTCGTCGACGAGGCGCTGCCGGCCGACGAGGCCCGCCACACCTTCCGCCTCGTCTGGATGTCCTACGCCGTGCTCGCCATGACCGACCCCGAACTGGCCGCCCAGCCCTTCGTCGCAGGCCCCGACCGGCTCGAGCGCCAACTCGCCGGGATCCTCACCGCGGCGCAGTCCGCCGGAGAGATCGCGAGCGACCTCGACCCCGACGCGGAGGCCGCCCGGCTGCTGAGCCTCAGCCACGGCGTCGGAACCAGCGTCCTGGTCGGACAGCGCACCCCGGAACAGGCCCGCGACGTGCTGCGCTACCACCTGGCCCGACTGTTCAGCGCCGCCTCCGTCCACCCCTGAGCCGCCGCCCGCCGTCCGACGGGCGGACCCCGACCGCGGGCCGCCGGGACCACGGCCTCCCGCCGGGCTTCGCGCCGGCCGCGGACCGGCCGGGTGGACGGCGAGCACTTCCCCTCGACGCACAGGAGGAGTCAGTGACCACCCACAGCCGGCAGGTACGGGACTTTCCCTTCGGGACCCCCGCACGCCTGTCCATGGAGCCGCTCTTCGCGACGCTGCGCGAAACCGAACCCCTCAGCCGCGTGCGCCTCCCGTACGGCGGCGAAGCGTGGCTGGTGACGCGCTACGAGGACATCAGGACGGTGCTGGGCGACCCCCGGTTCGGCAGAGCCGCGACACTGCACGAGCAGGCTCCGCGGATCCAGCCCGACCCGGCAGGCGAAGGCGTCCTGATGTCGCTGGACCCGCCGGATCACACCCGGCTGCGCAAGACAGTCGCCGGAGTGTTCACCAAACGCCGGGTGGAGGAGCTGCGGCCCCGCACGGAACGGATCGCCCGGGAGTTGCTGGACGCCATGGAGGCCGTCGGTCCGCCCGCGGACCTGGTCACGTCCTTCGCGCTGCCGCTGTCCGTCACCGTGATCTGCGACCTGCTCGGCGTGCCGCGGGCGGACCGTGAGAAGCTGCGGGGCTGGTCCGACGCGTTGCTGTCCACCACGGCGTGCACCCCGGCCGAGACGGCGGCGTCCACCGAGGCGCTGGCCGACTACTTCGCGACACTGGTACGGCAGCGGCGGCAGGAGCCGGCCGACGACCTGCTGGGAGCGCTGGTGGACATCTGCGACAGCCAGGAGGGGCGGCTCGACGAGGGGGAACTGGTGCTCCTCACGCGCGATCTGCTCATCGCCGGTCACGAGACCACGGCGAGCCAGATCGCCAACTGCACCTACCTGCTGCTCCAGCAGCCGGACGGCGCGGTGCGGCCGGACGCGGACGCCCGGATGCCGGTGTCCGCGGTGGAGGAACTGCTGAGGTTCATCCCGCTGGGGTCGGGTGGTTTCCGGGCACGGGTGGCCACCGAGGAGGTGGAGCTGTGCGGTCGGCGGGTGCGGCCCGGCGAGACGGTGTTCGCGCCCACCGTGGCGGCCAACCGGGACCCCGAGGTGTTCCGCGACCCCGGCACGCTGGACTGGGAGCGGTCCCCGAACCCGCACCTGGCCTTCGGACACGGCGTACACCACTGCCTGGGTGCCCAGTTGGCCAGGATGGAGCTCCAGGTCGCCCTGGGCGTGCTGCTGGACCGGCTGCCGGGGCTGCGGCCGGCGGCTGGCGAAGCGGAGATCGAGTGGAAGACGGGAATGCAGATCCGCGGCCCCAAGACGCTGCCGGTGCGCTGGTGACGGGGGAGCCCGCGGCCCCGCGCTGGCGACTGGCGGTCGACGCGGGGCAGTGCATCGGATCGGCCGCCTGCGCGGGTGCCTGCGCCCGCTTCCGGATGACGGCCGACGGCCGCGCCGAGCCGGTGGCCGAAATTGTCGACGCCGAGGAAGCGGTACGGGACGCCGCGGAGTGCTGCCCGGTGGAGGCCATCACGGTGACCGACGCGGACACCGGAGCCCCCGTCGCCCCGTAGCCGGCGACGGCCTTGGACGGGGCTCAAGACCGCCTTGCTCCCGCGTGGAGCGCAGGGCGCTTGAGTGAAGGCAGTGCGGCGCACCGCGTGCGGACCCGCTTGGCCGCGTCCAGGAGAGGCCGCCCGCGTGCCGCGGCACGTGTCCCGTCGTACGGGCCGGCAGCTCGTGCGCAGGGCCTACCGATCTTCCGGCCGCTAAGGGAACTTCATGACCTTCCTCATAGAGCTCGACACGGACGTCACGCTCGACCAGCTCGAGGACGTGGCGCGGCAGCGGACTCCCGTTCGGCTGTCCGCGCCCGTCCGCGACCGGGTCGGCGCCTCGCGGCAGGTCCTGGAGAAGTTCGTCCAGGACGAGCGCGTCATCTACGGCGTCAACACCAGTATGGGGGGCTTCGTCGACCATCTGGTCCCGGTCTCCCGAGCGCGGCAGCTCCAGGAGAACCTGATCAACGCCGTGGCCACCAACGTGGGCGCGTACCTGGACGACACCGCCGTGCGGTCCATCATGCTCTCCCGCATCGTCTCCCTCGCGCGGGGCAACTCCGCGATCACACCGGCGAACCTGGAGAAGCTGGTCGCGGTCTTCAACGCCGGGATCGTGCCCTGCGTCCCGGAGAAGGGTTCGCTGGGGACCAGCGGCGACCTGGGCCCGCTGGCGGCGATCGCCCTCGTCTGCGCCGGCCAGTGGAAGGCCCGCCACCGGGGCCGGACGCTCTCCGGACAGGAGGCCCTCGCCGAGGCGGGTCTGGAGCCCATGGAGCTGGGGTACAAGGACGGCCTCGCGCTGATCAACGGCACCTCCGGCATGGTCGGCCTGGGCACCATGGTGCTGCGGGCCGCCGACCGGCTGGTAACGACGTACCAGCAGGTGTCAGCGCTCTCCGCGGAGGGCCTGGCGGGGATGACCAAGCCCTTCGACCCGCGCGTGCACAGCGTCAAACCGCACCGGGGCCAGCATGCGGTGGCCGCGCGGCTGTGGGAGGGGCTCGCCGACTCGCGGCTGGCGGTCAACGAACTGGAGACCGAGCAGACTCTGGTCGGGGAGATGGGCGCGGAGGCCAAGGCGGGCTCGCTGGCGATCGAGGACGCCTACTCCATCCGGTGCACGCCCCAGATCCTCGGTCCCGTGGTGGACGTGCTGGAGCGGATCGGCACGACCCTGCAGGACGAGCTGAACTCCTCCAACGACAACCCGATCGTGCTGCCCGAGGAGTCGGAGGTGTTCCACAACGGGCACTTCCACGGCCAGTACGTGGCGATGGCGATGGACCACCTGACGCTGGCGCTGGCCACCGTGACCAATCTCGCCAACCGGCGCGTCGACCGCTTCCTGGACAAGAGCAACAGCAACGGGCTGCCCGCCTTCCTGTGCCGGGAGGACCCGGGCCTGCGGCTGGGGCTGATGGGCGGCCAGTTCATGACGGCCTCGCTCACCGCCGAGACCCGCACCCTGACCATGCCCATGTCCGTGCAGTCCCTCACGACCACCGCCGACTTCCAGGACATCGTCTCCTTCGGGTTCGTCGCCGCCCGCCGGGCCCGCGAAGTGGTGGCCAACACCGCCTACGTCGTGGCCTTCGAACTGCTCTGCGCCTGCCAGGCGGTCGACATCCGGGGCGCGGAGGGGCTGTCGTCCTGGACCAGGCCGCTCTACGAGCGCACCCGCGCGATCGTGCCGTTCCTCGACCGGGACGTCACGCTGACCGACTACGTCGAGCAACTGGCCGCGGAGCTGACCGGCGACGGGTTCGCCGCCGATACCGCGCCGGTGCGCTGAGCCCCGGGCAGGAAGGAGAGCCATGAGTACGACACTGTCCGAACACGCGGTCGCGAATTTCGTCCGGGACTGGAGCACGGCCGAGGAACGCGGCGATCACACCGCGCTGGACGGACTGCTCGCGGACGACTTCGTGGGAGTCGGACCCCGCGGATTCATCCGCAGCCGCGAGCAGTGGCTGGAGCGCTACCGGTCGAAGACCGTGCGCAATTCCTCCTTCGAGGTGAGTGATCTGCGCATCCGCATCCTGGGCGGGACGGCCGTGGTGGTCGCCGCGCAGACTCAGGAGAGCGTCAACGGGGACGCCGACGCCAGCGGAGCCTTCCGTTTCACACTGATCGTCACCGGCGAGGCCGGGCGGCTGCGCCTCGCGGGCCTGCACCTGAGTCCGCGGGCCGCGGCGGCCTCCGGCTGAGCCGCCGGCCACTCGGCCCGGCTCCCGGCCCGGCGGCCGTCCGCGCCGGTCATCCGGCGCGGACGGCTTCCGCGTCCCCGGCCCCGCCGTCCGCCGCGGTGTCCTCCCGGGCCCGGAGGGCGAAGCGCTGGAGCTTGCCGGTCGTCGTGCGGGGGAGGGCGGCGACGAACTCCACCAGGTGCGGGAACTGGTGGCCGGGCAGCCGGTGCTTGCACCACTGCCGCAGCTGCCGCGCCAGCTCCTCGGAGCCCCGCTCGCCGTGGTGCAGCACGATGAAGGCTTTGATCCGGGTCAGCCGGTCGGTGTCCACACCGACCACGCCCGCCTCGGCGACCTCGGGATGCTGCTGGAGGACGGCCTCGATCTCGGTGGGCGCGACCCATAGCCCGGAGACCTTCAGCATGTCGTCGGCGCGGCCCTCGAACCAGTAGTACCCGTCCTCGTCGCGGCGGTAGCGGTCACCGGTGCGGTACCAGGTGCCGTGCAGCACCGAACGGGTCCGGTCGGCCCGATGCCAGTACCGGTCCATCATGCTGCCGCCCTGCACGTACATCTCCCCGCTGCCCGGTCCCTCGATCTCGCCGCCCTCGGGGCGGACGAGCCGGATCCGGTAGCCGGGCACGGCCTTGCCGGACGACCCGGGGCGCAGCGCCCGCGGGGAGTTGCTGCAATAGACGTGCAGCATCTCGGTGGAGCCGACCCCGTCCAGCACGTCGAGGCCGGACAGGTCCCGCCACCGCTGCCAGACGTGGACCGGCAGCGTCTCTGCCGCCGAGACGCACAGCCGCAGCGAGCCCAACTCCCGGCGGCCGGCCTCGGGCGAGCGCGGCATGGCGTTGTACAGGGCCGGTACGGAGAAGAGCACCGTGGGGCGGAGCCGCTCGATCGACTCCAGCACCAGGTGAGGGGCGGGGAAGCCGGGCAGCAGCACGCTGGCGGCTCCGGACCACAGCGGAAACAGCAGGCTGTTGCCCAGGCCGTAGGCGTGGAAGAGCTTCGTGGTGGACAGGTGCACGTCGTCCTGGGTCAGGCCGAGGACCTTGCCCGCGTACTGCCGGCAGACGGGCGCGATGTCCCGCTGAAGGTGGACCACCCCCTTCGGGCTGCCCGTGGAGCCCGAGCTGTAGAGCCACAGCGCCGGATCCTCGGAGTGCGTCGCAGCCGGATCCAGCGCGCCGTCGTGGGCCTCGATCAGGTCCGGCAGGCAGAGCCTGACCGCCGGCTCGGACGGTCCGCCGCTGATCACCGTCACGCCGGTCTCCCGTAGCGCCGGGGCCAGTTCCCCGTACCGGTCCGCCTCCACGACGGCCGCCCGTGCGTAGCTGTCCGCGGCGTAGAAGCGGATCTGCTCGGCGACGGTATGGGAGGTGAGCGGCACCGGCACCGGCACAGCGCCGATCCGTGCGGCACCCAGGAAGGCCGTGAAGAACGCCGGTGAGTCGTCCAGCGCGAGCAGCACCCGCTGCTCGCGCTCCACTCCGAGCGCGCGCAGGGCCCGCCCCATCGCGCACATCCTCCGGTGCAGCTCGGCGTAGCTGACCGCACCCTGCGGCCCGAGGAGGGCGGGTTTGGCACCGAGACCGGCTTCCAGGTTGCGGTCGACCAGCGACGAGAGGTTCCAGCGGTCGGCGGTCATGGCGGCTCCTGTTCGAGTGCGTCGGGCGGAACGCGGCTGGGTGCGCCCCTGCCCCGGGTCCGGCGGAACCGGATCCGGGGCAGGGGCAGGGGCAGCGCGGAGAAGGGCGCATGCGGCACGCCGGTCAGGGGGAGTGCGGGGGGATGTTCTGGTTGAGCCGGAAGAGGTTGTCCGGGTCGTAGCGGGTCTTGACGGTCCGCAGCCGCTGGTACTTCTCGCCGTAGGAGTCCCGCGTGCGGTCGGCCTCCCCGGGGTTGAGGAAGTTGACGTAGCCGCCGGAGAGCTTGTCGGCCAGCTTCCGGTAGCCGTCCCTGGCCCAGGCGGTGTGGCGGGCGTCCTCGGTCGGGTCCCGCCACGCGGAGGCCAGGTTGACCACGAAGGGCGTGCGGCGGTTGGGGAAGGCGGTCGCCTCGTCGGGGACGCGCGCCACGGCTCCTCCCAGGTACAGCAGTTCGAGCTGGGTGAACGGGGAGGCGATGCCGGCGGCGTGCTCCAGCACCGTATCGAGGGCCTCGTCGTCCAGCTCGGCCAGGTATCCGCTCTTGGTGTAGACCCGGTCGGGCACGACCGCGCCGGGGAAGGAGTACGCCTGCAGGGCCCGGTAGGGCAGCGTGGCCTTCGTCAGCCCGTGCGGCTTGCCGACCGGCAGGATCGCCTCCAGCTGCCGCTCGCCCTCGTGCGGATCGCCGATCCAGCAGCTCATCGCGCAGATCACCGGCTTGCCGTGCATCTCGGCCGGCAGTTCGGGCAGCGGCGGCGCCAGGCGCAGATACAGGGCCCAGGTCAGCTCGTCCGGTGCCGTCGCCATATGGTCCCGCCAGGCCCGGATGACCTGCGGCCCCTCGTCCAGCGAGTAGTAGGTGCTGGCGAACCGGACGGGGCCCACCTGGTGGAGGCCGAACTCGAACTCCGTGACCACCCCGAAGTTGCCGCCGCCGCCCCGCACCGCCCAGAACAGATCCGGGTTCTCCTCCTCGCTCGCCGTCAGGACGCTGCCGTCCGCGGTGACGACCTGCGCGGAGACCAGATTGTCGATCGAGAGCCCGTACTTGCGGCTCAGCCAGCCGAAGCCGCCGCCCAGTACGAGTCCGCCCAGGCCGGTGTGCGAGACGACGCCGGCCGGTGTGGCGAGCATGTGCGCCTGGGTCGCCGTGTCGAACGCGCCCAGCAGGCAGCCGCCCTGTGTCCGGGCGCGCTGCCGCCGTCGGCTGACCCGGACGCCGTTCATCGGCGAGAGGTCGATGACGATCCCGCCCTCGCATGTGGAGTGCCCGGCCATGCTGTGGCCTCCGCCGCGTACCGCGACGACCAGTCCGCTGCGGCGGGCGAACCCCACCGCCGTCACCACATCCTGGGTGCCGGAGCAGCGGGCGATCAGTGCGGGACGGCGGTCGATGGTGCCGTTCCAGATGCGCCGCGCCTCGTCGTAGTCGGCGTCTCCGGGCCACACCAACTCACCGCGGAATGCGGCGCGGAACGCTGCCACGTCGGCCGGGTCGAGCTCTGGGAAGTGCATAGGTGTCCCTTTCTGCAGCGCTGCTGCTGCGGGGCGTGGTCCCGGGCGGTGGCCGGGAGTTCAGAAGTCCGGCGACAGTTCCGAGGGGGCGCCGGGTCCGGCCGCCAGTTGCTCCAGCGCGGCCCGCACCGCCTTCACGTCGTCGTCGGGGGCGCCGGTCCGGGCCGGCAGCAGGGCGAGGGCCTCCGCGTCGCCGTTGGCGACCGCCGGGGTGCGCCGGGCCAGGGCGGTCAGACTCTGCCCGGGCCCGGCTTCCACCAGCAGGTGCCGGCCCCTGCTCAGCAGACGCTGGAGCGTGGGGCCGAAGAGCACGGGCTCGGCCGGCTGGCTGGTCCAGAACCGCCAGTCGGTGGCGGTCGCCTCGTCGAGCGGGTGACCCGTGTAGGCCGACAGCACGGTGGTGTGCGGCGGGCGCAGCGGTGGGCGGGTGAGCGCTCCGGCGTGCGCGGCGGCGACCCGGCGCATCACCGGATGGTGGAACGGCTGCAGGGCGCGTGCTCGGGAGCAGGTGACACCGGCCCGGCGCAGTGCGGTCTCCACCTGGCTCAGCGCCGGTTCCGGTGCGGAGAGCAACACCTGCCGGGGGCCGTTGACTGCTCCGATGACCACATCCGGCAGCAGATGGGGCTCGACCTCCTCGGGACCGGCGGCCACCGCCAGCATGCCGCCGGGGGGCGCGTGCCGGTAGATCCCGATGTACTCGGAGAGGTAGCGCAGCCCGCAGTCGAAGGTGAAGACGCCCGCCAGGGTGGCGGCCGCCAGTTCTCCCACGCTGTGCCCCAGCACCGCGTCCGGGTGCAGCCCCGCCTCCGCGAGCATTTTTCCCAGCGCGCAGCCGACGGCGTACAGCAGCGGCTGGGCGTAGGAGATGTCGTCGAACGCGGCGGGTGCCTCGGCCGCCAGCCAGCCCGCGCGCAGGGTCCGTCCGGCGGGTCCCAGCGTGTCGAAGGCGTGGTCCATGGTGGCGGTGAAGGACGGTGAGACGCCGTAGAGTCCGGCGGCCATCCGGGGATGCTGGGCGCCCTGGCCCGGGAAGGCGAAGACGACCCGCGGGCGCGAGGTGATCGGGTGCGGTGTCGGCGCGTCCATCTGCTGGCTCCTGCGGCGCTGGGGTGGGCTGAGGGGCGCTGAGGCGATACCGGACGCCGCCTCAGTCCCGTTCGGCGGGCACGTTGGCGTAGTCCAGGACGGCGCGCGGCGTGCGCAGGTCGCGGATGACGTCCTCGGGGATGTCGATGTCGTGGCGGTGCTTGAGCTGGGCCGAGGTCTCCAGCAGCACCAGCGAGTCGTAGCCGAGCATGTCGAACTCGCGGTCGAGGACCTCCTCGCCGTGCGCGGCGGCCTGCTGGTCGCCGGAGCACTCGGTGAGGATCTCCATGAGCTGGTCGAGGCTGAGCATGAGTGCGGGTCCCTTCTCGGCGGCGGATCGGCGTACGGGGGAGATCACTTCAGCGGACGTCAGGGTGCATCGGTGCACGCCCCGGGAGGCGGGGCGGGCATCAGGGCAGCGGGCGCTCGACGACGACCGCGGAGTTGAAGCCGCCCGCACCGCGTGCGAGGACGAGCGCGGTGGACAGCGGGCCGAAGCGCGGTTCGTCGCGGACGAGATCGATCCGGTGGTCCTCGGCGAGCTCGCCGATGTTGACCGCCGGCGGGATGACTCCGTCGCGCAGCGCGAGCAGGGCGCACACCACGTCGAGCGGCCCGCCGCCGGCCATCAGGCGGCCCACCATGGTCTTGGGTGCGCAGACGGGGACGCCGAAGGGGCCGAAGACGGCACGCAGGGCCGCGGCCTCCTGGGCGTCGAGTTCGGGTACTCCGGCCGCGTCGGCGACCACCAGGTCGACGGCGTCCGGCTGCAGGCCCGCGTCGGCGAGCGCGAGTTCGGCGGCCCGCTGCAGTCCGGGCGGCCGCGGCACCCCGGGGGCCGGGTCGAAGGTCGAGGCGTGGCCGGTGATCCTTCCGTACGGGGCTCGGCCCGACCGTGCGCGCGCCGAATCCGCTTCCTCCAGGACGAGTACGGCGCCGCCCTCACCGGGTACATAGCCCCCCGCCCGCCGGTCGAACGGCAGGTAGGCGGTGGCCGGATCGGTGGCCGTGCTGACCGCGCCGGAGGCCAGATGCGAGACCCACCCCCAGGGGTCGAAGGAGGACTCGACCCCTCCGGTGAGCATGAGCCGTCCGCGGCCGCGGTTGATGGTGCGGCGAGCCAGCCCGATCGCGTCGAGACCGCCCGCCTGCTCGGCCACGACCACCCCTCCGGGGCCGCGCATCTTGTGCCGGATGGAGATCTGGCCGGTGTTCACGGCGTAGAACCAGGCGAAGCACTGGTAGACGCTGACGTGCTGAGGCCCCTTGGACCACAGCTTCCGCATCTCGCGGTGCGAGAACTCGAAGCCGCCGGTCGCGTTCGAGGTGACCACGCCGCACTCGTAGGTGCCGAGTTCGCCGACGTCCGCCTGCGCGTCCTCCAGCGCCTGGTCGGCGGCGACCAGCGCGAGCCGGGTGACCCGGTCGGTCTGCGGCAGCAGCCGCCCGGGCAGATGCGCAGCGGCGTCGAAGCCGGTGATCTGCCCGGCCAGCCGTGCCGTGTACGGCTCCGCGTCGAACTCCTGCAGTGGCGCGATGCCCTGGCCGCCCGCCAGCGTGGTGTTCCAGTACTCCTTGGGCCCCAGCCCGGTGGGGGCGGTCACACCCAGCCCGGTGACCAGCACGTCGGTGCTCGCACTCCTGCTCATCCGCGGCCTCCTCGCCACTTCTCCAGCACCATGGCGCTCTGGAACCCGCCGAAGCCGCTGCCGACCGTGAGCACCGTGTCGAGAGCGCGTTCGCGTGCCTCCAGCGGTACGTAGTCCAGATCGCACTCGGGGTCCGGCTCGTGCAGATTCGCGGTGGGCGGCACCACGCTGTCGCGGATGGCGAGCGCGCAGGTGGCCACCTCGATCGCGCCGATCGCACCCAGAGAGTGCCCGATCATCGACTTGATGGAGCTGACGGGGATGTCGTAGGCGTGCTCGCCCAGCGCCTTCTTGAACGCCTCGGTCTCGTGCAGGTCGTTCTGCTTGGTTCCCGAGCCGTGCGCGTTGACGTAGTCGACCGACCTGGGATCGGCGCGGGCCTCGTCCAGCGCCAGGCCGATGGCGCGCGTCATCTCGTCGCCGTCCCGGGCCAGCCCGGTCATGTGGTACGCGTTGGACTGCGCGGCGTACCCGGTGATCGTCCCGTAGATCTCGGCGCCCCGCCGCCGCGCGTGCTCGCTGTCCTCCAGGACCAGCATGGCCGCGCCCTCGGCGATGGCGAATCCGTCCCGGGTCCGGTCGAAGGGCCGGGTGGCGCGCTCGGGGTCGTCGTTGCGGCGGGTAGTGGCCTTGATCGCGTCGAAGCATGCCACGGCGATCGGGGTGACGGGGGCGTCGGTGGCGCCGGCGACCATCACCTCGGCCCTGCCTTCCTGGATGAGCCGGCAGGCGTGACCGAGGGCGTCGATGCCGGAGGTGCAGCCGGCCGAGACGACGGAGACCGGGCCCTCCGCGCCGACCGCCCAGGCCGTCTCGCGGGCGAGAGATCCCGGCACGAAGTAGTCGAACAGATGCGGGGACTGGTAGCTCTGGTCGACCAGCCACTCGCGCCCCTCGTCGGAGAGGACGACGTACTCGTTCTCGATGCTCGTGGCGGATCCCACCGCGTTCCCCACACTCACCCCCAGACGCGTGGGGTCCAGGTCGGTGACCGAGGCGATTCCGGCTTCCGCGGCCGCCCGCCTGGCGCAGGTCACCGCCAGCAGCCCGGCCCGGTCCAGCCGCCGGATCTCCCGGTGGCCGAACCCGCATGCCAGGGGGTCCAGGTCGATCTCTCCCGCCGCCTGCGAGCGGAACGCGGTCGGATCGAAGGCTGTGGTCCTGCGGATGGCGCTGCGCCCCGCAGTGATCATCTCCCAGAAGCCCTCGGTGTCCGTCGAACCGGGCGCAAGGACGCTCAGGCCAGTAATGACAATGTGTCGGCTCACACTCCGAGACCCTGCGGGGCGCCGCTCCAGCAGTGGGCAACCGCCGCTCCCGCGCCGCTCCAGCGCGGCTTGCCGCACCCCGGTGGCCCTGTTGCGCGGGCCTGGACCGGCGCTGCATCAAGTGCCTGGAGTCTCGCTGTCGGGTCGGCACACTCCGGCCGCCCCGACGAAGGGAGAGGGCTTCGCCATGCCCGCACACACCGAGTCCCCGAGCGTCGCCCTGGTCACGGGGGGCACCAGCGGCATAGGTCTGGCCATCGCGCAGGCTCTGCTGCAGGATGGGCTCAAGGTCGTCATCACCGGCCGCGACACCGGCAAGCTGGACACGGCCGTCAGGTCGCTGAAGATGGAGGACGACTGGTTCGACGTGGCCGGCTACGCCTGCGACGTACGGGACCGCGGCGCGGTCCACGACATGGTGGAGCAGTGCGCCAAGGAGCACGGTGAGCCGAGGATCCTGGTCAACAACGCCGGCCGCAGTGGCGGCGGCGCGACGGCCGCGATCCCCGACGAGCTGTGGCTGGATGTCATGGACACCAATCTCAACAGTGTGTTCTGGGTGACGCGCGAGGTCGTCCGGGCCAGCGAGGCCATCAAGCAGCCGACCGGGCGGATCATCAACATCGCCTCCACGGGCGGCAAGCAGGGGGTGCCCTACGGAGCCCCGTACTCGGCCGCCAAGGCCGGTGTCATCGGCTTCACCAAGGCGCTGGCCAAGGAGCTGGCCCTGGCCGGCGGACCGACCGTGAACGCGGTGTGCCCCGGCTATGTGGAGACACCCATGGCCCAGGAGGTACGCACCAGCTACGCCGAGCTCAACCGGATCAGCGAGGAGCAGGTCCTCACCGAGTTCCGGTCCAAGATCCCCATCGGCCGCTACTGCACGCCCGAGGAGGTGGCGGGCATGGTGCGCTACCTGGCAGGCCCGGCCGCCGCGTCGGTGACCGCGCAGGCGCTCAACGTCTGCGGCGGGCTGGGAAGCCACTGACGCCTCGATCCGCCATCCGGAGAGGGAATCCCCGTATGACCATCGATGTATCCCCCGAGTCCGCCGCGTTCGGGTTCGAGGGCCAGCCCTACTACGAGCACCGGCGGCTGCGACTGTACGACGCCGTCGTGGTGCACGCCTCGAACCGGGTGCTCTGGCGCTGCCCCAAGGACCGGCTGCTCGACCATTACAACGAGTGGATCACCTCCCGCCACCTGGAGGTCGGCCCGGGCTCGGGCTACTACCTGGACCACTGCCGCTTTCCCCCGGGCGGTGACCCCGAACTGACCCTGCTCGACCTCAACCCGGACCCGCTGCGGTTCGCCGCCCACCGCCTGCGCCGCTACACCCCGCGGTGCGTGCAGGCCGATCTGCTGGAGCCGCTGTCCGGACTCGGGGCAGGCAAGTTCACATCCATCGCCTGCAACTACGTGCTGCACTGCCTGCCCCGGCCGCCCGGTGGCAAGCAACTCGTCCTCAAGCACCTCAGCCGGGAACTCGCGCCCGACGGCGTGCTGTTCGGCAGCACTGTGCTGTCCGGGGGCGTCAGGCACACCGCCCTCTCCCGCCGCTTCAACCTCCTGTACCAGCGCCAGGGCTCCTTCCACAACCAGCACGACAGCGTGCGCTGGCTGCACCGGGCGCTGGAGGAGAACTTCACCAGCCACTGGATCGAAGTGCGCGGCAGCGTGGCGCTGTTCGCGGCCCGCGCGCCGGCGGACAGCGCACGGGCCGGTGCGGAAGCCCCGGCCGACCTCCCGCCCGAGAGGCCGGGCGTATGACCTCGGCAGCCGTCTACCGGGATGCGGCCGTCCCGCTGCGGGCGCTGTGGTCCTCTCCCTTCGCCCGCTGGGGCGGCGCACTCTCCCGGATCTCCGGCCTGGACGCGGCGGTGGCCGTCACCGACCGGGCGCTGTCGGAACGCGGCGTGGACCGCGACGCCGTCGAGGGCCTGGTGCTCGGCTGGACGGTGCCGCAGCCCGCGATCTTCTACGGGGCCACGACGCTCGCGGCCCGGTTGGACATGCCGGGTGTCTTCGGCCCGATGCTCAGCCAGGCGTGTGCCACCTCCGTCGCGGCCCTCCACCAGGCCGCCGCCTCGGTGTCCACCGGAGCCGGTCCGCAACTTGTCGTCACCGCGGACCGGACGAGCAACGGCCCGGAGCTGTCCTGGCCGGCGGCCGGATCCGAGCGCGGTCCGGCGCGGGAGAACTGGGTGCGTGAGAGCTTCTCCCGCGATCCGGTCACCGGCCGCAGCATGCTGGCCACCGCCGAGGCCGTCGCGGCCGAGTGCGGATTCACCCGCGGGGAGCTGGACACCCTGGCCGTGCTGCGCTCGGAGCAGTACACCGCCGCGCTCGCCGACGACCGCGCCTTCCAGCGCCCCTGGATGGTCGCCGTCGAGGCCGAGGACCCCGAGCACGGCCCGGTACGGCTGACGGCCGACGAGGGGATACGGGCCGTCTCCGCCGAGGCCGCCGGCGAACTGCCGCCCGTCCGTGCTGACGGCGCGCACACCGCCGCCGCGCAGACCCACCCCGCGGACGGCACCGCGGGCGCGCTGGTGACCACAATGGCGCGCGCCCGCGAACTCGCCGACCGGGGCCCGGTCGTGCGGCTGGTGGCGTCCGGCTACGCCCGGGTGGAACCGGCCCGCATGCCCAAGGCGCTCGTACCGGCCGCCCGCGCGGCGCTGGACGCCGCCGGATTGAAGACCGCATCGATGGACGCCGTCCACACGCACAACCCCTTCGCGGTGAACGACCTCTACTTCGCCCGGGAGACCGGGGTACCGCCGGAGGCCATGAACACGACCGGCAGCAGCCTCGTCTTCGGACACCCGCAGGGCCCGACCGGCCTGCGGACGATCACCGAGCTCGCACACGTCCTGCGGGCGCGCGGCGGCGGCCTGGGGCTGTTCACCGGCTGCGCGGCGGGCGACACCGCGGCGGCGCTCATCGTCGAAGTGTCCGACTGACGCGGCCGCACGGACCGGAGGGCCGCAGGCACCGTGCCTGCGGCCCTCCGCCGTCCCCGGGCTTCGCCGTGGCCGCGGTTCATCCCGCGGGACCCGCCAGCGCCCTGGCGAGACCCGCACGGGCGATCCCGCTCGCCTGCACCTGCCGGACGGCTGCACTCTCGCGGGCCATCGCCTCCTCCACCTGGTGCGGGGAGGGCCGCAGCAGCCGCAGATGGGCGGCGGTGGACGAGCCCGGCGGGGTCCACCGGTGGATCAGCCCGACAGCGGCGGGCACCAGCGCGTCCGGCTCCACGACCTCGTCGAAGAGCCCCAGGTCGCGTCCCTGCCGGGCGTCGACGCGAGCACCGCTCAGCACCAGGTCCAGGGCGCGTGACGGGCCGGCGAGCCGGGGCAGGAAGAGGCTGGCGGCGTTGGAGACGGTGAGTCCGACGCCGTTCTCCGGCCACGCGAAGCCCGCCGAGGGCGCGGCGACGCGGGCGTCGAAGCTGAGCGCCAGCTCGCCCGCGCCGCCCACGGCCAGGCCGTTGACGGCGGCCACCACCGGAACCTCGGAGCCGAGCGCGGCCCGCGAGACATCGTTGAACAGATCCATCTCGGCCGGCAGGTCGAGCTGCCCGGCGGTCGCCTCGCGCAGGTCCATCCCGGCCGAGAAGGCCCGCCCCCGGCCGGTGACCACCACTCCGCGCACCAGACGGCCGTCGCCGTAGTGCCGCAGCAGCCCGGCCAGGTCGCGGCGCATGTCCCGGGAGAGGGCGTTGAGCTTCCCCGGACGGCTCAGGGTGAGCACGGCGACGTCGTCCCGGACGGCGACCGTCAGCTCCTCCGGGCTGCGCCGCCGCAGCACACCGCTCATGCCCAGCGGTCCTTCGCCGCGTCGAACGTACCGCTGCGCTGGTCCGTGCCGGGGCGCAGCAGCCGGCTCTTGCGGACCCGCGCCGAGGGCGTCATCGGGAAGCTCTCGACGCACTCCAGGTAGGCAGGCACCTTGAACTTCGCGAGCTGGCGCCGGGTGTGCGCCAGGACGCTGCGGACCGTGTCGACGCTGGGGCGGTAGCCGTCGCGCAGCAGGAGGAAGGCTTTGGGCAGTTCGCCGAACAGCTCGTCGGGGATGCCGACGACGGCGGCTCCCAGGACGGCCGGATGCGCTTCGAGGACGCTCTCCACCTCCGCCGCCGCGATGTTCTCACCCCCGCGCCGGATCACGTCCTTCAGCCGTCCGGCATGGCGGATGCCCCCGTCCGGGTCGGTACAGCCCAGGTCGCCGGTGCGGTACCAACCGCCGCGGAAGGCGCGCCCGGTGCTCTGCGGGCTGTTCCAGTACTCGCGCATCAGGGGCCTGCCGCGGACCAGGATCTCGCCGGTCCGGCCCGGCCGTACCGGGTTGCCCTGCTCGTCGGCGACGACGACTTCCTTGCCGGGCGGCGGACCGCCCAGTCTGCCGGTGCCCGTACAGGCCGCGTCGTCGGGCGGCACGATCAGGTCCAGTCCGCTCTCCGTGGAGCCGTACACCTCGCGCCAGGCCGCGCCCCAGCGCTCCTCGAAGGGCCGGTGCAGCTCGCGCGGAATGCCGGAGCACAGCACCAGGCGCATGGCGTGGTCCCGTTCGCCGGAGGCGGGCGGCTGCTTGTACAGCAGCATCGGCATGCTGCCCAGTACATAGGTGACGGTGGCCCGGTGCTTCCGCACCGCGGGCCAGAAGCCCGACGCGGAGAACCGTTCGAGCACCACCAGCGGGATGCCGTGCATCAGGCACATCACGGCCTTCCACTGGGGATCCACGTAGGAGAACGCCTGCGCGGTGAGGACCACATCGTCCGCGCCGAGACCGGACGCGGCGGCGATCCCCCAGGCCGTGCGCAGCCAGTAGTCGTGGCTGAGCACGCACGCCTTGGGGAAGCCGGTGGTGCCTGAGGTGTACTGGAAGTTGACCGTGTCGTCGGGATGCCACCGCTCCGCGCCCGGCACCCGGCCGCCGGGGCCGTGCACCGCTGCGGCGGCCAGCTCCCGCACCGTACGGACCGCGCAGCGCTGCCGGAGGGGGCCGCCGACCCGGCGGGCCAGGTCCGCGCAGCTCTCCGAGGACAGCAGCAGCGTGGCACCGGAGTCGGTGAGCAGGTGGGCCAGGTCGGACGCGCCGCAGCGGCTGTTCACCGGCACCGTGACGGCACCGGCCTTGACGGCGGCGAGCCAGCACAGCGGCCAGTCGGCGGAGTTCTCCATCTGGAGCGCGATCCGGTCCCCGGGCACCACCCCGTGGGCGAGCAGTGCCCCGGCCAACCGGTCGGTGCGCTCGTCGGCCTCGCGGAAGGTGAGCGTGTCGTCGCCGCAGCGCAGGAACTCCCTGTCCCCGTGCAGCCGGGCCGCGTCCCGGACGAGTTCGGCGAGGTTCTGCCACCGCGGCCCCGTCCGGGAACCCCAAGCGGCGGGAATCGATGCGGGCTGGGCCCGAGGGGCCGGTTCCATGCTGCTGGCCTCCGTCGCGTCAGGTGGTGGCCTGCGCCACCGCTCGTCGTGGGACAGGGCACCAGCGGCGGCTCGCGAGCGAAGCAACGCGGCGTCACCGCGCGGTCTCGGCTGTTGCCCGGGGCGAGCCCCGCGCTTTACCGGGCGTGGAGAGCGGCCTGGAACCGTCGCTGCGAGCAGGAGCAGTGCAAGCCGAGGCGGAGGAGGAAGCATTGACGACCCATGTCCCGCATGAGGTGGAGGAGAGCCCGGTGGCCGGTGCGCTGTTCGTCGAAGTACAGCAGTTCTACGGTCGGCACATGCGCGCCATGGACGAGGGCCGGGTGGCGGACTGGACGGGCGACTTCACCCCGGACGCGGTGTTCGCCACCAACGCGCGGGCCGAACCGCAGCGCGGCCGGGACGAGATCGCCCGGAACGCGGCGGCGGCCGCGCGGCAACTGGAGGAGAAGGGCGTCCTGCGCCGCCACTGCGTCAGCACGCTGGAGGTCGACGAGGACTCCTCGGGGGTGTTCGTGGCCCGGATGTACGCCCTGATCAGCAAGACCGTCGTCGGTGGCGCCCCGGAGCTGGAGTTCGTCTGCACCTGCCAGGACGAGCTGGTGCGGCAGTCCGGACGGCTGTTCATCAGGCACCGGCAGGTCTACCGGGACGACCTGCCCCGGATCTGACCCTCCGGCCGGAGTCCGCGAGCCGGGAGACGCGCCCGGCCCGCGGGCGGCGGCGCGAGTGCCGGCCGCCGCGGCCGGTCACGCCTTCCAGGGGTTGGCTGCCGGCCACTTCAGCCGCAGCGGCGGGGGATCGGTGGTCCGTCCGGGGAACGGGGTCGAGCGTGCGCTGTCCAGCCGCGGGTCCGCGGAGAGGATCGCCTGCTGCAGCGTCTGCAGCTCCCGGGACGGTTCCAGGCCGAGCTCGGTCACCAAAGACTGCCGGAGCTGGTTGAAGATCTTGAGTGCCTGGGGCCGCCGCCCGCAGCGGTAGAGCGCCAGCATCAGTTGGCGGTGGAATCCCTCGTGCTGCGGGTACTGGGACGCGAGACCGCTCAATTCACTGAGCACCTCGTGATGCCTGCCGAGTTCGAGTTCCGCCTCGATCCGGGTTTGCTGGACACCGCTGCGGCTCTCCTCCAGTCGCACGATCTCCGCCTCGAGATGTAATCCCCGCCGTACGTTCGCCAGCGGCGGCGCGGCAAAGATGTTCAGCGCCGCGCGGAACTGTTCCACGGCCGTCGGATGATCGCCCGATTGAAAGGCGTGCTGCCCGGCGAGGCGATACTTTTCGTAGCGCTGGAGGTCTATCTTCTCCGGTGCGACGCGGAATTCGTAACCATTCGGTGTGGTGACGAGTACATCCTTCGGGGATGTGTTTCCGAGGAGGTCGCCCAGCATTTGGCGAAGTTGAAATATGTACGTCTGCAGGGCACTCAACGCACTTCGGGGAGGCCGCTCGGCCCACAGCTCCTCGATCAACGCATCGGTGCTGACCAGCCGGTTCGCGTTGACCAATAGGAGGGCGAGCACCTGCCTGGCTTTGGGTGCGCTCGGCGTCCTGGTGCTGTCCCAGGTCCTCAGTGCAACATGCCCGAGAACTTCAACGTCCACAGTTCCATCACCCCGTCCGCGGTTTGAAAAACGACACAGTGGGCACCGAAGCGATTTCGGGTGCGATTCCTGGGGCGCTCGCCCCGCGTGCGGCCCTGCCGGGCGCTTCGTGTTACGCGCGGAATGACACCGCTATTCCCCGCCGCCGAGGCGCCTTTGCCGCAGCGGGGGTCGTTTGGAGTCTATGTATGTGACGGAAACGTATCCGGGTGACAATTTCATGGTCAAGGACTCGGGAGGCGAATCCGGCCATATTCGGTTTTCCTATTTGGTTGTCACATGCATGGTCATCAGGAAGCCGCCTCCCGCATCCGGGCGGGGCGGGTCGGATCTGAGCCGTCCGGGCCGTTCTTCCCTTCTCGTAAGGGTAGAGTCCGGTTCCCTTCCTGCCCCGCCGCGGCACGGCCGCGCTCCGGGCCGCGGCCGCGGGCGGCGGCATCCGGTGCGCGGGGTTGGCCGGGTTCCTGCGCTCCGCCGCCTCGGGAGTGACTCGCGGGATCCGGCGGCCGGCCGGGCCCAGCCGCTCCCGGGGCGCGGTGTCGCCGGAGGTCAGGGCCGTGTGCCGAGGGGTGGCCGGACCGTGCCGGTGCGCTGCCCGGCGGGGTCCAAGGGCGGGGCCGAGGCGGCCCAAAGAAGCAGGCAGCTTGTCTGATTACTGATGTCGCGGCCTGTGTGTTTCGTTACATCCGGAATGAGGTTCCGTCAGGGTGGCTGGTCCCTCCGTCCTCGCGCACCCGTCCACGCACACTGCACCCCCGAGCCCCTGACGCCCCGTCGCCCACGGCCTCCTCGGCAGCGCAAAGCTCCCCGTGGCCCGCGGCACACCGTGCGGTTCCGGCCGGGAGCGCTTACCACCGCAAGAGCCGATCGGGGAGACTGAGGCCACCCAGACCGTGAGGAGTTCTCGCACCGATGCCCAGCCCCCGCCCGGGTTCCGCACCGCGGCAGCCGACGATCGCCGATGTCGCGCGGGCCGCCGCCGTCTCCCGCACCACCGTCTCGCACGCGCTCAACGGGCTGGGCAAGGTCGATCCCCGCACCCGTGAGCGGGTCAAACGCGTGGCCGAGGAACTGGGCTACCGCCCGAATCTGCGGGCCCAGCGGCTGCGGCGCGGAGAGGCCAGGGCCATCGCGCTGCTGTCCTCGATGCCGCTGGCGGTGGCCGGGGGACCCTCCCGGCTCGGGTTCTACATGGAGGTGGCAGCGGCCGCCGCCGAGCACGCCCTGGCGCACGGTTTCGCCCTGGTGCTGCTGCCGCCGGGTGAGTCGGGCGCCGGACTGGCGACGGTGGACGTGGACGGGGCGATCGTCGTGGAACCCGGGGAGGCCGATCCGGTCGTCGCCGAGCTGACCCGGCGGGGGCTGCCCTGCGTGGCGCTGGGCCGCCCGCCGGGCCCCGACGGCGAGCCCAGTGTCGACCTCAACGCCGAGGCGGTCGCCGCACTGCTGCTGGACCACCTCGCGCGGCAAGGAGCCCGGCACCCCGCCCTGGTCACGGCTGCCGGAGCCCGGTCCTCCGCGCTGGACGCGCGGGCGGCCTACGCGCGGGCCGCCGAGCGGTACGGATGGCGACCGGTGGCGGCGGTCGCCGAAGAGTCCGGCGGCGAACAGGCGGGCTACGAGGCGGTCGCGGCGCTGCTGCGCGACCATCCGCGTACCGACGCGCTGTGCGTACTGGTCGACGCCTTCGCGGTCGGCGCGGTACGGGCGGTGCGCGAGAGCGGGCGCACCGTCCCGGACGACGTCATGGTCGTCACCCGCTACGACGGCCTGCGGGCCCGGACCTGCACCCCCGCGCTGACGGCCGTCGACCTCCATCTCGAACAGGCCGCCGCGGCCGCGGTCGAACTGCTGCTGCGCCGACTGCGCGACGAACCGCCGTACTCCTCCGTGCGGGCGCCGGACCCGACGCTGGTGGCGCGTGCGTCCTCCAGTCGCGGGCCCGGAGTCGCCGACACGTAGGACAGCTCAGATTCCCAGCATCAGCACCACCCCGGACACCAGCGCGAAGGCCAGCACGGCCAGCCGCAGCCGGCGCGCGTCCAGCCGGTGGTGCACGAACCGGCTCAGGGCGGCGCCGGCCGCCAGCGCGGGCAGCACCCAGAGCACGGTGCCGAGATGGTCCGCCCCGCCACGCCCGGTCGCGAACAGCAGCGCCAGGGAGGCGATCTCGCCGACCAGGAAGCAGACAGCGACCGTGGAGCGCAGCTCGGCGGGCGGCCGATGCTGGTACACCAGCGCGAGCGGCGGCCCGCCCACCCCCGTGGCCGTCTCGGTGACTCCGGTGACCAGCCCGGCGCCCAGATAGGCGCCGCGGCCGGGGGCGAACTCCGGTGCCGCCAGGCTGACCAGGGCGGCGAGCACGGTCGCGGCCCCGACGAACAGACCGAGGTCGCGTTCCGGGATCGCGGTGAGCAGCAGCAGCCCCGCCGGGGTGGCCGCCAACCGGGCACCGGTGATCCAGCCGGCCCCGCGCAGATCGACGCTGGACCGCTCCCGCCAGGCCACGTACAGGTTGAGCGGAATCATCGACGCCAGCAGGAAGACCGGCAGCAGTCCCGGGTCCACCAGACCGGCCACCGGGGCCACGATGAGCGCGAAGCCGAGGCCGCTGGCGCCCTGCACGAAGGCCGCCACGGCCACCGTCGCCGCCAGCAGCGCGAGGAGTTCGCCGCTCATCGGGCGGCCTCCGTGGAGGGCCGGTGGACCCGGACCACCGGCGCCCGGTCCACCACGGCGCGGGCCGACTCCCGGGCCCGCGCGACCAGTTCCGGCCCGTCCCAGTCCACGGGGCGGCCGTACCACAGGCGCAGCCGCCCGGCGGTGTAGACCGCGGTGATCTGGTCGCGGTTGCCGCGCCGCACCAGTTCCCACGGAAGGTCGTGCGAGGGGCACATCTCCGGCCCGGTGAGGTCGACGAGGAGGAAGTCGGCGGCGGCGCCCACGGCCACCAGGCCCGTCCGTACGCCGCCGGCTCCCGGCCCCGGTCCGCCGCCCAGCCCGACGGCGTCGGCGCCGAGCCGGGTGCCGTGCTCCAGCCAGGTCCGGCCGCCGCCGCAGGAGGAGTCCCCGGTGGCCATGCCGTGGGTGAGGCGCTGGGCGGTCTCGGCGGCGTCGAGCAGCCGGAAGGCGTCCCCGCGGGTGCCGTCGGTCCCCAGCCCGAACCGGATCCCCTCCTCGGCCATGGTGAGTGCCGGTGCCACGGCGTTGCCCTTCCAGGCGCTGGCCACCGGGTTGTAGCTGACGGCGGTTCCGGTGTCGCGCAGGAGGGCGAGTTCGTGCGGGGTGAGCAGGGTGGCGTGCGCGGCGAGCAGGTGCGGGCCGAGCACGCCCAGTTCGTGCAGATGCTCCAGCGGCCGCGAACCGTGCCGCAGCAGCGAGCGTTCGACTGCGGCGAGATGCTCGTTGACGTGGATCTGCAGGACCGCTCCGGCCTCGGCGGCCAGGTGCGCCATGGCGCGCAGGGTCGGCTCGCTCGCCGCCTCCGGTATGGAGACGGCGAGCGAGGGATGCACCAGCGGGTCGTCCGCGTAGCGCGCGAGGTGCTTCTCCGCCCGGACCCGCACCTCCCGGGCCGCGCCGGTGGCGCCGTTGCCCGCGCCCTGGTCGGCGTCGTTGCAGATCTGCCCGAGCACACAGCGCAGTCCCGCGTCGCGGGCGGCGTCCGCCACGACGTCCACGTCCACCGGGGCGCGGGTCCCGGCTTCGGCGACGGTGGTGAACCCGCCGCGCAGCGCCTCCAGGGCGGCGAGTTTCGCCGCCACGTACGCCGACTCCTCGTCCAGGGCGCCCTCCAGCGGCACCCACACCCGGCGGAAGATCTCCGAGGGTTCACCGAAAGCCAGTGCGGCGCCGAAGCTCTGGGTGAGGTGGTGGTGGGCGTCGACGAAGCCGGGCAGCAGGGCGGTGCCGGGCAGCCGGACCGGCGTCAGGTGCGGGTAGTCCCGGATCAGGCGGGCGACCGGGCCCACGGCGGTGAACTCACCACCGTGCACGAGGACCGCGTGCTCGGCGGCAGGTCCGCCGGGCAGCAGTACGGTTTCGGGGGCCAGCAGCAGGGGCTCGTCGTCGCTCCGCGCGAGGGAGCCGGGCGCGGGCAGGTGCAGGGGATGCATGGTGTCCTTGCCGTAGAGATGTTCGTGTTCAGGATATTCGTGGCGTTCGTGGTGTTCGTGGTGCTGGACCGGAGGCGTCGGGGCGCGGAGAGGAACGTGCGGTCAACGGGTGGGGGACCTGCCCTCTGCAGCGGCGGTGGCGTCGGTGTCCGCCGGCTCCGCGGCCTCCGGCGTCTCCGCCGTCTCCGTGGTCCCGGCCGTCTCCGTGGCCTCCGCCGGCTCCGCGGCGGGACGGGCGCGCCAGGGCACGCGGTGGAAGAGCGCGTGCAGCAGGGCCGCGCTGAAGGCGCCGACCGCGACCCCGCTCTCCAGCAGGATTCGCAGGTTCGGGGGCAGGTGGTCGTACACACCGGGTACCAGGATGGGCAGCAGCCCGAGCGCCAGGGCGACGGCGACGATGAACGTGTTGGTGTGGTCGTCCAGGCCGCTGCGGCCGAGCATGTGCACCCCCAGCACGGTGATCACCCCGAAGACGACCAGGGCGGTGCCGCCCACGACCGGTGCGGGGATGGCGTTGACGATCCAGGCCACGGGTGCGAGGAAGCCGATCGTGATCAGGACGAGGCCCGCGGCGACGGTGACGAAGCGGCTGCGGACCCCGGTGATCCGCACGATGCCGATGTTCTCTCCGCTGGTGACCATCAGCGGCAGCCCGAAAAAGCCGCCGGCCAGTGAGATGACGGCGTCCCCGCGGATGGTCCGCGGCGCGTCGCGACGGGCGTCCGGGTCCTTGCCGACGGCCTCGCTGTTGATCACGGTCTGGCCGGTGGCCTCTGCCATCGAGGCGAGGCTGTAGACCAGCAGTGGCAACGAGGCGAGCAGGCTGAACTGCGGTGCTCCGAACGGCATCAGTTCCGGTGCGTGCAGCAGCGCGCCGCCGCCGGTCGCGGTCGGATCCACCCGGCCCAGCAGCGCTGCCAGCCCGGTTCCGGCCAGTAGCCCGAGCATGACGGAGAGCTGACGCAGCGTGCCGCGCAACAGCCCGTAGGCCGCGGCGGTGCAGCCGACCGTGGCCAGGCCGAGCAGCAGGGCGCGCGGTTCGCCGAAGTCGCTGCTTCCGGGGCGCCCGGTGACCAGCAGCGCGCCGACCTTCACGAGGTTCACACCGACGATGACGATCATCGTCCCGATGACCAGCGTGGGGAAGAAGCGCAGCAGCCGGGAGAAGACCGGCAGGACCACGAAGTAGAAGACGGCGGTGATGATGACCGCACCGCTGGCCGTACGCAGGCCGTGCTGGTCGGCGATGGAGAGGAAGAGGATCAGCGGGGCGCCGCCGGGCAGCATCACGAACGGCAGTCGTGCCCCGATGCCCCAGGGGCCCAGTGACTGGAGGAGCGAACCGAGCCCGGAGAGCACGAAGGCGGCGGACAGCAGGTTGGCCGTGAGGGCCGGGGTCAGATGGAGGGTGGAGCTGACCAGGAAGACGCTGGAGATGGGCGTGGCGGCCATGACCAGCACGTGCTGGACGCCGAACAGCAGCATCCGGTGCACCGGGCGGGGGTCGTCGACGGGGTGTTTCGGTGGGCCGGCGGCGCCTGCCGCGGCGGGGTCCGGGCCAGGGTGAAGAGCGTTGCGTAGCGACACGGTTGGGCTCCGTTCCGGATTCGGCTCGCTCGGTTCCACCTGCGTATCCGGGCCCGGACGGTGGCCGGAACACAGGGGCCAAATCGATTTGGCCGCCAGTATGGGCGGCGCGTCACGGTGCGTCAACACATCGCCTCGGACTTCGGTGCGGCTCCCTGTGTCCCGCTTCCGGGCCGACGTCGTCGACCGGCACCTCGCCCAGCGCGATCCCGCCGCCCGAGGGAAGGGCTGACGCCTCAAGACCACTGCAGTGCCGGGCGGTTCTGTACCCGTCACCGCGTCATCCCCGGAGGGGCGCAGAGCTCGACGCGCCGCGAGTCGCCCTGACACAGATCGTCAACTGGTTGATCCTCGCGGGGCTGGCCGCTGTCCCGGTCCTGCGTAAGGGTTCCGAGAAGGCAGCAGTGCGGCATCCGCGCACTCGATCAGTTGCCGTGCCGAGTGTTCAGGCACCTACACGAGAGAAGGAAACCCCCTATGCGCGCCCTTGTGGTCGATCACAGTGAGGCCGGACCCGTCCGGTTCGCCGATGTCGATGAGCCCGTACCGTCCACCGGTGAGGCGTTGGTCGAGATACGGCACATCTGCCTCAACTTCGGAGAGCTGAACTACGTGCACCGATGGCCGGCCGGCGCTGTGCACGGTCATGACGCGGCCGGCGTAGTGGTGCGCGCCGCGGCCGACGGCTCGGGGCCGCTCGAAGGTACGCGCGTCGCAGTGGGAATGGCTCCCCACGCGTGGGCGGAGCGGGTGGCGGTCAGCCCTGCCTCGCTCGGCACCGTCCCCGAGGGCGTGGACCTGGCCGACGCCGCCGCGCTGTGGATCGCCGGAGTCACCGCACTCCGGGTGCTGCGCAAGCGGTCCTTGCTGGCGTGCAACGTGCTGATCACCGGCGCCAGCGGGGGAGTGGGGCACTTCGCCGTGCAGTTGGCGGCCCTGGCAGGCGCGCGGGTGACGGCCCTCGTCGGTTCGCCGGAGCGGGCTGCCGGACTCCGTGAGCTCGGCGCCGACAGAGTCCTGACCGAGCTGGCCGGGACCGGGGACCGGTTCGACCTCGTCCTGGACACGGTCGGCGGGCCGCTGGTGGCCCGGGCGTGGAGTTCTCTCGCCGAGGGCGGCACCCTCCACCTGGTCGGCTACTCCTCGGGACAGGAATCCACGTTCCCGTCAGGGGCCCTGTTCGGCTTCGGCGAACCCCGCAGCATCGCCACCTACCGAGGCGCTTAGCGAGAGTGCCCCGTCCTTCAGGGCGGGGGTGAATCGCCCCACGGCGGCGGCCCGCTCAGTGGGGCCGCTTCTGCTGTTCGATGTAGTCCTTGACCACCTGGAGCGGTGCGCCGCCGACCGATCCGGCGAAGTATGAGGGCGACCAGAAGTGTCCGTGCATGACGGCGCGGTTGACCCGGCCGGTGAACTCGGCGCGCAGACGCCGGGCAGAGACGCCCTTGAGTGAGTTCACCAGTCCGGACAGGGCGATCTTCGGCGGGTAGTGCACGAGGAGGTGCACGTGGTCGGCTTCGCCGTTGAACTCGGTGAGCGTGGCGCCGAAGTCGTCGCACACCTTGCGCATGGTCTCTTCGCAGCGTGTCAGCATCTCGTCGTCCATGGCGCCCCGCCGGTACCTCGTGACGAACACCAAGTGTGCGTGCAGGTTGTAGACGACCGTACGGCCCCTGCGGATATCGGGGTTTGGTTCCCATCGAGGTGACATAGACCAATGGTATGGTAGGGGTCATGCAGCTGCGGTACAGCTTCCGCCTGTACCCGGGCGCCGGTCAGCGCAGCGCGTTGGCACGGGCGTTCGGGTGTGCGCGGGTCGTCTTCAACGACGCGTTGCGCGTCCGGGAGGAGGCCCGCACGGCGGGGCTGCCGTTCGTCTCCTCGGGCGAGCTGTCGAAGCGGCTCACCGCGTCGAAGAAGACACCGGAGCGGGCCTGGCTCGGCGAGGTGTCCTCGGTGATCCTTCAGCAGTCCCTCCGGGACCTGGACACCGCGTACAAGAACTTCTTCGACGGCCTCAAGGGCAAGCGCCCCAAGATGGGGCCGCCCCGGTACAAGTCCCGCAAGGACAACCGGCAGACCGTCCGCTTCACCGCGAACGCGTCGTGGCGGATCACGGCGGGCGGGAAGCTGCGCCTGCCGAAGGTCGGCGACGTGCCCGTTCGCTGGTCCCGCGCCCTGCCGTCCACGCCGTCCACCGTGACGGTCTTGATGGACGCCACAGGCCGGTACTTCGCGAGCTTCGTCGTCGAGACGGACGCCTCTGAGGTGCTGCCGGAGACGTCGCCTGAAGTCGGCATCGACCTCGGGCTCGGGCACTTCGCGATCCTCTCCGACGGCACGAAGGTCGACAGCCCGCGCTTCCTGCGCCGGGCCGAGAAGCGGCTGAAGAAGGCACAGCGGGACCTGTCCCGCAAGCAGAAGGGCTCCGCGAACCGGGGCAAGGCCAGAGTGAAGGTCGCTCGCGCTCACGCGCGGGTCGCCGACGCGCGCCGCGAGTTCCACCACCAGCTCTCCACCCGGCTGATCCGCGAGAACCAAGCGGTCGCAGTGGAAGACCTGGCAGTGAAGGGACTCGCCCGTACGCGCCTGGCCAAGTCCGTGCACGACGCCGGATGGTCGGCGTTCGTGAACATGCTGGAGTACAAGGCCGCACGGTACGGGCGCACCTTCGTGAGGACCGGACGGTTCGAGCCCACCAGTCAGGTGTGCTCGCAGTGCGGTGTCAAGGACGCCCCCAAGCCCCTGCACGTCCGGGAGTGGACGTGCAGGGAGTGCTGGGCCGTCCTCGACCGAGACGTGAACGCGGCGGTCAACGTCGCGAAGGCGGCCGGACTGGCCGTTACGGCCTGTGGAGCGCAGGTAAGACCGGTACCCGTACCGGCGCAGCGCGTTGAAGCAGGAACCCACCGAGGCCCGCAGACGCGGGCAGTAGGAATCCCGGTCCTTCAGGGCCGGGAGGATGTCAAGGCGACATGACGCCGACCGGCGGGGAGATGACGGACCTGCTGGGCCTCATGGCCGCCGGGAGGCTCTCGGCGCCGGTCGGGCTGCGAGGCGACTGGCAGGGCGTGGACGACGCCGTCCGGGCGCTGTTCGCGCGGAAGGTGCACGGAAAGGCCGTTCTTGACGTGGCCTGAAGCCGCGGAGCAGGACACATACGTCGGCCGTCCGCCGTGGACCGGCGGTGGGCGGCGCGCGGCGGTGGACGAGAATGAACCCATGGATGTGCTGGCGGAGGTCTTGCGTGTTTCGGGTGCGCGTGGGGCGCTCGGGGTCATGCTGAAGGCCGGAGGAACCTGGGGTCTGTGGCTGGACTCCGCTTCGGGAGCGGCACTTCACGTGTGTCCCGCGGCACCGTGTGGCTCCACGTCCCTGGCGCGAAACCTCTTCAGGTGCAGGCCGGAGACGCCGTCCTGGTGCCGCCGGGCACCGCCCACGGGACAGCCGGCGGCGCCGGAGCGGCAATGGGTTCCTGCGACCGTGAAGCGGCGGCCCGGGCCTTCGGCGAGGGCCGAGCCCTGCGGCTGGGCTCGGCGCCGGTGCAGACGGAAGCGATCGTCCTGCACTATGAGCAGGATCCGGAGGTGCGCACCTCGGTGCTCGCCTCGCTCACTCGGCCGATGCACATCACAGCTCGGGAGAACGCGCAGTTCAGAAGGACCGTCGAACTTCTCGCTGCCGAACTCGCGCAGCCGCAGATCGGCACCACCGCCGCCATCAACAGCATCGTCGACCTTCTGCTCGTCCAGTTCGTACGCGCCTGGGCGCCCGCCACCCGCCGGAGCGGTCCGGCTCATGGCTGGGAGCGATGCGTGATCCGGTCGTGCGTGACGCTCTGGAACGTGTCCACGCCCAGCTGGAACACCCCTGGACCACGGAGACCCTGGCCGCCGCGACGAGCGTCTCCCGGGCGACGCTGTCCAGACGTTTCCGGTCCGCTCTCGGACAGACGCCGGGCGCGTACGTGACGCAGTGGCGCATCGACCTGGCGTCCGTCCGGCTCCGCGACACCGACGAGCCGGTCGAGTCGATCTCCGCCGCGGTCGGATACGGCTCTCCGCACGCCTTCAGCCGTGCCTTCAGACGTGCCCGAGGCACGGCCCCGGGCGCATACCGTTCCCGGCTTCGCAAGTGATACGGAGTCCGCGACGACGCGAACGGCCCGGCCTCGATCGACCGCCGCTCCACCCGGCCCGGCCCGAACTGCCCGCGTCTGTGCGCAGACGCGGGCACCGGGTGGGGGCATGCGGGCCAGGGCCTGTCTCCCAGCACTTCCACGCGATGGCCTCCAGGGTTCGGCGGTGATCAGCCCGTCGCCGACCGCGGACCGGATCGGCCGGCATCGGCGGCTCGATCCGGTCCCACATCGCGTCAATGATCACTCATCGGACGGACGCCTCGGATCAACTGACCAACCGGTCCAAGAGGCACGCTCTACTCGCCCGTGGTCACCCGCACGTAGTCGACGGTCATCTGCTGCGGGAAGTTCGTGGAGCCGTCCGGGTCGCCCGGCCAGTAGCCGCCCACGGCGAGGTTGAGGATCAGGAAGAACGGCTTGTCGAACACCCAGGGGTTGCCGCCCACATCGGCGGGCGTGCGCGTCTGGTAGACGTTCCCGTCCACCGACCAGCTCACGGAGCCGGGCGACCAGTCGATGGCGAAGGTGTGGAAGCCGTCGGCGAACGCCTCGCCGCCGGGCAGGGTGTATCCGGCGCCGATGCCGCCCGATCCGGAGTAGCCGGGGCCGTGCAGGGTGCCGTGCACGGTGCCCGGCTCGAAGCCCACGTTCTCCATCACGTCGATCTCGCCGCAGTCGGGCCAGCCGGCACTGCCGATGTCGTCACCGAGCATCCAGAAGGCCGGCCACATGCCCTGGCCGCGCGGCACCTTGATGCGTGCCTCGACGTGGCCGTGGGTCTGGGTGAACCGGCCGGCGGTGTTCAGCCGGGCCGAGGTGTACTCGCACCTGCCGTACCAGCACTGGTAGTTGCCGGGGTTCTCCTTGCGGGCGGTGATGACCAGATGGCCGTTGCCGTCGAGTGCGGCGTTGTCGGTGCCCGCCGTGTAGTACTGCCGCTCGTGGTTGTCGACGTTGTCACCGGTCTCGGTCTGCCACTTGCCGCTGTCGACCGGGGCGCCGGCGGGGCCGTCGAACTCGTCGGAGAAGGCGACCGCGCGGGTGCCGCCGGAGGGGCGCGGGGTGTCCACGGCGTCGGCGGATGCCGTGCCGGGCAGCAGTGCGGCGCTGAGGCAGCACAGCAGGGAGGCGCCGCACGCGGCGATGCGGCTTCGGCGGGAGAGTCTCACGTCAGCCCGTCCTTTCGTGGGGGAAGTGGACGTTGGACCTGCGCATGACAAGCTCGCGGAGTGTGTCCGCGGAGTCGTTCGCGTGCGGCAGGCCGCGGGCTTTCTTGATGACTTGTTGTAAGTGCGTCGGATCTGCCCGTCAAGGCTTTGGTCCAGACCGGATTGTGTTCAAGGAATGACGCCGCGCGCTTCCCGTGCCCCGGCGGGCGACCTGCTCCGCCGCCCCTCCCGGCGGGTCCGCGGCATGTGTGGACCTGTCGAGCACCCCTCGCGAACTGCGGATTCCGCGCCGGGCGTCCGAGCACCGCACGGGTGCCGCGCCGCGGGGCACGGCACGGTGCGTGGGTGTCATCTGTTCGACATGTGTCCGGCGCGCCGGACGGACGCCGAACCGTGGCCGTGCCCCCGTGAGCGGGGCGCGTGCGAAGTGCCGCAGTCGTGAACATGCCGCACTCGCGGACGGATTCACCTCGGTGCGCGGACCGTCCGCCCGGGCTCCTCGCGCACCCGAAAGGCCGGGAGGGCCCCGCCGAGCGGAGCCCTCCCGGCCGGTGCCACGGCGGCCGCTCAGGTGCGCACCAGCTCCCGGTCGTCGTCGGCGTCCGGGCCCTCACCGCTGCCGTCGGCAGCGGCACGCAGCCCCTCGCCCTCGATGTCGACGTCGGGCAGCGCCCGGTCCAGCCACCCGGGCAGCCACCAGGCGCGCTTGCCCAGCAGGGCCAGGACCGCCGGGACGATCGCCATCCGGACGACGAACGCGTCGAAGAAGACCGCGGTGGCCAGGCCGAAGCCGATCATCTTCACCATCGACTCGCTGGAGCCGATGAACCCGGCGAAGACGGCCATCATGATCACCGCCGCGGCCGTGACGACCCGCGCGCCGTGCCGGAAGCCGGTCACCACCGCCTGGCTCGGCTCCTCGCCGTGGACATGCGCCTCCCGCATCCGCGTCACGAGGAACACCTCGTAGTCCATCGCCAGGCCGAAGACGACCCCGACCATGAAGATCGGCATCATCGACATGACCGGGCCGGTCTGCTCGACGCCCATCAGGCCGGACAGCCAGCCCCACTGGAAGACGGCGACGACCGCGCCCAGCGCCGCCAGCACGCTCAGCAGGAAGCCGAGGGCCGCCTTCAGCGGGACCAGGATCGAGCGGAAGACCACGATCAGCAGCAGGAACGCCAGGCCCACCACCAGGGTCAGATACGGGACCAGCGCGTCGTCGAGCTTCTGGCTGACGTCGATGTTCATCGCGGTCGAGCCGGTCACCAGTACTTCGGCGCCGGTGCTGGACTTCAGGTCCGGGCCCGTGCCGCGGATGCCGTGGACCAGGTTCTCGGTCGCCGCGGAGGACGGTTCGGAGCTGGGGACCACGGTGATGATCGCGGTGTCGCCCGCCCGGTTGTACTTCGCGGGGGTGACCGCCGCGATGTCGTCCAGGCCCTTGATGTCCCCGGTCACGGTGGCGACGGCGCCCTTGGGATCGTCAGCGGCCTCGGCGTCGACCACCACCGTCAGCGGGCCGTTGAAGCCGGGGCCGAAGCCCTCCGACAGCAGGTCGTAGGCGCGGCGCTGGGTCGTCGACGTCGGCTGCGAACCGTCGTCGGGCAGTCCCAGCTCCAGCGCGGAGGTCGGGATCGCCGCGGCTCCGAGGCCGACCACGCCCAGCAGCAGGACGGTCACCGGCCGGCGCACGACGAAGCGGGCCCAGCGCGTCCCCGCGTTCGGCCGCTCCGCGCCGGATGCCGCCTTCCGCGCGGCCCGCCCGCCGCCCAGCAGCCGGCTCTTCTCGCCGGCCGGCTTCACCCGGCGGCCGACGTAGCCGAGCAGGGCCGGGACCATCGTCAGGGCGATCAGGACCGCGACGACCACCGTGCCCGCAGCCGCGACACCCATCTTGGTCAGCATGGGTATGTTGACGACCGCCAGGCCCACCAGCGCGATCACCACGGTCAGGCCCGCGAAGACCACCGCCGAGCCGGCGGTGCCCACGGCCCGGCCGACGGCCTCCTCGCGGTCGCGGCCCTCGGCCAACTCGGCGCGGTAGCGGGAGACGATGAACAGCGCGTAGTCGATGCCGACGGCGAGTCCGATCATCATCGCCAGCGTCGAGGTCGTGGACCCCAGCTCCAGCGTGCCGGCCAGCGCGGTGATCGTGGCGACCCCGGTACCGACCCCGATCAACGCGGTGAGCAGCGGCAGTCCGGCCGCGAGCAGCGAACCGAAGGTGATGATCAGCACCACGGCGGCGACGGCGATGCCGATGACCTCCGTCGCACCCGTCTCCGGCGTCGTGGTGAGCGCGTCCCCGCCGACCTCGACCGTCAGTCCGGTGTCGCGCGCGTCGGCAGCGGCCTCCCGCAGGTCCTCCCGCGTGGAGTCGGCCAGCTCCATGCCGGAGGACTCGTACGCCACCGACGCGTAGGCGGTGGTGCCGTCCCGGCTGACGCTCTTGGCCTGGTACGGGTCGGCGACGGAGGCGACCTCCGGACCGCCGGAGAGCTCCTTGACCGTCTGCTGGACCGCCGCCCTGTTGTCGGGGTCGGTCATCTTCTCGCCCGCGGGGGCCTTGAAGACGACGCGCGCGGTGGCGCCGTCGGCGCTGCTCCCGGGGAAGCGCTGCTCCAGCAGGTCGAAGGCCTTCTGGGCCTCGGTGCCGGGGATCGAGAACGACGTGCTCCCGGCGGCGGGCGCACCAGCCGCGCCGATCCCGGCGACCGCCAGCAGCGCCACCCAGAACAGGGCGACGAGGTGCCGGCGCCGGAAGGCGAGGCGTCCGATTTTGTGGAGGAACGTGGCCACGACGGCGTACTCCCGGTCTGTCGTGCGGTGTGAGGGCAGGGTCGATCAGCCCGACGACGTGAGCGGTGACGTCAGGTGGAGGGAACGGGTGGGGTGGTGGTCAGGGCTCGTCAGCGAGCCGGCACGCCGAGCGCGGGGAGCACGACGGCGTCGATGTAGGAGGCGAGGAACGCCTGGGTGGGCGGCTGGTCGTCGATCAGTGCGCGGGTGGCGAAGGCGCCGATCAGCATGTGCACCACGTACTCGAGCGCGGGGTTGTCCGCCCCGACCTCGCCCCGGTCGACGGCCCGCCGCAGTACCCGGTGGAACTCCGCCATCTCCGGCTCGATGAGCAGTTCCTTGAATGCCTGCAGCAGGTCCGGGTTGTGGTGCACCGCCATGAACAGCCCTCGCATCAAAGCGGAGTTCTGCTCCATGGCGCAGTCGTCCTCGCGGGCCACCAGAGCGTGGAAGTCGCCCCGCAGGGACCCGGTGTCGAGGTCGCCGGTCCGGCCCGGCTTGCTGTGCCGGACGGCTTTCGCCACGAGTTCCGGCTTGCCGCCCCACTGCCGGTAGAGGGTCGCCTTGCTGGAGCGGGTGCGGGCCGCCACGGCGTCCATGGTGAGGGCGTCGTAGCCGACTTCCCGGAGCAGGTCGAGCACGGCCTCGTACAGCTCGGCCTCGCGCTCGGGGGTGATCCGGCTGCGGCGTGTCGCTGTGCTCTCCGTCATGCCTCCCTCTCTTCCCGCTCCGAACGAAACGGTTTCGTACAGAGAACGGTACGCCATGGCAGCTAGCGAAACGAAACGGTTTCGTACGTGTGCTGGGTCACATGTGTGCCACGCGCTCGCGGCGGATGGCTCACCCTCCGGAAGAACGAGACGACAGGACATTTTCTGGAGAGCTGGGGATATTCAACCGCTCCGTCGCGCTCCCTGGCGTCGAGTACATCAACCCCGGGCGCCGGGCCGGAGAAAGACCCGGAGACCGTCCGGACAACCCAGGGAGACCCCCATTCGTGCTGTCATCCAGGAGTCCCTCGGCGGCCCCGAGGTCCTGCGGGTCGTCGAGACCGACCGCCCCGTCCCGCTCGGCGGCGAAGTCCTCGTCCGCGTCCGGGCGGTCGGGGTGAACCCCGTGGACGTCGCGGTCCGAGCCGGCGCGCTCCCGCTGCTCGGCGAGCCGTCGTTCGGCGTCGGCTGGGACCTCTCCGGCACCGTCGAGGAAGCGGCCCCCGGCGCCCGGTTCAAGCCCGGCGACGAGGTCTTCGGCATGCCGTACTTCCCCCGCGCGGCCGGCGGCTACGCCCAGTACGCGGTCGCGCCCTCCCGCCAGGTCGCCCGCAAGCCCGCAACCCTCGATCACGTGCAGGCCGCCGCCGTCCCGCTCGCCGGCCTCACCGCATGGCAGGGCCTGGCGGACGCGGCCCGGATCGAGGAGGGGCAGCGGGTGCTGATCCACCGGGCGGCGGGCGGCGTCGGCCACCTCGCCGTGCAGATGGCCAAGGCCCGCGGCGCCCACGTGATCGGCCTGGCGAGCGCGGCCAAGCACGACTTCGTCCGCGGTCTCGGCGCGGACGAGGTGATCGACCACCGCACCACCGACTTCACCGACGTGGTCGGGGACCTCGACGTCGTCCTCGACTCCAATGCCGACGGACTGCGCTCCCTGTCCGTCCTGCGGCCCGGCGGCACCCTGATCACCATCATGGAGCACTGGAACCGGGAACTGGCCGCGAAGGTCGAGGCGGCGGGCCGCACCTTCGCCGGGATCTCGGTGCAGCCCGACCAGGCCTCGCTCGAAGCGCTCGCCCAACTCATCGATGCCGGTCGCGTCCGGCCCCGGATCGCGCGCACCTCCCCGCTGGCCGAGGCCGCTGCCGCACACGAACTGGTCGAATCCGGCCAGGTCCAGGGCAAGGTCGTGCTGACCGTCGACTGACAGCGGGCCGCGGCGCAGGCCGTAGGGTGGACGCCCGGCCACGCCGGGCACGTGGGCACCGATCAGGGGAGGCCCAGAGGAGGCCCGGGGACCCGGGGGACCCGGGGAGGGGAGGCGAGGATGGACATCCTGACCGAGGCGCTCGGTTCGATGCGGACCGGGCGGCCCACCTCCGTGCGGACCAACGGCCGCGCCCCCTGGGGCCTGCGCCTCCCCCCGGTGGGCTTCCACGTGGTGCTCTACGGCTCCTGCTGGCTGGTCCCGCTGGCGAACGCCCCGCACCTGGCCCCCCTCGCGCTCAGCGCCGGGGACGTGGTCTTCCTCCGCGACGGACCGGGCCACGTCCTCGCCGACCAGCCGGACACCCCCGCCGAGGCGGAGCGGCCCGAGCAGTTCCGCCCCGGTTCGCCACTGGGAACCCTCACCATCGGCGGCGACGGCCCCCGCACGAGCCTGCTGTGCGGCAACTACCACCTGGAACAGGACCGCCCGCATCCGCTGGTGGGCCGGCTCCCGGAGGTCGTCCACCTCGCCACCCGGCACGGCCGGCACCCCGACCTGACCGCCGCCGTCCAGCTGCTCGGCGCCGAACTGGAGAACCCGCGCATCGGCTCGGCCGGCATCGTGCCCGCACTGATCGACTCGCTCCTCCTCTACATCCTGCGCGCCTGGCTGGTGCAGCAGCCCCCCTCGGACACCGGCGGTTGGGCCACCGCGCTCGCCGACCCCGCCGTCGCCCCCGCCCTCTCCGCCCTCCACCAGGACCCGGCGGCGCCGTGGACCGTGGAGACGCTGGCCCGGCGCGGGTCTCTCCCGCGCCGCCTTCGCCCGCCGCTTCTCCGCACTGGTCGGCGAACCACCCATGGCCTACCTCACCCGTTGGCGCATGATGACCGCGGCGCGTCTGCTGCGCGACTCGGCGGCACCGCTGACCACGGTCGCCGCCCGTACCGGATACGGCTCCGAATACGCCTTCGCCAAGGCGTTCAAGCGGGCCTACGGGCAGGCCCCCGGCCGCTACCGCCGCGAGGTGTGCGTGGCTTGAGGAACTGCCGGGAAGCAACCCGTCACTCCCGCGGCCGGGCGCCCCGGCCGCGGAAGACCGGTGCCTGCGGCGGACCGTCCGGGTGGCCGGAGCCATGGCGCCGCGCCCCCGGGGTAGACGACAGCCATGACGCGTTCCGGCAGCCCGCCCGTAGCCACCGCCCGCGACGACCCGTCCGGTCCCCGCACGGTCCGGGGAACGCGCCCGCCTCCGCCGCGCATAGCCTGCTCGCGGCTCCCCGCGCCGCCGCCCCGCACCGCGGCGGCGCACCGCGCCCGGGCCGCGCCCGAGCCCGCACGAACAGCTCACGACCCCAGGAGTACGGGTGCCGCGCAATACGCACGACACTGCCCCGGACACGCAACGAGGCCACGAGGAGCCGGACTCGGCGACCGGCCGGGCCAAGACCGCCGCGCGACCCGGCGCATGGCGCCGGGCGCGCTGGGTGCGCGTCGTACGACCGCTGGCGGCGGTGCTGGCGGCCCTGTGCGTGACGGCGCTGGCGACGGTGGGCACGCTGCGCAACACAGTCCTGGACCGCGGCTACTACCAGCACGTCCTGGACGAGGAGCGGGCCTACGACCGGCTCTACGACGAAGTGCTCGTCGCCCCCGAGGCCCAGCCGGTCACCCGGAGCCTGCTGGCACGCCTGCCGGTGCCCGAGTCCGTGGTGACCGCGAACCTCAAGACCGTCCTGCCCCCGGCGACCGTGCGCGAGCTCACCGACGAGCAGATCGCCGAGGTCACCAGCTATCTCCGGGGTGAGAAGGACACCCTCTCGGTCTCGGTCGACCTCTCTCCGGTACTTGCCAACATGGACAAGCTCGCCGAGGTGTACCTCGGCGGTCTGGTCTCCCAGGCGCAGGGCCGCGACAAGGCCGACTTCCCGGCCGCCGTGAAGCGCATCGACGCGGCGCTGGACGACGTCGCCGCCGGACGGCGCCCCGCCGACCTGCCCACCGTCGACCTGAGCGACCGGGCCGTGCGGGACCTCAGCAAGCTGCTGCTCTCCGGCGTGCCGGAGGGACAGCGCACCGCCCTGCGCCCGCAGGTGGAGGGCGCACTCGGAGTGGGGGACGTCGCCACCGCGCTGGCCGCGGTCGGCCCGCATGTGATCGGCGGACGCGCGGGCGTCGGAGCCGACGAGGGTGAGCAGGAACTGCTGCGCATCACCGAGGGCGGGCGGTGGGACGTCGTCAAGGACCTGGACAGCGGAGGCGTGTACACCGGGCCGCTGGAGGAGGCGCGCGGCTTCACCCGGCTCGCGCTGGGATGGGTCTACCCGCTTGCCGTCGCCGTCGGCGCACTGTCCGTCGCCTTCCTGTGGCTCACCGGACCGCGCCGCCGGCTGCGCAGGCTGCGTGCGGTCGGCTGGAGCATGGTCGCGGGCGGTCTGCTGACGGCCGGCCTCTTCCGGCTGGTGCAGTGGAAGGCGGACGGCCTGTGGGGGACGGCGCCCGGCTCGTGGCCGCCCTCGCTGGCCGTGCTGGTGGAGGACCTGGAGAGCACCGCGCTGGAGACCCTCACCGCCGCCGGAGCCTCCGCGGCCCTCACCCCGGTCGCCGTCGGGGTGCTGCTGGCGGCGCTCTCCTACGTACGGCGGCGGCCCCGGGCCGCGCAGTCGCTGTCCACCCGGGGCCGCACCGGGGTGCTGGCCGGACTGTCCGCGGTCACCACCACCGCGGTGGTGCTGGGGGTCACCTTCGTCCCGGCCGCCGCGAGCGGCTCCGGCTCCGAGCAGGACCTGTGCAACGGCTCGGCCCGTGCCTGCGAGCTGCGCTACGACCAGGCCGCCTACGTCGCCACCCACAACTCGATGTCGACGACCGCCGACCGTTTCATCAGTCCCCTCCAGGACGGCGACATCACCGCCCAGCTCGACAACGGCGCCCGGGCGCTGCTGCTGGACACCCACACCTGGGAGCGTCCCGACCAGATCGCCGAGCGGCTGAAGGTCTCGGAGTTCGCCCCGGAGATGCGCGACAAGATCACCGGGCTGATCGACGAGGCCACCCCCACCCAACCGGGCCTGTGGCTGTGCCATGCCGTCTGCCGCGGCGGTGCCATCCCGCTCGTCGACACCCTCCGCGACATCCGCGCCTGGCTCGACGAGCATCCGGCGGAGGTCGTGACGCTGATCGTGCAGGACGGCATCACCGGAGAGCAGACGGAGTCCGCGTTCCGGAAAGCCGGTCTGGAGGAGCTGCTGTTCACCCCTGACGACGACCCGAAGGCGGAGTGGCCGACACTGGGCGAGATGATCGAGGACGACAAGCGCCTGGTGGTCTTCGCCGAGCATGCGGACGGGCCCGCGCCCTGGTACCGGAACTTCTACCGGTACGGGATGGAGACGCCCTACGCCTTCTCCTCCCCGGAGAGGATGTCGTGCGCGCCCAACCGGGGCGGGACGGGCAAGCGGCTCTTCCTGATGAACCACTTCATCACCAGCGGCGGGGGGAGCCGGATCGACGCGCGGGAGGTCAACGCGAAGGGGTTCGTCCTCGACCGGGCCCGGCGCTGCGAGGCCGAGCGCGACCACCCGGTGAACTTCGTCGCCGTCGACTTCGCCAATCTCGGCGACGCGGCAGCCGCCGTCGAGACCCTCAACATGCGGCGGCGCCCCTGAGCTTCCCGATCCGGCGCCGGCCGGCTGCGCTCGGCGCGGCGCCGGTTCAGGCCCGGGCGGCGCAGTCGGGGCACCGGCCCCGATAGGTCAACTCGGCACCGGAGACGGTGAACCCGAACCGCTCGGAGGCCGGCAGGTCGGCCAGCGGGTCGCCATCGGGGTGGACGTCCCGGATGGTGCCGCAGTCGGAGCACACCAGATGGTGGTGTGACCGGTGCGCGTTGGGGTCGTAGCGCTTGGCGCGGCCGTCGGTGGCCACCTCGCGGACCTCACCGAGCAGCACCAGCTCGCCCAGGGCGTTGTAGACGGTCGCGCGGGAGATCTCCGGCAGCCGGGCGGCCGCGCGTGCCAGTACCTCGTCCGCGGTGAGGTGGACGTGTTCGCCGTCGAGTACCTCGGCGACAACCCGGCGCTGGGCGGTCATCCGCCAGCCGCGTCGGCGAAGCCGTTCCAGCAGGTCACTCATGCCACCAGTCCATTCATCACCCGACAGCCCGCCGCCGGAGGGAATTCCCGGAGTGGTTGTCGTATTGACTTGGAATTCGTCCATCGTAGGATCGGCTCCAGCGACAGCCAAGGGGCAGGACACAGCAGGAAAAGACCGTCGTCGTCGGGCAGTTCCTGGGCCGTGGTCCGCCGAATCCGGAGGGATCCCATGTCTGACAATCATGAGGCGATCGTCGTGGACGCGAAGGCGGAGGACGCGGGCTGTCCGGTCGCGCGCGCCCCTCACCCGACACAGGGCGGCGGGAACCGCCAGTGGTGGCCCGACCGGCTGAATCTGAAGATCCTCGCCAAGAACCCCGCCGTGGCCGACCCGCTGGGCGACGGGTTCGACTACGCCGAAGCCTTCGCGGGCCTCGACCTGCCGGCCGTCAAGCAGGACATCGCCGAGGTGCTGACCACCTCGCAGGACTGGTGGCCGGCCGACTTCGGCCACTACGGCCCCTTCATCATCAGGATGGCCTGGCACAGCGCGGGCACCTACCGGATCAGCGACGGGCGCGGTGGCGCCGGGGCGGGCCAGCAGCGGTTCGCCCCCCTCAACAGCTGGCCGGACAACGCGAACCTCGACAAGGCCCGCCGGCTGCTGTGGCCGGTCAAGAAGAAGTACGGCAGCCGGCTCTCCTGGGCCGACCTGCTGATCCTGGCCGGAAACGTCGCCCTGGAGTCCATGGGGGCCAGGACCTTCGGGTTCGCCGGCGGCCGCGCGGACGTCTGGGAGCCCGAGGAGGACGTGTACTGGGGCCCGGAGACGATCTGGCTGGGCGATGAGCGCTACACGGGCGACCGGGAGCTGGAGAACCCGCTCGGCGCGGTCCAGATGGGCCTCATCTACGTCAACCCGGAAGGCCCCAACGGCAACCCGGATCCGGTCGCGGCGGCCCGGGACATCCGGGAGACGTTCCGCCGGATGGCGATGAACGACGAGGAGACCGTCGCCCTGATCGCCGGGGGCCACACCTTCGGCAAGACCCACGGTGCGGGCCCGGCCGACCACGTCGGCGCCGACCCCGAGGCCGCCTCGCTGGAGGAGCAGGGCCTGGGCTGGCGCAACTCCTTCGGCACCGGCAAGGGCGCGGACGCCATCACCTCCGGCCTGGAGGTGACCTGGACCGCCACGCCCACCCGGTGGAGCAACGCCTTCTTCGACAACCTCTTCGGCTACGAGTGGGAGCTGACCGAGAGCCCGGCCGGGGCCCAGCAGTGGCGGCCCAAGGACGGCGCCGGCGACGGCACCGTTCCGCACGCCCACGACACGTCGAAGAAGATCGCCCCGTCCATGCTCACCACGGACCTCGCGCTGCGCTTCGACCCGGTCTACGAGCAGATCTCCCGCCGCTTCCACGCGAACCCCGAGGAGTTCGCCGACGCCTTCGCGCGCGCCTGGTACAAGCTCACCCACCGCGACATGGGACCCAAGTCGCTGTACCTGGGCCCCGAGGTCCCCGAGGAGACCCTGCTGTGGCAGGACCCGCTGCCCGAGGCACCGGGAGAGGTCCTCGGAGCCGAGGATGTCGCGGCACTCAAGGCTCGGCTGCTCGACTCGGGCCTGACCGTGACGCAGCTGGTCACCACCGCCTGGGCGGCGGCCTCGACCTTCCGCGGCAGCGACAAGCGCGGCGGCGCCAACGGCGCCCGCATCCGCCTGGAGCCGCAGCGCGGCTGGGAGGTCAACAACCCGGACGAGCTCGCCGCGGTGCTGAGCACCCTGGAGTCCGTCCAGCGGGAGTTCAACTCCGGCGGCAAGCAGGTCTCGCTGGCCGACCTGATCGTCCTCGGCGGCTGTGCGGCGGTCGAGCTGGCCGCCCGGGACGCCGGGTACCCGGTCGAGGTGCCGTTCGCGCCGGGCCGGGTGGACGCGACCGAGGAGCACACCGACGCGGAGTCCTTCGCCGCGCTGGAGCCCACGGCCGACGGGTTCCGCAACTTCCAGGGCAAGGGCAACCGGCTGCCCGCCGAGTACCTGCTGCTGGACAGGGCCAACCTGCTCACCCTGAGCGCGCCCGAGATGACGGTCCTCGTCGGCGGTCTGCGCGCCCTCGGCGTGAGCTCCGGAGGCACGAAGCCCGGCGTGTTCACCGACACCCCCGGCAGGCTGACCAACGACTTCTTCGTCAACCTGCTCGACCTGGGCACGACCTGGCGGGCCACGTCGGAGGACCAGAGCACCTTCGAGGGCCGGGACGCGGCCACGGGCGAGGTCCGGTGGACCGGCAGCCGCGCCGACCTGGTCTTCGGCTCCAACTCGGAGCTGCGCGCGCTCGCCGAGGTCTACGCGAGCGACGACGCGGGCGAGAAGTTCGTGCGCGACTTCGTCGCCGCCTGGGACAAGGTGATGAACCTGGACCGGTTCGACCTGCGCTGACGCCGCAGGCCGCCGCACCCGACGCGGGTGCCCCGGCGGCGGGGCCCGGGCCGGTTCGCCGGTCCGGGCCCGTTCCGTCTCCCGCCCCCTGTGGCCTCGGGGAGCCGATCCGGTCAGCCCCCGCCCTCGCCGGGCGCCTCCTCGCCGTGCCGGGCCGCCCAGTCCCCGGCGGCCGCACGCAGCCGCGCGGCCGCAGCCGTGACGAGGCCTCCGCGGCGGGGATGCAGCCGGGCGTGCAGCACGATGCGCCTCCTGACCGCTGGAGTCAGTGGCACGGCCACCAGTGTGCCGGGCGGATCGGGCACCGCCAGCCGGGGCAGCACGGTGATGCCGATGCCGGCCCGCACCAGGTTGAGCGCGGCGTGATGGTTGTCGAGCCGGGCGACGTAGCGCGGCGCGAACCCGGCCGCGGTGCAGGCACCCAGAATGATCTGCCCGGTCGGGCTGTCGTAGATGTCGTGGTCGATCCACGGCTCGGTGCGCAGCTCGCCGAGCGCGACGGAGCGTGCGCCCGCCAGCGGATGCGCGCCCGGAAGGACCGCGAGCAGCTCCTCGGTGAGCAGCTCGTGGCGTCGGTACCCCTCCAGCCGGATCTCGGCTCCGTCGACGGGTTCGGTCCGGATGTCGAGGTCCGGCCGGCGGCGGCCGCGTCCGTCGACGGGCTCGTTCAGACTGACCTCCGTGGTGATGTTGGGCCGCAGCTCCCGGACCGCGCGCACCACCTCGGGGATCAGCTCCTCCGCCGCCGAGGCGAAGCAGGCCAGCGCCAGATGCTCGCCCTGGCCCGCGCGCAGGTCCGCGACGGTGCGCTCCAGCCGGGCGAAGTCCGCGAGTACGCTCTGCGCCTGTTCCGCCAGGTGGAGTGCGGCGTCGGTGGGGGCGATCCCGCGGCCCTCCTTCTCGAACAGCACCAGCCCGGTCTCCCTGGCGAGGGCCGCGAGGTGCTGGCTGATCGTCGCCGCCGAGTAGTTGAGGTTCCGGGCGGCGGCGTTGACCGACCCGGCGGCGAGGACGGCGTGCAGGATCTCGAGGCGGCGGGCGCTGAGCATGGACTCATCGTAAGCCGGTGCCGAATGGTCCATCGGTTTTGTGTGCTTGTTATGGGCGATGTCCGAAGGTGATGGTGGTGCGTGTCGGAAACCGGCGCCTCCTCCGCGAGGCGCCCGTCGGTGAGGAAGTGCATATGGACACCCCTTTCTGGGCAGATGCCGATCGCCTGCTGATCCGCTACGGCGCGCCCTTCAGCCCACGCGTCGTCGAACGCGCCGCCGGAGCCTACGTCTACGACGACGAGGGCAAGGCGATACTGGACTTCACCTCCGGCCAGATGAGCTCCGTGCTCGGCCACTCGCACCCCGACATCGTCTCGGCGGTCTCGACGGCGATCGGGTCGCTGGACCACCTCTTCAGCGGCATGCTCAGCCGCCCCGTCCTCGACCTGGCCGCGGCGCTCGCCGAGACCCTGCCGCCCGAGCTGGGCAAGATGCTGCTGCTGAGCACCGGCGCCGAGTCGAACGAGGCGGCGATCAAGCTGGCCAAGCTCTACACCGGCCGGTACGAGATCGTCTCCTTCGACCGCTCCTGGCACGGGATGTCCCACGGTGCCGCTTCGGCGACCTACTCGGCCGGTCGGCGCGGCTACGGGCCCCCGGCCCCCGGCAACTTCTCGCTGCCGACGCCGAACGCCTACCGGTCCCCGTTCCGCACCCCGGACGGTTCCTACGACTGGGAGGCGGAACTGGAGTACGGCTTCGCACTGATCGACCAGCAGTCCGCCGGCAGCCTCGCCGCGTGCCTGGTGGAACCGGTGCTCTCCTCGGGCGGCATCATCGAGCTGCCGCCCGGTTACCTCGCCCGCCTCAAGGAGCTGTGCGAGGAGCGCGGGATGCTGCTCATCCTCGACGAGGCCCAGACCGGGCTCGGCCGCACCGGGACGATGTACGCCTTCGAACGCGACGGCGTCGTCCCGGACCTGCTGACCCTCTCCAAGACGCTGGGCTCCGGCCTGCCGGTGGCCGCGGTGCTCACCGGCGAGCACATCGAGCGGGTGTGCCACGAGCGGGGGTTCCTCTTCTTCACGACGCACGTCTCCGACCCGCTCGCGGCGACCGTGGGGGCCACGGTGCTCTCGGTGATCCGGCGCGACGGACTCGTCGACCGGGCGGCCGCGCTCGGCCGGCAGCTCACCGCGCGGCTGGAGGATCTGCACGACCGCTACGACATCGTCGGCGACGTACGCGGCCGCGGCCTGCTCCAAGGCGTGGAACTGGTCACCGACAGGCGGCGCAGGACACCCGCCGACAAGGCCGGGCAGGCCGTCACCCAGGAGTGCCTCGACCGCGGGCTGCACCTCAACATCGTCCAGCTCCCCGGTATGGGCGGCATCTTCCGCATCGCGCCGCCGCTGACCGTGACGGAGGACGAACTCCACACCGGAGTCGACATCCTCGCCGCCGCGATCGAGAAGGTCGCCCCCGGGCGGGCAGGCGCCTGACGGATGGGCCCGCACCCGGCTCCGCCGCCACCGCGCAGCTCCGCGGCGGCAGGAGCCGGTGCGGACCTCTAGCAGGCCCGGTGCCTCCCGGGAAGGGACGCCGCACCCGTCGATCATGCAGGCGCTTTGCACGGTTTCCTGTGACACCGCTTGATTGTCCGCCAGGAGCGCCGCCCGCACGCTGGGGGAGTACCGCTCAGGGCGCACACGTCTGCCGCACGCTGCGTCCGGTCCGGTGCGTCCGTTCCCGGCAGACCGCACGCCTAGGGCGGCACGCCCCGACCACGCGGACATCCTGGCGACATCCCCCCGGGCCGCCGACGGGTTCACAAGGAGTGTCATGCGAACGCGAGTCACGGACCCCCTGCTCCAACCCTTCACCCTCAAGAACATCACGCTGCGCAACAGAGTGGTCAGCACCTCGCACGAGCCGGCGTTCGGTGAGAACGGCCTGCCCGGGGACCGCTACCGGATGTACCACGTGGAGAAGGCCCGCGGCGGGGTCGGGCTGACCATGATCGGCGGCTCGGCGGTCGTGTCACCCGACAGTCCGCCCTCGTTCGGCAACCTGCTGCTCTACCGCGACGAGATCGTGCCCTCCCTCGGCAGGCTGGCCGACGAGGTACACGAAGCCGGAGCCGCGGTCATGTGCCAGGTCACCCACCTGGGACGGCGCACCAGCAACTACGCGGGCGACTGGCTGCCCGTGCTGTCCGCCTCGCCGGTACGGGAACCCGCCCACCGCGCCTTTCCCAAGGAGGCCGAGCCGTGGGACCTGGACCGCGTCGTGCAGGACTACGCGGACGCCGCCGCCCGCTGCCGGGCCGGCGGCCTCGACGGCATAGAGATCCAGCACTACGGCCACCTGCTGGACAGCTTCCTGTCTCCGGCCACCAACCACCGCGACGACCGGTTCGGCGGAACGCTCGCGAACCGCACGGCCTTTCCGCGCCGGGTGATCCGCGCGATCCGGTCCGCCGTCGGCCCCGATTTCGTCGTGGGCATCCGCATGTCGTTGGACGAGGAACGGCCGGCCGGACTCGGTTTCGGCGAGGCGCTGAGCGCGCTCCGCGACTACCTCGCGGACGGCGTCGACTTCGTCAGCACCATCCGGGGTTCCATCGAGAGCGACGCGTCGCTCTCCCGGGTCATCCCCTCGATGGGGACGCCTTCCGCGCCGTTTCTCGACTTCACCGCCGAGGTCAGACGCAGCCTGGAGATCCCGGTGATGCACGCCGGACGGATCGCCGACGTGGCCACCGCGCGGCACGCCGTGCGGGAGGACCAGCTGGACCTGGTCGGCATGACCCGGGCCCAGATAGCCGACCCCCACCTGGTCGCCAAGGTGGCCGAAGGGCGCGAGGACCGGGTCCGGCCGTGTGTGGGAGCGAGCTACTGCCTGGATGCCATCTACGACTCCGGGGACACCAAGTGCCTGCACAACCCCGCCACCGGCCGGGAGCTGCGGCTGCCGCACACCGTCCCGGCGGCGGCCTCCCGGCGGAAGGCCGTGGTCGTCGGCGGTGGGCCCGCCGGGCTGGAGGCGGCCCGGGTGCTGGGCGAACGCGGCCACGAGGTCGTCCTGTTCGAAGCGGCGGACCAGCCCGGCGGCCAGGTCCGTCTCGCCGCCGCGAATCCCCGCAGGCGGGACCTGCTCGGCATCGTGGACTGGCGCGTCGCCGAGTGCGGCGTGCTCGGCGTCGAACTGCGGTTCGACGTGCTCGCCGAAGTGGCGGACGTGCTGGCGGAGGATCCCGACCTCGTCCTGATCGCCACCGGCGGCACACCCGACACCTCCTTCCTCGCCGGCGGCGCCGACCTCGTGTCCGACACCTGGGACGTGCTCAGCGGCGCCCTGCGCCCCCGCGGACGGGTGCTGGTCTACGACGACAACGGCGCCTACCCGGCCCTGGACGCGGTGGAAGTGCTGGCGCGCCAGGACGTCCCCGTCGAGTACGTGACCCCCGAGCGGATGCCCGCTCCCGACGTCGGCAGCATGAACGCGCCCCCCTATCTGCGGGTCTTCGCCGAACACGAGGTACACACCACGCTGGCGCACCGCCTCACCTGCGTGCGCCGCACCGGGGACGGCCGGCTCGCCGCGACGCTGCGCAGTGCGTACGCGGCGACGGAGACCGAACGGGTCGTGGACCACGTCGTGGTGGAGCACGGCACGCTGCCCAACGCGGACCTTCACCACGAACTGCTCCCCGGCTCACGCAACCTCGGCCGACTGGACCACCGCGCGCTCCTGGCCGGTGAGCCGCAGCCCACCGACGCCAATCCCGCGGGCCGCTACCAGCTCTTCCGCGTCGGGGACGCGGTCACCAGCCGCAACATCCACTCCGCGGTGCTGGACGGCCTGCGCCTCTGCCTGCCGATGTGACCCCGCGCCGCTGCTTCCGCCGCCGAAACGGGCCGTCGGGCCCACCGGCACCGGGCGCCGCCGACCGCGCCACGGAAGGCCGTGCCGGCGCCGAAAGGAGAACCGTGACCTCACTGGAAAGCACATCCGTCACCCGAGCCGACCGTATCCGGAACGCGGTGGCACGCCGGGCCCCCGGGCGCAGCCTGGAGGGACCGTTCTACACCGACCGGGATTTCTTCGACCTCGACATCGCCGCCGTCTTCGCCCGCCAATGGATCTGTGTGGCCGTCGACGCCGAGCTGCCCGAGCCGGGCGACCGCATCTCGGTGGAGATCGGGCCGTACTCGGTTCTGCTCGTCCGCGACGACGCGGAGGAGCTGCGTGCCTTCCACAACGTGTGCCGGCACCGGGGCGCACGTCTCGTCGAGGCAGGGAACGACTCGGCCGGGAACCTGGTCTGCGGATACCACAAGTGGACCTACGGTCTGGACGGCAGGCTGCTGCACGCACCCTCCCAGCCCGCCGGCTTCGACCGCGACTGCTTCGGCCTGGCCCCCGTGCACCTGCGCAGCGTCGGCGGACTCGTCTTCGTCTGCCTCGCCGAACAGCCCCCGGCCGACTTCGACGAGGTCGCCTCGCGCATCGAGCCCTACCTCCTTCCCCACGACCTGCGCCGGGCCAAGGTGGCGGCCCGCAGCGAACTCGTGGAGGAGGGCAACTGGAAGCTCGTGATGGAGAACAACCGAGAGTGCTACCACTGCGACGAGCACCCCGAACTGCTGCGCACCTTCTTTCCCACCTACGGCTACTCCGAGACGGACCTTCCCCCGCGGCTGCGGCCGGCGCACGAACGCTACCTGCGGGCCGACGCGGAACTGCGTGCCACCTACGAGAAACTGGGGCTGCCCTACGCGCTCATCGAGGAACTGGACGACCGGAGCACCGGCTTCCGTATCCAGCGGGACGCGCTCGACCTCGCCGGTGAGTCCTTCACCCCCGACGGCACGGCCGCCTGCCGACGGCTCCTGGGCGACCTGCCCACTGCCCGCCTCGGGCACCTGGCCCTGCACCTGCAGCCCAACTCGTGGTTCCACGTGCTCGCCGACCACGCCATCGCCTTCAGCGTGCTGCCGCTCGCCGCGGACAGGACGCTGCTGCGCACCACCTGGCTCGTCCATCCGGAAGCCCGGGAGGGCGTCGACTACGACCCGGAGACCCTCCAGCGGGTCTGGCGCGCGACGAACGAACAGGACGCGCGCCTGGTCGCGCTGGCCCAGCGCGGGGTCTCCGGCCCCGCGTACCGGCCGGGCCCCTACGCCCCGACGGAATACCAGGTCGAGGCGTTCTGCAGTTGGTACATCGCCCGTCTGCGCGAGGAGCTGAACCGATGAACGAGGTGCTCACCGACCCCGGCCGGGAAGCCCTGCGGCAGCCGACGGCCTTCCGCACGGCGGACGGCGCAGCTGCCGGCGCCGCGGCGGACCATGTGCTGGTCTGCAAGCAGGTCCACGACGTCACCCACGACACCAAGACCTTCGCGTTCGAACCGGCCGGCCCCGGGCTCTTCCGGCACGACCCGGGCCAGTACCTCGCCTTCACCTTCCAGATCGACGGCAGGGAGTTCTCCCGCTGCTACACACTCTCCTCGCCGCCTTCGCGTCCGCACCTGGCCGCGATCACCGTCAAGCGTGTGCCCGGCGGCCGGGTGTCGAACTGGCTGCACGACGTTCTCGCTCCCGGGTCCGTCGTCCGCGCCAGGGGACCGATGGGCCGGTTCTCCACGGCCCGGCATCCGGCGTCCGCCTACCTGTTCCTGTCCGGGGGCAGCGGGGTGACGCCGCTGATGTCGATGACCAGGACCCTCTACGACCTCGCGTCGCCGGCGGATGTGGTGTTCGTGCACAGCGCACGCACCCCCGGCGACATCCCGTTCCGGCAGGAACTCGCGCTGATGGCGGCTACCGCTACCGCTCCCGCTCTCCGGGTCGCCCACGTCTGCGAGGACGCCGGGAGGACCGAGCGGTGGCACGGCCACCGGGGACGGCTCTCTCCGGGGATGCTCCAGGAACTCGTCCCCGATCTCCTGGACCGCGAAGTGTTCTGCTGCGGACCCGCGGGCTACATGCGGGCCATGCGCCGGTTGCTCCACGCGGCGGGCCTGCCGGAGGCCCGCTACCACGAGGAGAGCTTCGAGGCTCCCGCGCCCGGACCCGCGCCCGGCCCGGTGCCCGCGCCTGCTCCCGCCCCCGATCCGCTCCACTCCGCGGAAGACTCCGGGCCCGCGCCGACGTTCACCGTGGAACTGTCCCGCAGCGGAGCGACCATCGAGTGCGACGCCGGGATGCCGGTTCTGGAGGCCGCGGCCCGCGCCGGCATCACCCTCCCCTCGTCCTGCGGCGAGGGGCTGTGCGGCACCTGCGTGACGACCGTGCACCAGGGGTCGGTCACCATGTGGCACCAAGGTGGCCTCCGGCCGCGGGACAGCGCGCAGAACAAGATCCTCCTGTGCTGTGCCTCGCCGCTGGAGAATCTGGTCATCGACGCCTGACGGCCGGTTCGTACCCGGTCCTGGACGAGCGGCCGCGCGGTGACGGGCCGGGAAGCGAGGGGGGCGCATTGAGCACCATCGGAGGCCGGTACACGCTCCTGCCGGCGGTGACGTGCGTGGACGGCGGAGGCTGCCGCGGCCGGTGCCGGGCCGCGGCCCCGCACCGGCCGCGGCCCGGCACCGGCCCGTGCACACTGGTCGCATGATCGACCACCGGCTCCGGATCCTTCAGATGGTCGCCGGGCACGGGACGGTGACCGCCGCCGCCCAGGCGCTGCACTACACGCCTTCCGCTGTCTCCTACCAACTGCGGCAACTCGCCGCCGAGGTCGGTACCGACCTGGTGGTGCATCAGGGGCGGGGCATCCGGCTGACCAACGCGGCCCACGTCCTGCTGCGGCACGCGGAGCATCTGCATGAGCAGTGGGAGCTGGCCCGCGCCGAACTGGCCTCCCTCGGTACCGAGCCCGCGGGACGGGTCACGCTGTGCGGCTTCTCCACGGCGGCCAGCCGTCTGCTGCCGCCCGCGGCCGCGCGGCTGCGGGACAGCTACCCGCATCTGACGGTGCGTTTCATCGAAGCCGAACCCGCCCGGTGCTTCGACCTGCTGCTCTCGGAAGAGGCCGACCTGGCTCTGCTGGTGGTCACCCCGGACTCCCCGGCGCTGACGGACGAGCGGTTCGACCAGCAGCCGCTGCTGGACGACCCCCTGGACCTGATCGTCCCCCAGGGGCACGAGCTGACCCGGCGGGGGCGGGTCACGCTGGCCGACGCGGCCGGAGAGCCGTGGATCCTGGGAAACCCCGGGACCAGCTACCACCAGTTGGTGCTCGCCGCCTGCATGAGTGCCGGCTTCACCCCTCACATCGCCCATCACGCCGACGAGTGGGGGACCGGCACGGCACTGGTCGCCCACGGCTTCGGCGTCATCCTCGTACCGCGCCTCGCGCAACTGGGCGAGGAGGCTCTGGTCGCGCGGCTGCCGCTGCACGGTGAGCCGGCACCGGCCCGCCGCATCGTGGCCGTCACGCGGATGGGCGCACGGGAGATCCCGGTCCTCACCCACGCCGTCGAGACCATCACCGCGACCGCCGCACGGCTGTTGCCGGGGAGGTGATGCGGCGGGCCCGGCCCAGCCCCCGTGCGGCCGCGCCGGATCGGCAGGCTCCTCCCGGACGGTGCCCGGGTGCGTAGCCGTCCTCGGCTGCACACGCGGCTGGCGGGTCAGGGCGAGCCGTTGGTCAGCAGCAGACAGCAGGTGCGGTCACGGTGCAGGAGTGTGGCGGTGTCGGCGTCTCCGCCGTCGAAGTACACCGGCCGCAGCGGTTCCTCGCCGCTGAAGTACCCGCTCGACCGCAGGAAGTCGGGCTCCACCGAACCGAACCCCCATGAGGACGGGTCGGGGCCCAGCAGTTCGTGTACGGCGCTGCGGACGAGGCGGTCGGCATCCGCCGCCGAGCAGTGCTGCCGATAGGGGCTGGGCGCCCGGCAGAGCATCCACTCCAGGCTCGCCAGCAGCCCGGGGCCGTCCAGCGGCCGGATCGCGGCGCGAAAACCCGCACGGCGGAGCGGCCGCTCCTCGTCGCCTCCGTCCCCGTGGTCGGACAGGTTGTGCCAGCCGCGCAGGCGGTCGGCGGCCCGCAGCAGTTCCTCGAACAGGTCGCTGCCGAGGAAGGCGTGGAGAAGATGCTGCCTGTTGTCCGGAGTGACGGGCACTTCGGCACCGAACTCCAGCAGCAGGGTGTTGCTGTTCATCGACCGGTCCACAGCCGAGAGGAACGCGTCGACGGCGGGGTGTGGCGCAGTGTCGGCCGGAGCGGTGAAACGCACGGTCTCCTCCTCGACGTCCGACATGGCTGCGCTGCGGCTCGTGCCCGGTCCTTCGGGGCCGCGCCCCCTTCCGGGCGCCTCGCCCCGCGGCCCGCCTACGACGAGTACACCTCGGTCATACTGGTGATGCGGTTCTCCGAGTCGATTTTCACATCGTAGAAGTTCAAGCCCCAGCAGTCGCTGGTGTCCGCCTTCCGCTGACCGCCGTCGAATTGCTTGCCGTCAGGGTCCGCGCAGGTTTTGACATGTGCGATTCCGCCGTTTCGCGCGGTGAGTTTCTTCTGCTTGGATTCCTTCTTGCTGATCACCGTGATCTGTGTGCCTCCGGATGCCGGGTGGTAGTTCTCGAACTCCCCGACAGGGTGGTAGGAAGCCCCTTCCTGGGAACCGTCCCGGCATTCCGCCTTTGCTTCCTTGGCGACCACCGTGTTCATCGCCCCCTCGACGTGGTGGATCCAGATGACCTTGTGCCCCGGTGCCGGGGTGGGGCAGGAGCTACCCTTCTCGTCCTTTCCGTCCTCCCTGTCCTTTCCGTCCCGTGCGGCCGGCCCGGGACTCGCGGAGGACGCCGTACCGTCGCCCGCGGAGGTGTCCGCCGCCGGATCACAGGCGGCCAGCGGGATCAGCACCGCGACGAGGGCGGTTACGGCAGGTATGGCACGAACAGAGCGCATGTACTTCCCCGTGACTGTGAGCGCGGATGGCAGGAGAAACCTGCCGACCCGGGCGATCATTCCGTGTGTGACTGCGAGTCGGCCAACCGGATCATAGAGATAAGTGCACGCTGAAACTCTTCTGCCCGTCGCCCGAGCGGACACTGTTTCCCACCTGTGACCACGCGCTGTTGTGCGATGTCCTGGACTCGATCGCTCGGAGGCAGGACCGGGCCCGCAAGGAGTGGCGAGTCGTCGGCCCGCCGCGGGGTCAGGTGTGTCGTGCGGCCGCGCAGCGCACGCAGGTGATCGCCGCGGGACGTGCCGACAAGCGCTCCTCGGGGATCGGCACCCCGCACTCCGTGCAGCGTCCGTAGTCGCCCCGCTTCAGGCGCTCCAGCGCCCGGTCCACCTCCACCAGGTGCTCCCGTGCCCGGGTCAGCAGCGCGGCGACGTGCGCCCGCTCGAAGGCCGTGCTCGACCCCTCGGGGTCGTGCTCGTCGTCGATCGCGATCAGGGCGTTGGCCTCGACGATCTGCTCGAACTCCCGGCTCAGGGCCGCGATCTGCTGTCCGGTTCCGGCGCGTTCCGCCAGGAGCACCTCCCGTGCCGCGGCCCGTGCCGCGGGGGAGAGTGCCGGATCGTGCGGTGAGTCAGCCACAAAAGGGGCAACGACGACACCGCGGCCCGGCATTCCCGGACCCTGGCGGCCCACTCCGACGGCCGAGGGACTCCGGCCCGCGAGCGCAGTCGGCCCGGTCCGACCGCCGGTGCGTGCGGCGTACGCGCCGCACGCACCGGCGGGGGTCCGGCACCGGGAGGGGTACCCCCTGGGGCCCTCCCGGTAATTCCGGCGGACGCCGTGCGATGCCGCGCCACCGCCACGGCGTGCCGTGGCCGTCCCGCGCGCCGTCCGCCGGGCTGCCGGTCGCGGGCGGGTCAGGCGGTGTGCAGCGTCAGGCCGTAGTGGTTCAGAATCTCGTTGATCGGCTGATACCAGGTCTCGCCGCCGCCGGAGCAGTCGCCCCAGCCACCGGAGGTGACGCCCTGTGCCTGGTCGCCGCTGATGAAGGAGCCGCCCGAGTCCCCGCCCTCGGCGCACACGCTGGTCTTCGTCATCTCGTGGACGGCGCCCTGGCTGTAGTTGACGGTCTCGTTCTTGGCGAGGACGGTGCCGCAGTGCCAGTGCGAGGTCGACCCCGACCGGCAGATGGAGGCCCCGACCGGTGCCTCGGCGGAGCCGCGGACGAGCTGGTCCGAGACCGTGCCCCAGCCCAGGACGACCGGAACCGTCCACCATCCACTGCCGACGTTGACCCAGGCGTAGTCGTTGCCGGGGAACGAGGAGCCCTGGAAATCGCCGATGTAGGAGCCGTCCCAGCCGTTGACCGCCTGGCCCGCCCCGCCGCAGTGGCCCGCGGTGACGAAGCCGCCCTGGACCGAGAAACCTATGGAGCAGCGGACGTTGCCGGTGTAGTAGGGGTCTCCGCCGACGGTGCCGGCGGAGAGGGTCGAGGGCGCGTGGTCCGTTGTGCGGACCGTCACCGGTCCCGCTTTGCGTGCCCGGGCCAGAAACTTCTTGACATCGTTGTCAGCTTGGTGGGAGCTGAGGACCTCGACCACGACGCGGTTGGTCTTCCAGTCGACCCGCCAACTGCTGACCCCGCTGGGCGCGTCGAGGGCGTCGATGCGCTTCTGTACGGCGTCCAGCTGCTTTGCGGTGCGGTCCACCAGGTTCACGGTCGCGCCGGTGGCCCGCACCGCCGCGGCTCTTTCGCTGTCGGCGACCGCCACGGTCAGTTTCCGGGTCTTCGGGGAGAACCAGGAGCCCGCGTAGGCGCTCCCGGCCGCTCGCTGCGCCCGCTTCTCGGTGGTCCGCGCCTGCTTCTCGGCGGCCAGCCGCTTGACGGCCTGCTGCTCGCTGAGCCCGAAGTCCCGCTGCATGGCGTTCAATACACCGTCGGACGCGGGGGTCTTCTCGGTCTGCGGTCGCGCGTCCGCCGCCGTCGCCGGGAGCAGACCGGCGGCCACGAGGGCTCCTCCGGCCAGCAGCGCGGACAGGAGGGCGCGCGGGGTTCTGGTGCGTCTCATGGATCGGCCTTTCGTTGTTCCAGTCTGTCGTGGGGGTGGAACAGCAAAGCCTGGGAACGATCCCGGGAGATGCCGCTGCGCAGATTAGCGACGGATCATGGACAGGTCCATGCCAATGTTGCGTCGGTTTTCCGCCATCGGCCGGGCAGCGGACGCGCCTCGGCCCGGGAGGGACGGCTGCGACGCCGGTCCGCCCTCCTGTCGGTGCCTGAACCCCGTTCGGGCGTCCGGCCCTTACGTGCGGATGTGCCGCGGAGCCGGAAGTCGGCGGGCGTGTCGAACCGTTGCCCGGACGGGCTCGGGTGCGCGGGGTCGGCGAGACACGCGGAGGAGAGGGCCGGAGACCTCAGTAGCGTCACTTAGAGTAGGTATTCAAATGCAGTGAGTCATCAACGGGTCGATGTTCACCCGCCAGGAGCAGACATGTCCACCTCGCTGGTTTCGCGGCCGTCCGGTTCGCGCCCGTCCGGTCAGCGGCGTCCTGGCCACACCGTGGTGCGGTGGCTGACGACAACCGATCACAAGACGATCGGCAGCCTCTACCTCATCACGTCGTTCCTCTTCTTCCTGATCGCCGGTGTGATGGCGCTCGTCATGCGGGCGGAGCTGGCGCGTCCGGGCCTGCAGATCATCTCGCCGGAGCAGTACAACCAGGCCTTCACCATGCACGGCGCCATCATGCTGATCGTCTTCGCGACGCCCCTGTTCACCGGGTTCGCGAACTGGATCATGCCCCTGCAGATCGGGGCGCCGGACGTGGCGTTCCCCCGGCTGAACGCCTTCTCCTACTGGGTGTATCTCTTCGGCTCGCTCATCGTGCTCGGTTCGCTGCTCACGCCGCAGGGCGCCCCGGACTTCGGCTGGACCGCCTACTCGCCGCTCTCCGACGGGGTGCACACACCGGCCGTCGGCGCGGACATGTGGATCATGGGGCTCGCGTTCTCGGGATTCGGCACCATTCTGGGGTCGGTCAACTTCCTCGCCACCATCATCTGCATGCGCGCTCCCGGGATGACGATGTTCCGGATGCCCATCTTCACCTGGAACGTGCTGCTGACCGCCGTGCTGGTGCTGATGGCTTTCCCGATCCTGACCGCGGCGCTGTTCGCGCTCGAGGCCGACCGCAAGTTCGGAGCGCACATCTTCGACGCCGCGAACGGTGGAGCGCTGCTGTGGCAGCACCTGTTCTGGTTCTGGGGGCACCCGGAGGTCTACATCATCGCGCTGCCGTTCTTCGGCATCGTCTCGGACATCTTTCCGGTGTTCGCCCGCAAACCGGTCTTCGGCTACGTCGGACTCGTCGGCGCCACCATCACCATCACCGGGCTGTCCATGACGGTATGGGCACACCACATGTTCGTGACCGGCGGCGTGCTGCTGCCGTTCTTCTCCTTCATGTCCTTCCTGATCGCCGTACCCACCGGGGTGAAGTTCTTCAACTGGATCGGCACCATGTGGAAGGGATCACTCTCCTTCGAGACCCCGATGCTGTGGTCGGTCGGATTCCTGGTGACCTTCCTCTTCGGCGGCCTGACCGGCGTGCTGCTGGCGTCACCGCCCATGGACTTCCACGTCTCCGACTCGTACTTCGTCGTGGCCCACTTCCACTACACCGTCTTCGGCACCGTCGTCTTCGCGATGTTCGCCGGGTTCTACTTCTGGTGGCCCAAGTGGACCGGCAGGATGCTCGACGAACGCCTCGGCAAAATCCACTTCTGGACCCTGTTCGTGGGCTTCCACGCCACCTTCCTGGTCCAGCACTGGATCGGCGCCGAGGGTATGCCCCGCCGCTACGCGGACTACCTGGCGGCCGACGGGTTCACCGCGCTGAACACGTTCTCGACCATCGGCTCCTTCCTCCTGGGTTCGTCGATGCTCCCGTTCCTCTACAACGTGTGGAAGACCGCCAGGACGGCCGAGCGCGTCCACGAGGACGACCCCTGGGGTTTCGGCCGCTCTCTCGAATGGGCCACCTCCTGCCCGCCGCCCCGGCACAATTTCGTCACCCTGCCCAAGATCCGGTCCGAGTCGCCCGCCTTCGACTTCCACCATCCGAACATCTCGGCACTCGACGACAGCGAGAACCTCGACCGGCCCCGGGCGACCGGTTCCGGTCCGGGGCGGCATGGCCGAGGGCAGTTGCCCGAAGCCGAGAGCTGAGACAGACCGTGGGCGTCAGGAAGCCCCCCGAAGAAGAGGCCGGCGACGGCGTCCGGCGGATCGAGGGCTATCTGCTGTGGCAGCGGCATCTGAGCGACGCCCGGGCACGGGCCGAGCACGCCGTCGCCCCGTTGGACTGGCTCACCGGAGCGGAACGCGAGGATGTGGTCCGCCGCCTCGCCGAGGCCCTCGCGGACACCTCCCGTGCCGCCCTGCGGGAGACGGCGCAGCGCGCCGACTCCCTGCGCCGCGAATACGAGGACCGGTACGCCGTGCTGAAACGGAGAGTCGTGGGCTGGGCGTTCTGCGGCCTCGCCGTCGTCGGATTCGTCAACAGCCTGCTGCTGATGAGGTGACACGCGGACCCGGCGGGCACGAACGGCGCGAGGGTGCCCAGCGTTTGACGGAGCGCCTCCGCGCTCAGCGTTTGACAGCCACCCCGGCCCATACTCCGGCCTCGGCCGCGGAGATGGTGCCGGGGAGCTGCCGGATCGGCCCCACGTCGAGGTCCATCCGCCATTCGCACGTCGGAGTGATACCGGGATCCAGCAGGTCCAGGCCGTCGAAGAAGAGCGCGGTCTCCTCGCGGGTCCGGAACTGGGTGGGGGTGACGGCCTTGCGGTAGTGCTCGGCCAGCGCAGCCATCCGGCCGTCGTCCATGTCGAGCGCCGCGTGCGAGAGCACCAGCGCACTGCCCGGCGCCAGGGGCGTGAGCAGATGGCGCATGAGGGCGTACGGATCGTCCTCGTCCGGGATGAAGTGCAGCAGCGCCACCACCGACAGGGCTATCGGGGCACCGAAGTCGAGGGTCAGGTGCGCGCGTTCCAGGATCCGCTCCGGTTCGCGGATGTCCGCCTCGATGTAGTCCGTCTTGCCCTCCGGCGTGCTGCTCATCAGCGCACGGGCATGCGCGAGAACGATCGGATCGTTGTCCGAGTAGACGACGCGTGCCTCGGGGGTGATCGCCTGGGTCACCTGATGCAGGTTGGGTTCGGTCGGAATGCCGGTTCCGATGTCCAGGAACTGGCGGATGCCGAGGTCCTCGGCGACGAACCGGGCGGCCCGGTGCATGAACTCCCGGTTCTGCCGGGCGGCGACCATCGCGTGCGGATTCGCGGACAGCGCGGGCACCGCCGCCTCGCGGTCCACGGCGTAGTGCGTCTTCCCGCCGAGGAAGTAGTCGTACAGGCGGGCGGTGTGGGGTTTGGTACCCGGTTGCGGAACCTGGTGACCTGCCTCGTCCATCGTGTACTCCTCACCTGCGGCAGTAATGGATCACCATCATGGGGCAGTTCGGTCGGCTCCGTGCAGCTTCTGGGCTGATTCGTGCGGGCACGGCGCACAACGGCACATCGCAAGGGGGCCTCATACGGACTTCGGCCCGGACGTCGCCGGGAGCCCGGCGAGCCGGACCGCGCTGCACAGCGCGTGAGCGCTCCGATGCTTCCGGGGGGCTTTCGTGCCCGCGCCCGCTCGCACGGCAGGTATCCGCGGAGGGCCTCTCCGTCGGTTCCTCGACCCTCGCCGGCACCGCGTCCTGAGCACTTGGGGGGCGCTGCCGGCCGAGCACACCGCCCGGAGGCGCGGCACGCGTGGACAGCCCCCCGTCACCTGCGGGGATGAGGATGTCGCCCCGAACGAGGGAACGCGTGGGCGAAACCGCCCTCGCCCGGGCGCCGACCGCCAGGATGCGGCCATGTCGTCATCGCGTCTTCGCTCTCTCGCCCGCCGGGCGCTGCCCCTCGTCCTGGTCGCCCAGGCTGCTCTCGGCGCGGCCGCCGCCGCTCCGGCCGCCGCGTGCCCCGGGAGCGCCTGCGGCGGTTCCGTCGTCGTGGCTCCGCTGTCCCAGGAACCGTCCGACCCGGGCCCGTGCACCAGCCCGGAGAAGGTCGTGTGCATGATCCGGGCCGAGACTCCGGCGGAGCGCGCAGAGTCCCGCGAGGTCCGGATGCGCTACCACGCGCTGCTGGGCGAGATGGATCGTACGGAGTGCGAGATGCGCGCCCAGGGCCGCTCGGAGGAGGAGATCGCCCGGAAGTTGGTGCGGATGCGCAACGAGGCCAAGGAGATCACCCGCGCCGGTATGTCCCCGGAGGAGACCAGCCGGCTGGAGGAGCGCAACCAGGAGAAGTACGGTAACCCGCTGGGCCCCACAGCGGACCAGCTGCACGCCAAGTACGGCTCCTGGCGAGCGGTCAGTGACGCCGCGACCCGCTCCAGTCGTGCCGTGGACGGCGAACTGGGGCTGGAGTACCGGCCCTGCCCCTGTGGTACGGAACCGTCGACGCGCACAGCGGCCCCCCTCGGCTGACGCCGCGCAGGCATGCGGAGGCGGTGTCGGGCTGTCGTCGTTCCGGCCGGTCTTCCGTGCGGGGCCGGAACCTTCGCGCACGGTCGGCAGTTCTACAGTGCTGTAGACGCCGGTTGTCAAGACCGCCGGCCGAGAAGCGAGCCGGAGCAGTCGCCCGGGCTCCACCGTCCCAACCTGGAGGCTTACGCATGATCACGCTGACGAAGGAAGACGAGCCGGCCGACCTGGACGGCGTCACGCACCTGTCCATCGGCGCGTCCTGGGATCCCACCGCGGGAAGCAGCGGAGGCGTGCTGGGCAAGATCCGCCGCAAGGCGGGCACCGACCTGGACCTGATCGCGATCGCCATGCAGGGACAGGACCCGGTACGGATAGCCGGTCTGGACTCCCTCGACCCGTTGGGGAACGGATCGCTGCTGCACACGGGGGACAACCAGACCGGCCACGGGGACGGGGACGACGAGACGGTGACCGTCGAGTTCGAACGGATCCCGTCCAACATCACCTCCGTCGTCTTCGTCGCGGCCGCCTACAAGAGGGGCAGCGCGTTCCAGCGGGCGCGGAACATCAGCTTCAAGGTGTACGACGCGACCGGCGGCAGTTCCCAGCAGGTCGCCGACATCTGGCCGAGTCTGCTCACCGACGACAACGCCTGCGCTGTGGCCAAGGCGATGCGGGTCGGTACCGGCTGGAAGCTCAAGGTGATCAACGAGACCGGGAAGGTCAAGCAGGGCAACGAGCAGTCCCTGATGCGCTTCGCCGTGGACAAGTGACCGGCGCGCGGCAGCTCCCCCGCCGGGCCGCCGGGTCCGGGCGGCCTTCCGTGCGGTGAGGTGGGCCGCCCCGCACCGCACGGATCCGCCGCGGAGCAGCCGACGACCGCGGCGATGCGATGTATCACGGGGGGCGGCCGCCCGCGGCTGCCCCCCGGGCATGCGCCCCGACGCCCGGAGCGCGCGCCCTCGACGTCCGATCGGTCCGCCCGGCCCCGCGGCGCCTGCGGCGTCCGCGCGCACCGATCGCCCGCGCCGTCGTCCGGACCGGGGGCGGGCTCAACCGGTGCCGAGTGCCGACCGGTTGAGGTGTCTCCACGTCCGTATCAGCTGACTGAACTCCTTGACCTGGACCAGGACGTGGTCCCGCGCCGCGTTCTCGGCGGTCTCGGCGTCGCCGCTCGCGATCGCCTCGGCGATCCGGCGGTGCTCGGTCAGGGAGCGCCGCATACGGTCGGGCACCCGCAACTGCAGCCGCCGGTAGGGCTGCAGGACCCGTTTGAGCGCGTGTACCTGCTGGCGCAGATATTCGTTGCCGCAGGAGTCGTAGACGATGCCGTGGAAGCAGGCGTTGGCGTAGTAGTAGCGGTCGGCGTCCCCGGCCAGTGCGTGGACCTCGCACTCGCGGAGCGCGTGTCCGAGCTCGTCCAGTGCTTCCTGTTCGATGCGCCGGGCGGAGAGCCGCGCCGCCATCCCCTCGAGTTCCGCCATGACTTCGAACCGCTCGGCCAGTTCGGAGACGCTCAACTCGGTGACGTAGGTGCCCTGTTTGGCGCGGATCTGCACCAGGCCGGACCGCTCCAGCGCCTGGAGGGCTTCCCGGACCGGGGTACGGGAGCAGCCGAACTCCCTCTCCAGCCGCGCGGGGTCCAGCCGCTCGCCGGGGCGGTAGCGGCCGTCGACGACGGCGTTCTCCAGCGCGTCCCGTACACGCTGGGATTCCGGGACTCGAGCCATGCGCACCTCCGAACGGTCAGGTTATCCCGTCATCCGGGACGCCCAGGGGGTAGCGCGCCTCACTCCTGTGCTCTACGGTGCGGCTGTTATATACATCACGCCCCATGATGCATATCCAGGGGCGGCGGCGCGCGGAGGGCGGGAATGGAACCCCAGGACGGCAGGCTGCTGACCGAGCAGTTCCGGAATGCCGGCAGCCGCCCGGACGACCCCCCGGTGGCCGGGGATCTCCGCCACCGCCCCCTGGACCGGTTGTCGGCGGCCTGCGAGATGCTGATGGGGCATGCGGGCGAAGCCTCGATGCGCACGGTGGCGGCAGACGCCCTCGCTGCCTACGGCGAGCTCGACGACCAGGGGAAGCGGGAGTTCTTCACCCGCATCACCAGCGCCTACGACGCCTCGCCCGACCGGATCCGGAGCGCCTTCCACCGATGGGAGGCGGCCCGCAGCCGCGGATCCGGTGGCGAGGAGGAACTGGTCCAGCTCTTCGACGAGGTCGAGCCGCCCCGTCAGCTGCTGCTCCGCCGGATGAACCACGCTCCCGGCGCCACCCTCACCCTGGTCGGCATGCGTGCGGATCTGCGCCGGCTGATGCGCTCCGACCCGCGGCTGCGGCCCCTCGACCACGACTTCCACCACCTGCTCACCTCCTGGTTCAACCGCGGCTTCCTGCGGATGTCGGAGGTCGGCTGGGAGGCGCCCGAGGAACTGCACCAGTACCTGCTGCGCGGCGAGAAGGTGCATCCGATGGCGGGCAGGGCCGAACTCCGGCGCCGCCTGCAGCCCGAGGACCGCCGCGTCTACGCCTTCTTCCACCCGGCCACCGGGGACGTGCCGCTGATCTTCGTGGAGGTCGCCCTCGTCCGGGGGATGCCGGACAGCATCGCGCCGCTGCTGGAGCCCGGACCGGTACTGGACCCCGCGCACGCGGACACGGCCGCTCTCTACTCGATCAACAACGCCCTGGAGGGCCTGGCCGGAGTCTCCTTCGGCAGCTTCCTCATCAAGCAGGTCATCGAAGACGTGGGGGAGCAGCTTCCGCAGCTGCGGCAGTTCGCCACACTCTCGCCCGTCCCCGGCTTCCGGCGCTGGCTCACCGAACAGGCCGGGCGGGAGGCCGAACTGCGGACGCTGCTCGCGGAGCTGGAGGCCGCGGGGCGACGGGCGGACCCCGCGCCGCCGGACGCCGGAGGGACGCGCTCCCGGCTCCTCCCGGTGCTGGCCCGGTACATCGCCCTCGAACGGCACGAGGACGGGCGCCCGCTCGACCCGGTCGCCCGGTTCCATCTGGGCAACGGGGCCGCCGCCTGGCAGGCCAACTGGCCGGCGAACAACGCCCCCGAAGCCTGGCGGCAGTCCTTCGGCGCGATGGTCAACTACCGCTACGAACCGGAGCAGGTCGAGCAGCGGCACGAGGACTTCGTCCGCCACCGCACCGTGGCACTGGGCGGCCCGCTGCGGGCCGCCCTGCCGCACCACGCCCGGTCCCCGGCGGCGGGAACCGACGCGGCCGACGACTCGGCCGCGAAGGGCGGGTCCCCGCCCCCCGGGAGTTGACGCCCGCATATCGGCGGCCCATTCCGCGTCGCGTGCCGGGCGGACCGCTCAGCGCACCTGTGCCGACCACGCATACCGACAGAAAGGAGCACCCCGGATGGCACCCTTCCCGACCATCCACCGGGCCTTCGCCGAGCAGGCGGAGCGGCGGCCGGACAAGCCCCTCTTCGACCTGCCCGGCGGGCGGGTCCTCACCTACGGCGACACCGCACAGGCCGTGCGCAGGATCGCCGCCCGGCTCGTCGCCGACGGCGTCGTCCCGGGTGACCGGGTCGCCATGCAGGTGGAGAAGTCCCCGGAGGCCGTCGCGCTGTATCTGGCCACACTGCGGATCGGTGGGGTCTTCCTGCCGCTCAACCCCGCCTACACCGGTGCGGAGACGGACTATTTCCTCCGCGACGCCGAACCCCGGGTGCTGGTCTGCGCCCCGCGGCACAGGACCGCACACGCGCACCACGAAGCAGCCGGACTCGTGATCGAGACCTTGGGCACCGCGGGCGACGGCAGCCTCCTCGACGCCCCGGAGGACAGTGAGGGCGCACAGGCCCACGAGGCGGCGGCCGACGACCCGGCGGCGATCCTGTACACCTCCGGTACGACCGGCCGTTCCAAGGGCGCGGTACTCTCCCACCGCAACCTGGCCTCCAACTGCCGGGAGCTGCTGGAGAGCTGGCGCTTCACCGCGGAGGACCGGCTGATCCACGCCTTGCCCGTCTTCCACATCCACGGGCTGTTCGTCGCGGCGAACATGGTGCTGACATCCGGTGCCTCCATGCACTTCCTGCCGAAGTTCGACCCGGACCAGGTCCTGGACCTGCTGCCGACGGCCACGGTGCTGATGGGCGTGCCCACCTTCTACACCCGGCTGCTGAAGAACGAGCGCCTCACCCCGGAGTCCTGCGCCGCCATGCGGCTCTTCGTCTCCGGCTCGGCTCCGCTGCTCGCGAGCGACCACGTGGCCTTCGAGGCCCGTACCGGCCACGCCATCCTCGAGCGCTACGGGATGACGGAGACCGGGATGAACGCCACCAACCCCTGCACCGGCGGCCCGCGCAAGCCCGGTACGGTCGGCAGGCCGCTCCCGGGCACCGAGATCCGGGTGGTGGGCCCCGAATCCGGCCGGGTGCTGCCCCACGGCGAGGTCGGCAGCATCGAGGTCCGCGGGCCCAACGTCTTCACCGGCTACTGGCGGATGCCCGAGAAGACCGCATCGGAGTTCCGTGCCGACGGGTTCTTCGTCACCGGCGACCTGGGCCGCTTCGACGAGGACGGCTATCTGAGCATCGTCGGTCGGGGCAAGGACCTGGTGATCTCCGGTGGTTACAACATCTACCCCAAGGAGGTCGAGGAACTGCTCGACGCCCACCCGCAGGTGCAGGAGTCCGCCGTGATCGGGGTTCCGCACCCGGACTACGGCGAGACCGTGGTCGCCGTAGTGGTCCCGGTCCCGGGGCGGCGGCCCCGGGACGGCGAACTGCTGGACTTCATCGCGGGCGACCTGGCCCGGTTCAAACACCCGCGTGCCGTCCGCGTCGTCGAGACGCTGCCGCGCAACGTCATGGGCAAGGTGCAGAAGGCCGAACTGCGCGAACGCTACGGAGACCTGTTCGCCAGGGTGGGCGCCTGACCCCAGGAGCCCGCAGCCCCCATGTCCCCACGCCTCGCGGCGAGTCCCGCCTCGGCGGTTTCCACGCCCCCAGGGGGCGCCACGCGGACCGGACGGCCGCCGCCCCCCGCCTCTTGAAGTTTCCGGTTTCAACAGTCTCTCAGTGCGGAGAAGACGATGGTTATCCATGGAGTGGCAGCACTGGCGCTGTGCCTGCTCGCGGGCACGCTCGTCGGTGAGGTGCTCGGCGCCGCTGTCGGTGTCGACGCCAACGTCGGCGGAGTCGGGTTCGCCATGATCATGCTGGTGCTGGTCACCAGTTGGCTCCGGAGGAAGGGCCGGTTCCCCGAACCCAGCGAGCAGGGAGTCCTCTTCTGGAGCGCGCTGTACATACCGATCGTCATCGCCATGGCCGCCACCCAGAACGTGGTCAAGGCGGTCACCGGCGGTCCGATGGCCATCGTGGCGGGCCTCGCCGCGCTCCTCGCGGGAGGCGCTCTGGTGCCGGTGCTGGGACGGATGGGCGGGACGGCGGAGCCGCTGCCGCCGCAGGCCTCCGAGGAAAAGCAGGAGGTCTGAGATGGACACGCTCGTCTCCGTCTTCGAGGACAACGGTCTCCTGGTGGCCTTCGCACTGATCGGCGGGCTGATGATGCTCTCCGGCTGGCTCTCGAAGGCGCTGACCCGGGGCCGGCTGCAGGGGTCCGCCATCGCCATCCTCCTCGGCCTGGTGCTCGCCTACTGGGGAGGCGCGGCGACCGGCGGTGAGGACGGGCTGGCCGACTTCGCCGCGTTCTCCGGGCTGAGCCTGATGGGCGGTGCGATGCTGCGGGACTTCGCCATCGTCGCCACCGCGTACGGCGTCGACCTGCAGCAGATCAAGCGGGCCGGGCCGGCGGGCGCGCTCTCGGTCCTGCTGGGAGTGCTCGTCTCGTTCGCGGCGGGGTCCGTCGTCGCGGCGGCCTTCGGGTACACGGACGCCGCGTCGATGGCGACCATCGGAGCCGGCGCGGCCACCTACATCGTCGGGCCGGTGACCGGCACGGCGGTGGGCGCCGGTTCGGAGGTCATCGCGCTGTCGGTGGCGGCCGGTCTGGTGAAGTCCGTCGTGGTGATGGTGGGGACGCCGCTGATCGCGCCCATGATCGGCCTGAACAACCCGAAGTCCGCGATGGCCTTCGGCGGTCTGATGGGCACCACCTCCGGCGTGGCGGGCGGCCTGGCGGCCACCGACAAGCGGCTGGTGCCCTACGGTGCCATGACGGCCACCTTCTACACCGGCGTGGGCTGCCTGCTCGGCCCCTCGCTGCTGTACGTGACGCTGCGGGCGATCGTCGGCGGATGAGGCGGTCGGCCGCCCATCGCGGTCCCGGTGCGCCGCACACGTCGGTCCCTTCAGCGGTGGCGCGCAGGAGCGCGGGGGAGGGGCGCGCCGCCGGCCGTACGCCCAGCTCGCCGTCCGTCCTGCGATCTGGACGCCGGTGCCGCCCCGCCGATCGGCGGGGCGGCACCGGCGCGGAGGCCGCTACCCCGCGGTGAGGGCGGTCGCCAGTTCCTCCAGGCCGTGCGTCCGCAGTTCGAAGGTGTCGCCCGGCGCCGGAGGATCCCCGACCGGCCGCTGGACGTAGGCGGTGCGCATCCCCGCCGCCTGGGCGCCCCGGAGGTCCCAGGCGTGTGCGGCGACCATCAGCACCCGTTCCGGCGGGCAGCCCGCCGCCTCGAGTGCGAGCCGGTAGACCTCGGGTGCGGGCTTGTAGGCGCGGGCGTCCTCGGCGGAGAGCGCCTGGTGCCAGCGCAGGCCCGCGAACTGGTTCAGCCGAGGGAGCACGGCGCGAGCGGCGTTGGAGAGGCCCAGCACGGGGAAGTGCCGCGCGATGCGGGCGAGTCCGCTCTGTGAGTCCCCCCATGGGGGCAGCCGTCGCCCCGCGGTGGCCAGCCGCTCGACGGCCGACGGATCGGTGACTCCGGCGCGATCGGCCACCCGGTGCGCCGCCTCGCGGTCGATGACGTCGGTGCCGGCGTAGGCCCGGCGCCCCTCCTTGACGCGTTCCTGCTCGTACGCGACGTGCTCGTGCCATACCGCGAGCAGCCGGTCCGCCGACGCGTCGTCGGCGTCGGGCACCGCCTCGCGGACGGCGGCCCGGAGCCCGCCCGGCTCGTCGACCATCGTTCCGAGCACGTCGCATACGACGACCTCGATATCGGGTGTCCCGGCCATCCGGTCTCCTGCTCCTGGCGCCGGTCCGGCGGTGGGCCCGGCTCGCTTCACGGACACCGGTGCGCCCGGGGGCCGCCCGGTGCCCGTGCACGCTCCGCGTGGAGGCGGAGGACGGGTACGGCGGACGGTCCGGCGCACCGGACGTCTCCGTCACTGGTTCAACTGGTGACGGGAGTCGCTCGGCGATTGTTGCGCCGCTCCGCGTCACCGGTCAAGATGGTGATGTGAGATTCGCCTTCGTCAGCGGCAACGCGGCCTTGGACCTGGTGGGCACCGTGGGGTACCGACGGGATGAGCCCGTGGACCTGCTGGATGCCCCTGCCGCCCTTGAGCAGTGGGTCCTGGAGTGCGAGGAGCTGCCCGACCGGGTGACCGCCGATGCCGCGGACCTCGCCTTCGCGCTGCGGTTGCGGGAGGCCGTCCACCGCCTGGCGCTCGACCGCCTGGCGGGCCGCCCCTTCGCGCCGGCCGAGCTGGACGTCGTCAACAGCGCAGCCGCGGGGCCGGTACCCGCGGTCGAGCTCGGCGACGGAGGCCTGCGCCGGTCGGGAGATCTGCGCTCCGCGCTGGTCCAGGTCGCCCGTGGCGCAATCGCCGTGCTGGCCGACCGCAGCGTGCCGCTGAAGGAGTGCGGCCGCGCGGGCTGCACCCGCCTCTACCTGGACCGCTCGCGTGGGGCGCGCCGTACCTGGTGCGGTATGGACGCCTGCGGCAACCGCGTCAAGGCTGCCGCCTACCGTGCCCGCAGGCAGGCGGCGCGGCAGGGCCCCGGCGCCGACGAGAGCCGGGCCGCTCGGCGGGAGGAACCGGGGTCTGACCGCCGCCGGTAGAGGGGGCGCTCGGGCTGCCTCGACGGTCCGCCGGACCAACAGATTGATTCCCTCTACATCTACATGCATAATGCGGCTATGCATAAGCGGGTTATGGACACCGGCGCCGTTCGGAACGTGTCGCCGGAGGAGCTGATGAGCGCCGTGGAGCGGATCGTGCGCCATGTGCGGCACAGCGCGACCGCGGGCGGGCTGAGTACCGCGGCCTCCTCGGCGCTGGGCCGGCTGGGCCGCGAGGGCGCGCAGCGCCTCTCCGAACTGGCCCGGGCCGAGGGCGTCTCGCAGCCGAACATGACGCAACTGGTCACCCGCATGGAGCGGGCGGGACTGGTGCGGCGCACCGCCGACCGGAGTGACGGGAGAGGTGTCCTGGTGGCGGCCACCGACACCGGGCTGGAGGTCTTCCACCGGCGGCGGGCCGAGCGCACTCGCGCCCTGACCGAGCTGATCGACGAGCTGGCGGAGCCGGAGCGGCAGGCGGTGGACGTCGCACTTCCGGCCCTGGCGCGCGCGATCCAGGGCCACTGGTCGCGGTCCTGACCCCTCCCGGCGGTAGCCCCTCCCGGCCCCGTCCCGGGTCGCTCCCGGCTCCTGCCGACCCTGCACCCTGCGCGGCCCCTGCCCCCAACTGTGCGGAAGAGAAACGGACATGAGTGCCTCGCACGACGATCACGCGAAGCCCGGAAAGGCCGCGAGCCCGTTCAGGCAGCCGAAAGCCGTCTGGGCCGTCGCCTTCGCCTGCGTCATCTCCTTCATGGGGATCGGCCTGGTGGATCCGATCCTGCCCGCCCTGGCCGAGAGCCTGGACGCCTCGCCCAGCCAGGTCTCCCTGCTGTTCAGCAGCTACCTCATCGTCACGGCCGTGGCCATGCTCGTCGTCGGCGCCGTCTCCAGCCGAGTCGGTGCCAAGCGCACCCTGGTGGTCGGGCTGGCCGTCATCGTCACCTTCTCGGCACTGGCCGGGGCCACCGACTCCATCAACGGGATCGTCGGCTTCCGCGCGGGCTGGGGCCTGGGCAACGCGCTGTTCATCGCCACCTCCCTGGCGGTGATCGTCGCCTCGGCCAGCGGCGGATTCGCCGGTGCCATCATCCTCTACGAGACCGCGCTCGGCCTCGGCATCGCCGTGGGCCCGCTGCTGGGCGGTGAGTTGGGTGCCATCAGCTGGCGCGGCCCCTTCTTCGGCGTCTCCGCTCTCATGGCCGTGGCGCTGATCGCGACCCTGGCGTTCGTCTCCGACCCGCCGAAGCCCAAGCGCCCCATCTCGCCGGCCGCCCCGCTCAAGGCGCTGCGCCACCGCGGGCTGCTGACGATGGGCATCATGGCTCTGCTCTACAACTGGGGCTTCTTCACCATGCTCGGCTACGCGCCCTACCCGATGGAGCTGAACGCCCATCAGCTCGGACTGGTCTTCACCGGCTGGGGGCTGTTGGTCGCCGCCTTCAGCGTGCTGGTGGCGCCCCGGCTGCAGGCCCGGTTCGGCACCGCCCCGGTCCTGTACGCCAATCTGCTCGGCCTCGGCATCGTGATGGCGTTGATCGCCGCCGGCGTCGAGACCCCCACCGTGGTCGTGGTGGCCGTCATCGTCAGCGGTGCCTTCATCGGGATCAACAACACCCTCACCACCCAGGCGGTCATGCTCGTCTCGCCCGTCGAGCGGTCGGTGGCCTCCTCGGCGTACGGGTTCCTGCGCTTCATCGGCGGCGGCCTGGCCCCCTACGTGGCGGGCAAGGTCGCCGAGGCCACCGACCTCGGTGTGCCCTTCTACATCGGCGCGGCAGCCTTCCTGCTCGCCATCCCGGTGCTGGCCAGCGGCCACCGGCTGGTCCGACAGGCCGAACAGCGCACCGTCGAGGGCGAGTCCGTCGGCCCCACGCTGACCCCCGTCGGCCCGCAGGCCGCGGGCGCCGAACCCCCGCTCATCGTCGCTGTCGGCGCCCACGGCCGTGCCACGGCCGTCGTCGAGGCCGCGGCACGGCTCGCCCGGGACTCCGGCAGCCCGCTGCAGATCGTCCATGTACAGCAGACGGCCGTCGTCGAGGAGCAGGCCGTCGAGACCGAGACCCATGACCAGGCCCGCGCCGCGGTCACGGCACACCTCGACCGGCTCGCCGGGCGGGGAGTCCCCGCCACCGGCCAGATCCTCACCAGCGTCGGCGACCGCGCCGCCGCCGGACGCGCCCTGGCGCGGCACGCCGCCGACGCGGGCGCCACCACCGTCGCCGTGGGACGCTCCCCGCTGGGCGCCGTCACCCAGTTCGGCGAGGGCAGCCTCACCACGGCCCTCACCCGTGCCGCCACGAGCACCGTCGTGCTCATCGACCCCGACAGCACGCCCCGGCCCCTGACCGCGAGCGCCCTGGCGGAGCTGCGCAGCGGCAGCGCCTGAGACCGGGCGTCCCGCGGCCGTGCGGTGCGGTGCCGACCCGCGGCCGCGGGCACGATCGGCGGTTTCGGGCACTCGGCGGGCGGGAACCGGTCCTGGGCCACCGCGCCGCACGAAGGAGCCCGCACGATGACGCGACCCCGCAGCCGACCGGGCCCGGCCGGACAGGCCGGCGGATCACTGCCCCGGCACTGTGACGTCGTCGTGGTCGGCGCCGGTCTCGCGGGTCTTGCGGCGGCGCGCCGGTTGCGGGACAGCGGCGTGGAGGTCGTCGTCCTGGAGGCGGGCGACGGAGTGGGCGGGCGCATCCGCACCGACGCGGTGGACGGCTTCCTGCTGGACCGGGGCTTCCAGCTGCTCAACACCGGGTATCCTCAGCTCGCCCGGCAGGCCGACCTCGAACGGCTGCGGCTGCACGCCTTGCCCAGAGCGCTCCGGATCCGGACCGGTGGGCGCTGGGCGAGGCTGAGCGATCCGCGTCGGCAGATCAGCGCGGTCCCCCGGCTGCTGCGTGCGAGTCGGCACAGCGCGCCGCGGCTGCGGTCCGCACCCGCCTGGGCGCCCATCGGCGGGCCGTCCCCGCGGCACCCGCGGACGGGTGATCCGATCGCGCCGGTCACCCCGCGCGGGCTCCTCTGCCGCCGACCGCGGCCCGGACTCCGCGGAGCCGCACGGCCGCTCCTCGGAGTCGGACCGGTCCCGGGCAGCCGTACGCTTCACGGGTGGGCGGGCGCGCCGGTGCCGCGGATCGCCGTATGTGCGGCCGCCGCCAGGGCACGACGATCCCGCGCCGGGTGCAGCGCGGGATGCGGCGTGACGCGTACCGCCAGGTCCCGGGCGCTGATCACCCGGTGCAGCGAAGCGGCGAACGTGTCCTCGCCGAGGAAGGCCGCCACCGTACTGGGCTCGCCGCACTGCCGGTAGCTGACCGTCACCGGCCGCACGGGCGCTTCGGCGTCGACGGCGGCCTGGAACAGGGCGCGCCGGAATCCACTCCCCGACTCGGTGCACCATGTCGTGCCCTGCGGGAAGACCAGGACCGATCGGCCCGCGCGCAGCACGGCCGCCACCTGCGCCACCGTGTCGGGCAGCGTGCGGATCCGGTCCCGGTCGATGAACTGCACCCCCGCGCGTTCCGCCAGGGGTCCGAACAACGGCCACTGCGCCACCTCCCGTTTGGCGAGCGCGGTCGCCGGTTCGACCGCCAGCAGCGCGAGCGCGTCGAGCCAGGAGATGTGGTCGGAGACGATCAGCGAACCCGCCTCGCCCGGACGCCGGCGCGGGCCCGAGACGGATGCCGGGGCCTCCAGCGTGGCACCCAGCGCCCGGATCACCCCCTTGGCCTGGGTGCGCAGCACCTCCCCGGAGGCGAGGCGCGGACCGCTCGCCAGCCCCCGGAGCAGCGCACCGGCCAGTGCCGCGTACCGGCGGGCCCGCACGCCGGTGGCCACCGGCGGCACCCGGTGGGCTGCGCACCGCACGGTGCAGGGCGAGGCCACGGTCCAGCAGCTCATCCCGGCTCCCCGAGGAAGTAGCGGTGGTAGCGGTCGTTCAACTGCTCCATGTCGAGGATCACGAAGAAGTCGGCGACGCCGAACTCCGGGTCGTGGGCGGGAGCTCCGCACACCCACGCGCCGAGCCGCAGGTAGCCGCGCAGCAGCGGCGGGAGCAGCGCGGTGCGGGCCCCGGCAGGCTCCGTCACCTGCGCCGGCGCCGACGGCTGCCACGGGCGGTGCGGGAAGACCTCCATGCCGGAGGGCGGCGCATGGCGTGCGGCGCACAGCGCCCACGTGTGCGCCGCACTCCGCCCGCCGTCCGCCAGCGGCACCGAGGCACAGCCCGCCAGGTAGCGATGCCCCGACAGCAGCACGTAGCGGGCGAGCGCCGACCACATCAGGTTGATCACTGCTCCGGACCGGTGGCCGGGATGCACGCATGACCGTCCCGCCTCGATCATCGACGTGCGGAGCCCTGCCAGCGCTCCCAGGTCGAACTCGCCGTCCGCGTAGGAGAGCCGGACCCGTCCCGGCGGCAGGAGGCGGTAGGTGCCGACGACATCGCCCGTCGCGGTTTCCGTGACGATCAGATGGTCCGCGACGGAGTCGAAGGCGTCCCTCTCGAGGCCGGACGAGCGGGACCCGGCAGCGGCTCCCATCTCCCGGCCGAACACCTCGTGGCGGAGCCGCTGCGCGGCCCGCACCTCGGCCGCGGAGTCGGCGACGGCGGCGGTGTAGGCGGCGCTTTCCCTTGCTGTGGATGAGGTTGTCATCAGTGGTGTCCCCTCAGCAGGCTCGTGCCCGGCCCGGCGGGCCGGGCCGCGTGGTGCGCGTGCCCGGGCCCGTGCGGGCCCGGCGTTCTCGCGGCGGCACGGGACCCCGGTTCCCGGGCGGTGGGGCTCGCCCGGCGTCCTCCGGGAGCACGTCCCGCCAGGTCATGAGTAGCGCCGCGGGCGGGCCGGCCGGTGGCGCCCAGGCGTCAGCGGCCTGAACCGGGGGTTCCGGCTCGGCGGGTACCGCGGCGGGACGAGCCGGGCCCGGGGATCTCTCAGGGCGGATCGCCGCGTATCGTGCCCCTCCCGCACCCCGTGCACGCGTCGCCGCCGGCCGGCCGTACCCGGTCCGCCGCGCACGTGTGCGATCGGTGCCGCGAGAGCACTCCGCCCGCGTGTGAACGCCCGTGCCGGTCCGCGCCGGTGCGCGGCCCGCCGGGGTGCGCGGCCCGGGACGCGGAGGTGACCTCAGCCTTCGCACTCCCTGCCCCCGGCTTGTCACCTGGCGTGTGTGCGACTAGTGTCGCCACGCCTTGGTGAACGGGAAATCCGGTGCGATACCGGTGCGGCCCTCGCCACTGTGATCGGGAATGCCGGCTCCGGCCCTTGCGGGCAGCCACTGGGTCCTCGGACCCGGGAAGGCGGAGTGCGGGCGGTGTACCCGTGAGCCAGGAGACCGGCCAAGGCACGTCGTCCATCCACGAGGTGCTGGAGAGGGTCTGCTGAGCCATGCACATAGCCGAGGGTTTTCTGCCTCCGGTGCACGCGGTCGCCTGGGGCGTCGCGGCGGCGCCGTTCGTCGTCCACGGAGCCCGGTCCCTGACCCGTGAGGTCAGGGAGCATCCCGAGAGCACGTTGCTGCTGGGAGCCGCGGGTGCTTTCACGTTCGTCCTGTCGGCCCTGAAGCTGCCATCGGTCACCGGCAGTTGTTCCCACCCCACCGGTACCGGTCTGGGCGCCATCCTGTTCCGACCGCCGATCATGGCCGTGCTGGGCACCATCGTGCTGCTGTTCCAGGCGCTGCTGCTCGCGCACGGCGGGCTGACCACGCTCGGCGCCAACGTCTTCTCGATGGCGATCGTCGGTCCGTGGGCCGGCTACGGGGCCTACCGGCTGCTGCGGCGCTTCGGCGCGCCGCTGATGGTCGGAGTGTTCGCGGGCGCGTTCGTCGCCGACCTGTCCACCTACTGCGTCACCAGCGTGCAGCTCGCGCTCGCCTTCCCCGACCCGAGCAGCGGCTTCCTCGGCGCACTGGGCAAGTTCGGTTCCATCTTCGCGGTCACCCAGATTCCGCTCGCGATCAGCGAGGGGCTCCTCACGGTGCTCGTCATGCGCCTGCTGGTGCAGTCCAGCAAGGGCGAACTGACCCGGCTGGGCGTGCTCCTGTCGGGCGGGCGGAAGCGGACCGAGACGGAGGCGGCGGCACGATGAAGCGCAACACCAGGATCAACGCGCTGCTGCTCGTCCTCGTGGCGGCACTCGCCGTCCTGCCGCTGGCCCTGGGGCTCGGCGACGACAAGGAAGAGCCGTTCACCGGATCCGACGCGCAGGCCGAGACGGCCATCACCGAGCTGGAGCCCGACTACGAGCCGTGGTTCTCGCCGCTGTACGAACCACCCTCCGGCGAGATCGAGTCGGCGCTCTTCGCGCTGCAGGCAGCGCTCGGTGCGGGTGTCCTGGCCTACTACTTCGGACTGCGCCGGGGTCGCCGCCAGGGGGAGCAGCGGGCCGCCCGGGCGCGGCCGGCGGGCGAGCGCACCGACAGCGGCGCCGACGAATCCGCCATCGGGCGGGTCTGAGCCGCTGTGCTGCCCATCGACGCGGCGGCGCACAGCAGTCGCTGGCGCCGCCGCCACCCCGTGGACAAAGCCGTGCTCGGGCTGGGGCTGACCGTCCTGGCCATCTCGCTGCCGCCCTGGCCCGGCGCGGCACTCGTGCTCGGGACGGCGCTCACCGTGCTGCTGGGCCCGGCAGGGGTGCCGGCGCGCAGGCTCTGGCGGGCCTACCGGGTGCCGCTGGGCTTCTGCGTGACCGGAGCGGTCACTCTGCTGTTCCAGGTCGGCGGCCCGGACGCGTTCGTCTCCCTGGCCGACGGCGGCCCTGCCCGCGCGGGCCGGCTGCTGCTGCGCACCTCCGCGGCCTCGCTCGGCGTGCTCCTGTTCGCCTTCACCACGCCGATGTCCGACCTGCTGCCGCGCCTGGTCCGGGCCGGAGTGCCCGCGCCCGTGGTGGACGTCGCGCTGATGACGTACCGCACCGGCTTCCTGCTCCTGGACTCCGTGCGCCGCGTCCGGGAGGCGCAGGCCGCCCGGCTCGGACACACCACACGGTCCGCGCAGTGGCGCTCTGCGGCCGGGCTCGGTGCGATCGCTTTCGTACGCGCCTTCGACCGGGCGGCCCGGCTCCAGGCCGGCCTCGTCGGACGGGGCTACGAGGGAACCCTGCGCGTCCTGGTGCCCGAAGCGCGCGTCTCCCCCCGCTTCACCGCCGCGAGCCTGCTGCTGCTCGCCGCCGTCACCGCAGCCACCCTCGCACTGGAGAACCCGCTGTCATGAACGAGCCGGCCCTGGTCGCCCTGCGGGGCGTGTCCTTCGCGTACGAGGACGGCCCGGTCGTGCTCGGCGCCCTCGACTTCGAGGTGCACGAGGGCCGCGCCCTCGCCCTCCTGGGTCGCAACGGCAGCGGCAAGACCACCCTGATGCGGCTGCTCAGCGGCGGGTTGCGGCCTCGGACCGGGCAACTGGCGGTGGCGGGCGACCCGGTCCGGCACGACCGCACGGGCCTCACCCGGCTCCGCACGGCGGTGCAGCTCGTCGTGCAGGAACCGGACGACCAGCTGTTCGCCGCGTCCGTCGCCCAGGACGTCTCCTTCGGGCCGCTCAACCTCGGGCTCCCCGCTCCGCAGGTACACGAGCGCGTCCAGGAGGCGCTCACCGCGCTGGACATCGCGGCACTCGCCGACCGGCCCACCCACCTGCTCTCCTACGGCCAGCGCAAACGGGCCGCGATCGCCGGCGCGGTCGCGATGCGCCCGCGGGTGCTGATCCTGGACGAGCCGACCGCGGGGCTCGACCCGGACGGCCAGGAGCGGCTGCTGACGACCCTCGGCGAGCTGCGGGACGGCGGCACCACGGTGGTGATGGCCACGCACGACGTGGACCTCGCGCTGCGCTGGGCCGACGACGCCGCGCTGCTCACCCCGGGCGGGGTGCGCTCCGGGCCGGTGGACGCCGTCCTCGCGCGCCCGGAACTGCTGCGCGAGGCCGGTCTGGGACTGCCCTGGGGCATCGCCGCCCGGGAGCTGCTGCTGGCGTACGACGTGCTGGAGGATGCCGCTTCCGCCCCGCGCACCCCGGCCGAACTGGCCGCTCTGGCCGCGCTGCGAGCCGCCCCCCGGACCCCGGCCGAGGGGTGAGCCCCGTTCCCCCGTCGCGTGCCGTCGGCGCCCGCCCCAAGCGCGAGCCTCGGGACGGCCGTCCGACGGCACCGGACGCCGCGGGCACGCCCGGTCCGCGTGCCCCGGTGCGGGGCCGGTACCGCACCCGCGTCCGTGCCGGTCTCCGTGCTGAGCACGGATGCGGTGCGCATGCTGCCGGGGAGAGGCTGTGACCACAGCGATCGGCCGCGGAGCGGAGCGCGCGGCCGACAGGACCCACGACGACGAGGACGGCCGGCCATGACCAGCACCAAGAGCAGCGCCTACCAGGGGTTCACGGCCGAGGAGCGGGCCGCGATGAAGGATCACGCACAGGAGCAGAAGAAGGCGGCGCGCCGCGCCTCCCAGGCGGAGAAGGCCGCGGAGGCGGAACGGGACGTCCTGGCGAAGATCGCCGAGATGCAGGACTCCGACCGGGTCATGGCCGAGCGCGTCCACGCCGTCGTCACGGCCGCCGCACCGGTCCTCGCACCGAAACTCTGGTACGGGATGCCCGCCTACGCGCTGGAGGGAAAGATCGTCTGCTTCTTCCAGAGCGCGGCCAAGTTCAAGGCGCGGTACGCCACTCTCGGCTTCAGCGACCAGGCGCGGCTGGACGACGGGCCGATGTGGGCGGCGGGTTTCGCGCTGACCGAGGTGACGCCCGAGGTGGAGGCGCGGATCGCCGCGCTCGTCGAGCGGGCGGTGAGCTGAGGCGCAGCCCGGCGCACACCGGGCGGCCCCGGGCGGCCGGGTGAACGAGCGGCTCGTCGACGCCGCGTCCGCGCCGCCCGCCCCCGGGTGCGTGTGCGCGGCGGCTACCGGGCCGCGGGCGGTGCGAGGCCGAGGGCGGCGAGCGCGGCCGATCCGGCCGCCGCGTGCTCGCCCCCGGCGAGCAGCAGTGTGCGTGCCGACTGGTAGCGGCAGTCCGCCGCCTCGAACGCCGCGGCGATGGCCGGCAGCCGCTCCCGGTCCCCCTCCAGCAGTGCCTCGGCCCGGTCCACCTGGGCGGAGGCGACCGGGTTGCCCGCGACGGTGCGCCGGGCGGCCTCGACCCGGCCGCGGGCCTCCGGATGTCCGGCCAGCACCGCGGCCTCCGTCCGAAGCCCCACGTACCAGTGCAGCCAGATCCAGCAGACCCACTTCCACACCTGCTCCGGCTCCGGTGCCACGCGCTCCCAGGCCGCCTCCGCGGCTCCCCGGTGGAGCAGGACCGTCGCGTCGCAGACCGCGCCGTAGCCGCGCCGGTACTCCTGCGGAGTACCGGCCTCCTCGACGACGGCGAGCCATTCCGCCCGGGCCTCCGTGTCGCCCCGCAGGCCGTGCACCATCGCCACCGAGGCGGCAGCCGGCCCCAGCGAGGAGGACCGCTGCCGGCCGCTGCGCTCCCACGCGTCGCGGAACCGGGCGCTGCCGTCGAGCACTTCGCACCCGCGGCCCGCGAACGCGTCAGCGACCAGCAGCCAGGACGTGGCGTGATGGCCCACCTCGGCCAGCAGTGGCTGGCCCGCGAGCTGCCCGGCCCGGCGGCGGGCCTCCGGCAGCGCGCCCACGCCCAGCGCCGTACCCGCGGCCATGGCCAGGGCGTCCACCAACTCGTGCGTACCGGCCGGAGTCCGCGGCTGCGGGTCCAGCACCTCGATGCGGCGCCGCACCGCGGCGGCGGTGGCGAAGGCGTCCCCGGCCCAGCTCCGGGCGCCGGAGAGGCCGTCCAGCGCAGCGGACTCGATCACCGGGTCACCTGCCCGCCGGGCCAGCTCGACCGTCCGTTCGGCAGCTGCGGCCGTCTCCGGCACGGAGTTGTCCGCATCCCCCTGGACCGCGCCGTACGCATCCGCGACCACGGCCGTCTCGGCCACCGCGAGTGCCGCATCGCTCGCGGGGTCGCCCTCGGGGCACAGCTCCCGCGCCTCGGCGAGCAGCGCCTCCGCCTCGCTCACCGCCGGAATCCGCGCGAACGTGGTGGAGAAGCGGTATGCGACGCAGGCCGCGGTGGCCAGGTCCCGGCCCGCGGCGGCGGCGTCCCCGGCCCGGCGGGCGGCTGCCGCCGCGGCCCGGTGCAGGCGGAACATCTCATCCCCGCTCCCGCGGCAGCCGGCCACCCCGGCCGCGCTCCGCAGCGCCGCGGCTCCGGCGGCGTCCCCGGCGAGCCCGGCCGCCTGCTCGAACCGCTGCTGCGCCTCGTCGAGCAGATTGCGGGCAAAGGCCAACTCGGCCAGGCACAGGGCGAGACGGTGGGCGTCCGCACGCCGTTCCGGCTGTTCCGCCGCCCAGGTCAGTGCGGCCCGCAGCTCCTCGGCCAGGGCGTCGAAGCGGGTACGCAGACCCTCGCTTCCGGAGTGCGTGAGTCCGCCCGCCGCGGCCAGGCACCAGTCCAGATGGCGGGAGCGGATCGCGGTCGACTCACCGGCGGCCGCAAGCCGTTCCGCCCCGTACTGGCGGATCGTCGCCAGGGTCCGGTACCGGGTGCCGGTCCCGGACCGCGCCACGGTGAGCAGGCTCTGTTCGGCGAGTCTGCCGAGCCCGTCGGCGACCGCGGCCGTGTCCAGCGGGGCGACCCCGGCCACCTCGGCCGCCGCCTGCGCGGTGAACGGCACGGCGAACACCGAGATCCGCCGCAGCAGCGCCCGGTCCTGCGGCTCCAGCAGTTCGTGGCTCCAGTCCAGCACAGCCCGCACCGACCGGTGCCTGCCGTCGGCGCGGGGGCCGCCGGACAGGATGCGCAGCTGGTCGGAGAGGCCGGCCGTCAGACCGTCCAGCCCCAACGTGGCCCACCGCGCCGCCGCCAGCTCGATCGCCAGCGCCATGCCGTCGAGCCGCTCGCACAGGGCCGCCACCTGCTCGCCGGCCACCGGGTCCGACGTCCGGCCCACCGCCGCCGCCCGCTCCAGGAACAGGGCCGCGGCGTCCGAGTCGCCCCCGCCGACCCGTGAGAGCGGCGGCACCGCGAAGACCCATTCGAAGGGCACCATCAGCCGGGCCCGGCTGGTCGCGAGCACCCGCACCCGCGGGCAGGCCAGCAGCAGCCGCTCCACGAACGGCGCCACCCCGTCGGGTATCTGCTCGCAGTTGTCCAGCACCAGCAGCGCCTCCCGGTCGGCCAGCGCCCCCACCACCGTGTCCTCGATGCCGGAACCGGGCTGCTCTCCCACTCCCACGGCCGCGGCGACGGCCGCGGCCACCCGGTGTGGGTCGGTGACCGGTACCAGGTCGCAGAACCACACGCCGTCGGCGAAGTCGCCTTCGACCTCCGCGGCCACCGCCAGCGCCAGCCGGGTCTTGCCCACCCCGCCCGGCCCGACCGCGGTCACCTGTCGATGCGCCTTCAGCGCGCCGGCCAACTCCGCGCACTCTCGCGCGCGGCCGACGAACGCGGTCAGCGGCGCCGGCAGGGCACGCGCCGGACGGGGCCGTCCGGCGCGTGCCGACTCGGCCGCTCGGCGCGACAGGGCACGCCGGTCCGGCACCTCCAGCTTGCGCAGCAGCGCCGAGACGTGCGATTCCACCGTGCGCACCGAGATGAACAGCCGTGCGGCGATCTCCGCGTTGCTGAGGTGCTCCCCGAGCAGACCGAGTACTTCGGCCTCGCGGGCCGAGATCACTGGAGTGGACACCGACTCATTATCCGTAGCGGCTTCCGTGGTCGGTACGGAGGTGGCCGCAACCCCGTTCGAGAGAGGCTGCGGACACGGCGATCGGCCCGGGGCCACCGGAGCGATCCACCCGCGAGACAGGAGCGACCATGAGCGGCTCTGCCACCCTCGGCATCAAGACCGTGCTGCACCCCGTATCGGACCTGGCGGCGGCCAAGGCCGTGTATGCCGCCCTGCTCGGCGTCCCGCCGCAGACCGACAGCCCCTACTACGTCGGCTTCGAGGTCGGGGACCAGCACATCGGCCTGGTCCCGGACGGGGGCTCGCAGGGCCTGACCGCACCGCTGGCCTACTGGCATGTGACCGACATCGAGGCCGGGCTCGCCGAGGTGACCGCCGCGGGCGCCGTGGTGAAGGAGCCCGTGCACGACGTGGGCGGCGGCCGGCTGGTGGCCACCCTCGTCGACCCGGACGGCAACCTCCTCGGCCTGCTGCAGGACCGATGAGCGCCGCGCCCCGCACCCGCGCCCGGCGCCGGCGGGACACCGAGCAGCGGCTCGGCAGCGACGCGGACATCTGGCTCGCCAGCGCCTCGCCGGACGGCACCCCGTATCTCGTGCCGCTGTCCTTCGACTGGGACGGCGCGGCCCTGCTGGTGTCCACCCCGGCCGGCAGCCCGACGGGGAGGAATCTGGCCGCCACCCGGACGGCCCGGCTCGGACTGGGCCCCACCCGCGACGTGACCATGATCGAAGGGACGGTGGAGGTGCTGGAGATCGACGCCCTGCCGCCGGAGCGGGTCGAGCGGTTCGTCGCCCGCACCGGATTCGACCCGCGCGCCTCGGCCGCGTCCTGCGGCTGGTTCCGCATCACCCCCCGCCGCGTACAGGCGTGGCGCGAGGAGAACGAACTGCGCGGCCGCGAGTTGCTGCGCGACGGCGCCTGGCTGGAGTGACGGAGCGGCCGCGGGCCCGGCCGGGTCGCCGCCGCCCCGCTCGCCTGCCGGGAGGCGGCCCGGTCCCGCCGGCCCGGGTCCCGGCGGCGGACCCGGGCGACTGCCGGCGCGACTGCTGAGAGCGTGCGCCCCGCCGCCCGGGGTAAGCGGTGGCGCATGACTCAGAGCGTTCATGCCAAGGGTTCCGTGTCGTCCGGTAAGCCCCGCGGAGGGATGCTTCGTGCTCTCGGCAGGCTGTCCGCCGTACTGCTGGCCTTCGCCGCGATGGTGCTGTTCGCCGCCCTGCTCTCCCGCGCGACGCTGCAGCCCTCGCAGGCGGCGGAGAGCCTGACGCACACCAACCTGCGGCCCGGAGACTCGATCCGCGACTACCTGGAGCAGCCCGAGGTCTTCGCCGTCGTCCAGCAGTTGGGCGGGAACATTCTGCTGGGAGCACCCTTCGGCGTCCTGCTGCCGGTCATGGCGCCGCAGTTGCGCGGCTTCCTGAAGGTGACCCTCTGCACGGCCGTGGTGATGCTGCTCGTGGAGACCGTGCAGGGGGTGTGGGTGACCGGCCGGGCCTTCGACGTGGACGACGTGCTCCTCAACGCGACCGGCGCGCTGCTCGGATACGTACTGGTGGGCCGCCGCCTCAGCCGTGCCGTCCACGTACCGCGCCGCTCCGCCGCGACGTGAAGCCCGGCGCCGCGCCGGTGCACCCGGCGCCTCCCGCGCGGGGCGGCGGCGAGGCGGGCTGCCACCTCGCCGCCGCCCCGATCCCGGCTCAGAGCACCCGGCGCAGCCAGCCGTGGTTGTCCTCGGCGCGGCCGTACTGGATGTCCAGCACCCGCGCGCGCAGGGCCGCCGTCTGCTTGCCCGGCTCCCCGTCGCCGATGGTGAAGGCGTAGCCCTCGCCCTTGAAGCCGACGATCGGGGTGACCACCGCGGCCGTTCCCGCCGCGAACACCTCCGTGACGGTGCCGTCGGCGGCTCCGGACCGCAGCTCCGCCAGCGTGATCTGGCGCTCCTCGCAGGTCAGTCCGGACTCGGCCGCCAGGGTGAGGATGGTGTCCCGGGTGACGCCCTCCAGAATGGTGCCCAGCGCGGGAGTGATCAGCTTGCCGTCCGCGGTGACCAGGCACAGGTTCATCGTGCCCGACTCCTCCAGATACCCCTCGCCCGCACTGTCCAGATAGAGCACCTGGTCGCAGCCGTGCTCCTCGGCCTCCAGCTGGGCGGCCAGGCTGCCCGCGTAGTTGCCGCCGCACTTGGCGGTGCCGGTACCGCCCTTGCCCGCCCGGGTGTAGGTGCCGCTGACCCACAGGGTCACCCCGGAGAGGCCGCCTTCGAAGTACGAACCCGCCGGACTCGCGATCACCGAGAAGACGATCTCCTTTGCGGGCCGCACCCCCAGGAACGCCTCGGAGGCGAACATGAACGGCCGCAAGTAGAGGCTCTCCTCGTTGCTCGGTGCCGGCACCCAGGGCTCGTCGGCCCGGATCAGTTCCTCCACCCCGGCCAGGAAGTCCTCCTCGGGCAGCTCCGGCAGGGCCATCCGGCGCGCGGAGCGCGCGAAGCGCCGCGCGTTGGCCTCGGGGCGGAAGAGCCAGACGCTGTCGTCCGCGTGCCGGTAGGCCTTGAGCCCCTCGAAGATCTCCTGCGCGTAGTGCAGCACGGCGGCGCTGGGGTGCAGCGAGAACGGCTCCAGCGGGCCGACGCGGTGGCCGTGCCAGCCGCGCCCGGCCGACCAGGTGGCCGTGGACATGTGGTCGGTGAAGAACCGGCCGAAGCCCGGCGCCGCGAGGATCTCCTCCCGCTCCGCCGCGGGAACGGGGCTCGTCGTCCTGGTGAGAGGGAAGTCAGAGGCCACGGCCACTCCTTACGCCGATGCGGCTGTCGCGATGCGGGCACCGCCGCCGATGTTCGTGTCTGCCGACGCCGCGCACCGACGTCACCCGGTCGATGTTAATGACCGTTAAGCGGTACGTCACCGAGGGGGTTCGCCGATTCCGCCCGCGACGGCGTGCAGCCCGCCGTCGGCGTGCAGGATCTGGCCGGTGGTGTGCGCCGCGAGATCGGAGAGCAGGAAGAGCACCGCGCCCACGACCTGCCCCGGGTCGGTGCGGTCCCAGCCCAGCGGCGCCCAGCGCTCGTAGTGCTCGGCGAGCGCTTCGAACGAACCGATGCCCTGTGCGGAGAGCGTCTCAAGCGGCCCCGAGGCGACGAGGTTGACCCGCACCCCGCGCGGCCCCAGGTGGGCGGCCAGATAGCGGGAGACCGCCTCCAGCGTCGACTTGAAGACGCCCATCCAGTCGTAGCCGGGCAGGGCCCGGGAGCTGTCCACGGTCACCCCGACGACGCTGCCCCCGTGCTCCGAGGCGGTCAGCAGCGGGGCGAGGGCGGCCGCCAGGCGCTGCAGCGAGTAGGCCGAGACGTGGAAGCCCCGCAGCGCGCCGGCCGCCGGGGTCTCCAGGAAGGCGCCGCTCACCGCGTCGGCGGGCGCGTACGCCACGCTGTGCAGCACCCCGTCCAGGGCTCCCCAGCGTGCCCGGAGCTCTTCGGTGAGGCGGGTGAAGCCGTCCTCGTCGGTGACGTCGAGCTCCAGCACGTCCGCCTCGCGGGGCAGCCGGGCGGCGGCCTTGCGCGCGATCCGCGCCGTGCGGCCGAAGGAGCTGAGCACCACCTCGGCGCCCGCCCGCTGCAGTGCGGCCGCCACATGCCAGGCGATGGACTCCTGGTTGGTCACGCCGGTCACCAGATACCGGCGGCCGGTGAGGTCGTACGTGCTCACGGTGCCTCCAGGACCAGCACACTGTTGTGGCCGCCGAATCCCAGCGAGTTCGACAGTCCCAGCCGGCCGCGTGGCCCGGCGCTCAGCGCCCGGGCGGCCGTGATGTGCGACAGCCGCCCCAGCTCCGGGTCCGGCGCGGTCAGGCCGAGGGTGGGCGGAGCGAGCCCGTCGCGCAGCGCGGCCAGCGTGATGATGGCCTCCACCGCGCCGCCGGCACCGAAGAGGTGGCCGGTCGCGGCCTTGGTGGAGGAGAGCGGCACCGATGGCAGTGCCGCGCCCAGGGCCAGCTCCAGCGAGCGGACCTCGGAGGCGTCGTTCAGCGGAGTGCCCGTGCCGTGCGCGTTGACGTAGCACAGATCCTCAGGGACGGCACCGGCGTCGGCCAGTGCCAGCGAGACGGCGTGCGCGGCCGGCGCGCCGTCCGGCGGCGGGGCGGTGACGTGGTGGGCGTCGGAACCGGCGCCGTAGCCCCGGACATGGCCCAGGACCCGGGCCCCCCGGGCTCGGGCCCCGGCCGCGTCCTCCAAGACGAGCACGCCCGCGCCCTCGCCCATCACGAAGCCGTCCCGATCCGCGCCGAAGGGCGCACAGCGCCCGGTGGGGGAGAGGGCGCCGGCCTGCGCGAAGGAGTCCCGCACCAGCGGCACGCAGGCGGCCTCGGCGCCGCCGGCGAGCACCGCCGCGGCTTCGCCCCGGCGGATCGCCCCGGCGGCGAGGCCGATGGCCTGGGCCCCGGCGGCGCAAGCCCCCGAGGGCGCGGAGGTCTCGCCGCGGATGCCGAAGCGGCGGCTGAGGCTCGCCGCGGCGCTGTTGGGCATCATCAGCGGCACCGTCAGCGGGCTCGCCGCCCCCGCCGCCAGGACTTCGGGGCCGCCGCCCAGTCCGCTGCCGATCACGCAGCGGATGTCCTCGGCCGGATAGGGCAGGCCGTCCCCCCAGCCCGCCTGCCGCACCGCCTCGTCGGCGGCGACGAGGGCGAACTGCGCGAACCGGGCGTTCCGTTTGCGGTCGCGTGCCGCCAGGTGGTCGCGTGCGTCGAAATCCGTGCACCGCGCCTCACCGCCGTCGATCCCCGTTCCGCCCGCGACCAGCCGCGAGACGAGCCGGGCGGCACCGACGCCGAGCGGGGTGACCGCGCCGACGCCGGTGACGGCGACCGCGACCGTCAACGCGCGGCCGCTTCCACGACCCGCCGGGCGAGCTGGTCCACGGTGACCTCGGCCAGTTCGGGCCGCGGGATGGTGACGCCGTACTCCCGCTTGAGGGTGGACATCAGCTCCGCGGCGTCGAGCGAGTCGATGTCGAGGTCGTCGAATCTGGCATCGGGCGTGAGGGTCTCTTCCTCGACTCCGGAATCGACCAGCTCCGTGCGGATCAGGTCCCGTACGGCCTCGACGGTGACAGGTTCGGCCATGGCTGCTCCTTGATGTGGTGCGGTGCTGACGGGGGGGGGGCGAACGCAGGGGCGGTGCCGCGGGCCGGTGCGGCGGGGTTCAGCGGGCGAAGGCCGGGGCGTGCGACTGCGCCCAGTACCACTGGCGCCAGTAGCTCTCGGCGAGGTCCAGCCAGGTCTCCAAGCGCTGCACGCTGTCGAGGAACCAGTGGAAGCTGACCATCAGCCAGCTGTAGACGGCCTGGCTGTCGCGGCAGCCGCCGCAGTCGCCCGACGTGCAGCAGAACTGCAGGGTCTCGTAGTCGGCGCCGTACACCGCGAAACCGTCCAGCACCGGATTGCCGTTGGCCACGCGCTGCTCGTGCTCCGGCAGGTCGACGCTGATGCTGGGACACACGTCGTAGCCGAACCGCCCGCCCCAGTGGGTGCGCCCGGTGATCAGCGTCTCGACGAAGTACGGGTGTGCGACCACGGCCTCCGGATACGCCTCGGCGACCCGCAGCGCCTCGGCGAGCGTGCGCTGCTCGTTCTCGATCCGCAGCGGGCTGTCCGAGCCGTGCTCGCTGTAGAAGTTGAAGGTGACCTGGTTGCCGTTGTCCCGGATCGCCCGCACCGTCGGCTCGATGTAGGGCAGCCCCTCCTCCGAGAGGGCGAAGACGAACGTGACCCTGGGATCATCCCGGTAGTGGCCCAGCGCCTTCTCGAACAGGCCGGTGAACGACGAGCCGTTGGGCCGGTGCGCCCGCAGTTCGTCATCCAGCGGCCCGCCACCGAACAGGCTGATGCCGACGGCCACGTTCTCGAAACCGTCCATCGGCAGCGGCCGCAGCCCGTTGGTGGAGATCGTCAGATACGGCAGATGTTCGACGAAGGGGCGCACCCGGTCCAGCACCAGGGTCGGCTCTCCGCCGATGAGGGTCGCCTGGGTGACCCCGTCCGCGGCGAGCTTCTCCGCGAAGGCCCGGATCAGGCCCGGGTCGGAGGTCTCCCTGACCGCGGTGTCGAAGCCGCCCTCGAAGTACCAGCAGCCCTTGCAGCGGATGTTGCAGGCGGTCGTCAGGTGCACCTCGCACCCGCGCACCCGGGTGCCCATCCTGCGCACGTCCTTGAGTCGGGCCGCGAGGTCCGGGCGGTCCGCCAGATACCCCCGCAGCCGCGCCTTGGCCTCCGCGCGGGAGGGCGGGCGCGGGGTGATGTGTACTGCTGTGGTCATGGCTGCCTCCCGGCTCATTCCGGCACGCGCAGGCCCAGGTTGGCGACGCGCGGGCCGACCTTCTGCCGCCACAGCTCGATCGCCTCGCCGTTGGTCGTCCTGCGCAGCCCGTAGCGCACCGCCAGCTTCGAGCGCTTGGTGTTCGCACTGCCGAAGATGCCCACGAACATCGGCCACAGCCGCTCCAGCGCGGCCTGCAGCTCGGCGCGGCCCTCCGCTGTGGCGGCGAGGTTGCGGCAGACCCGCGCGCCGTGTGCGATATGGATCTTCTCGTCCAGGATGATCGTGCGGACGGCCTCGGCCCACGGCTTGTAGCTGCTCTCCGCGAACTCTCGCAGCATCACCATCGCGGTCTCCTCGCCGATGTAGGAGTACACCCCCCGCTCGGCCCACGTGGTGCAGGTGTGCATCCGCTCGTCCGCGAACAGCATCCGCTCGGAGACCGCCTGGGTCTCCATGTAGGTGGTGTCGATCCCGAGGTCGGCCAGCACCCGCTTGCCGATCTTGTAGTGGTCGTACTCCTCGGCGGCCCGCTCCGCGCACACCTGGCGTTCCTCGGCGTCCGGCGCCAGCGGCAGGAACATCTGTACGTAGTCGTCGCCGCCCGAGAGCTCGCCCTCGGTGTTGATGGTGACCTGACTGATCAGCATCTTCTGGTAGTCACGGGGCATCCGGCGGAACTCCTCCGGGGTGCGCACCACGACTTCCTCGTCGTCCAGGACCGCGATCGTCATAAGCGACCTTTCAGCTCTGCCTCGTGCCGACTCGCGGGAAGCAGCACGATCGCGACAGCCGCACGATGCGGCGCACGGCACGGACCGACCCCCCGTTGTCCCTCAACCACACAGTGCCACAACGCATGCTGCCAGGAACAGCCTTGACATCGAGGTCCGAGCTGTGGATGCATCGCCTCAACTGCGTGCCGTGCAGCCGGAGTTCGATCGCCGACGCGGGGGGCTGGAAATGCCGACGCCACCTGCTAGCGTCGCGGCCGATGTCAACTTCCCAGCCCTCGGACGGGCACCCGCCCGGCGCGGCCGCCGAGACGCCCGCCGGGCCGCTGCGCCGTGCCATGGAGACGATCCGCGCGCTGCGCGCCGAGCTGGCAGCACTGCGGGGAACGCAGCGGACGGCCGTCGTCGGCACCGGTCTGCGTGCTCCCGGAGGCATCGCCGACCGTGACACCTACTGGCAGGCGCTGTCGGCGGGGCAGGACCTGGTGGGCGAGCTGCCCGAGCAGCGCCGCCGCGCCTTCCCCGGCGGCTGGGAAGGGCTGCTGACCCGCGGCGGCTATCTGCCCGACGTTCTCGGCTTCGACGCCCCGTTCTTCGGCATCTCACCGCGGGAGGCGCGCAGCCTCGACCCGCAACACCGGCTGCTGCTGGAAGTGGTGTGGGAGGCGTTCGAGGACGCCGCCCTGCCACCGGAGGACGTCGCCGAGCGCACCGGGGTCTACGTCGGCATCACCGGCCAGGACCACCGGCTGTGGGACGAGGGCGAACCCAACGCCTCCTGGCTGATCGGCAACGGCCACTGCTTCGCCGCCGGCCGGCTCGCCTACACGCTCGGCCTCCGGGGCCCCGCCCTGGCGCTGGACACCGCGTGCTCGTCATCGCTGGTGGCGGTGCACACGGCCTGCCGGGCGCTGGCCGCGGGGGACTGCGACGTGGCCGTGGCCGGCGGCGTCAACCTGGTGCTCGCACCCCGGTCGACGGCGGAGATCCAGCGCACCGAGGCACTCTCGCCCGACGGCCGGTGCCGCCCCTTCGACGCGCGCGCCAACGGGTTCGTCCGGGGCGAGGGTGCCGGGGCCGTGGTGCTCAAGCGGCTGGCCGACGCCGAGCGCGACGGCGACCGGATCCTGGGGGTGATCGAGGGCAGCGGGGTCAACCAGGACGGCCGCTCCTCCGGATTCACCGCCCCCAACGTGCTGGCCCAGCAGACCCTGATCGAGGGAGTCCTCACCACGGCCGGCCTCACCGCTGCCGCCATCGGCTACCTGGAGGCGCACGGCACCGGCACCCCGCTGGGCGACCCGATCGAGATCGAGGCCGCCAGGACCGCCCTGGACTCGCCGGGGCGCACTTGGCATGTCGGATCGGTCAAGGCGAACCTCGGTCATGCCGAGGCCGCCGCCGGGATTCTCGGCCTGATCAAGGCGCTGCTCTGTCTGGAGCGGCGGCAGATCCCGCGGCAGGCCCACTTCGAGACGCTCAACCCCCGGATCCGCCTGGACGGCAGCGGCCTGACGGTACCGGCCGCGACCCGGCCCTGGGAGCCGTCGGCGGGCCGGTGCGCGGCCGTCAGCTCCTTCGGGATGAGCGGCACCAACGCGCACGTCGTCCTCTCCCGCCCCACCGCCGAGCCCGCACCGGCTCCCGCACCGGCCGGCGGGTTCCCGGTGTACGCGCACACCGAAGCGGCCCTGCGCACCCTGGCAGGCAGGTACGCGCAACGGCTGGCCGAGCCCGCGGACGCCGCGTCCGCCGGGGACGGATACGCCGCCTTCGCCGCGACCGCGCACCACGGGCGCACCCGCCTGCGGCGGGCCGCCTGGGTCACCGCGGCGGGCGCCGAGGAGGCCGCGGACGCGCTGCGCGCCCTCGCGGCGGGCCGGGACCACCCGCGGGTGCGGATGCTGGAGACCTCCGAACACCCCGCACGGGGCGGCGTCGACGGCACCGCCCAGGACCGTCCGGCCCGCGCGAGCATGACCGCGCTGCCGGGCTACCCGTGGGAGCGGACGACCTACTCCAGCCGCTGAACGGCCGCCGCCCCACCGCGCAACTGCTCTGCAACCGCCGCGCGGACGTACGCCTCCGCCCTCAGCGCGCGCCCGCGCCGGGCCGGTTCCTCCTGCCCGGAAACGAGAAGTGCAGCGTGGCCAGGGCGACGGGAGTCCCGTCCACGCTCTCGACCCGTGCCGAGACGACCGCCGTACGCCGGCCGATCCGCTCGGGTGCGACCCGTGCGTGCAGCCGCTCCGGCTCGGTGGCCTCCAGGAAGCTGATGCTGCTGGAGGTGAGCATCGCCGACGGTGTCCTGCCCAGATAGGCGTTGACCGCCAGATAGCCCGCCACGTCCGCGAACGCGAACAGGGCGGGCCCGGAGACGGTGCCACCGGGCCGCACCGCGAGCCCCGCCGGGTCGGCGGTGAACACCAGCCCGCCGGGCCCGACATCGAGGAGATCGACCCCCGGCGGGTCGGGCAGGTATTCGGCGATCAGTTCCCGGATCTCCGCCGGCCCGAGGACCGGCCGGTCACCCACGGGCCTCCGCCCCGTGCGGAGCCGGGGCGGCCGAGGGGCGGGGTCCCGGTCCGGCCTCCGGTCCCGCCCCCGCGTCCGGCCCCCCTTCCGGCACCGGTTCCGGCTCCGGATCGGCCTCCACCAGCGCGGACAGCGCCGGGCCGAGCCGGGCCAGAGTGCCGTACTTCCACAGCAGCGTCGGACTCAGCCGCACCCCCAGGAACGCCTCGAGCCTGTTGCGCAGTTCCAGCGACATCAGCGAGTCCAGCCCGAGGGCGCGCAGCGGCACCTCGGACGGCAGCTTCTCCGGCGCCAGGCGCAGCACCGCCGCGGCCGTACGGCGCACCTCCGCCTCCACCGCCTCGCGCCGCCGCGCCGCCGGGATGCTCCGCAGCTCCGTCGGCGCGACCGTCCCGCCGGCCGCTGCGAGCGGCTGCCAGCTCGCCAGCGCGGCCGCCGCCGGGTAGGACTCCAGCCAGCGCCGCGGATCGAGGTCGAGGCAGGCCACCTGCGCCTCGTCCGCCTCGAGGTAGTGCCGCAGCGCCCGCCAGCACACCTCGGGCGGGAGACTGCCCAGCCCGCGGGCGGCGAGCCGGTCCCCGCGCCCGGTGCCGGCGGCCAGTCCGGTTCCGGCGACCGGCCCCCACTGCACGCTCAGCGCCGGCAGCCCCGCCGCCCGCCGCTCCGCCGCCAACGCGTCCAGCGAACTGTTCGCCGCCGCGTAGGCGGCCTGCCCGGCCGAGCCCACGAACACGGCCGCCGAGGAGAACAGGACGAACATGTCCAGCGCATCCCCCTCGGTCAACTCGTGCAGAACGCGTGCGCCGTCGGCCTTGGGCCGCAGCACCCGCGTCAGCAGCGCGCCGTCCAGGTTCGCCACGGTCGCGTCCGCCAGCACCCCCGCGGCGTGGAAGACTCCGCACAGCGGCGGCAGTTGCGCGCGCACCTCCGCCAGCACCGTGCGCATCCGCGCCGCGTCCGCCACGTCCGCCGACCACACCCCGACCCGGACGCCGCGCTCGCGCAGCGCCTCGACCCGCGCCGGGTCCCCGGGCGCCGAGCGCCCGACCAGGGCCAGGGCCCCGGCTCCGGAGGCGGCCAGGTACTCGGCGAGCGACATGCCGAGCGCCCCGAGTCCGCCGGTGATCAGGTAGGCGCCCCCGGCCCGGAACCGTCCCTCGGGCAGCGGCTGCGGGGCGACGGCGACCGTGCCGCCTCCGGTCGGCTCGGTGAGCACGAGCTTGCCGGTGTGCCGCCCGCGGGAGAGCGTGCGGAAGGCCTCCTGCGCCTCGGAGAAGGGCATCTCGCGCACCGGCAGCGGGCGCAGTTCCCCGCCCGTGACCCGAGCCCACACGGTGGCCAGGAGCGAGGCGAACCGTTCGGGGCGGCGGCGGAGCAGCCCGGCGATGTCCACGGCGGTGAAGGACACCGCCTTGCGGAAGGCACCGAGTTCGACGGACGTGTCCTGATGGATGTCGCGCTTCCCGGCCTCCACGAACCGCCCGTCCTCGGCCAGCGCCTCCAGGCCCAGTGGAATCGCCGCACCGGGCAGGGAGTTGAGCACCACGTCGACCCCGCGCCCCCGCGTCGCGGCCCGCACCCCCTCGGCCCATTCCAGGGTGCGGGAGTCGAAGACATGCTCGACACCCCACGTGCGCAGCTGCTCTCGCTTCTCCTCGGTTCCGGCCGTCGCGAGCACCTCGGCTCCCACGAGCCGGGCCACGTGCAGCGCGGCGAGTCCGAGCCCGCCGGTGGCCGAGTGGACGAGCACGGTCTCGCCCGGCTCCAGCCGGGCCACCTCCATCAGCGCATGCCAGGCGGTGACGAGCACCATCGGCAGTGCGGCAGCCTGCGTCGCGGTCAACTCGCTCGGGATGCGGGCGGTGTGCCGGGCCTCGACCAGCGCGTGCGAGGCGAGGACTCCGAAGCCGCAGGCCGCCACCCGCTCCCCGACCGCCACGGTGTCGACCCCCGGACCGACCGCGGTCACCGTGCCCGCGCAGTCCAGGCCGAGCAGTTCCCGGTCGGGGGAGTCGTCCGGGTAGACGCCCATCGCCTTCATCACGTCGATGAAGTTCAGCGACGCGGCCTCGACGGCCACCTCGACCTGTCCGGGCCCCGGCCGGGGCCGCTCCAGCGGACGGGCGCACAGCGCCGCCAGGTCGCCGGGCCGCGGAGTGCCCAGCCGGAAGGACCGGGCGCCGGTGCCGGACCGCCACGGCGGGCCGGCGGCGGGCGAACCTCCGCTCACCCGCTCACCGACCAGCCGCTCGCCGCCGGACAGCACGACCCGGTCCTCCGCGGCACCGAGCTCCGCCATCAGCTCGGCGCCGAACGTGTCGGTCTCGATCAGCCGCGTCCCGAACTGGGGGTACTCCGCCTGTACGACCGCCACGAACCCCGGGTACAGCCCGGCCTCCGGGTCGTCCCGGCGGACCACGACCGCGAGCCGCACGGACGGGTTCTCCTCGGCGCAGCGGCTGACCAGTTCCGCCAGCTCCAGCAGCCCGGTACGGCCGTCCTGAGGCGCGACGAACACCACGGTGTCGGCACCGGCCAGATCCTCCCCGGCCGCGTCCGGGAGCACCCCGGGGCGCCCGCGGGACACCACCCTGCCCGGCAGTCCGCCGCCCCCGGCCGCGCCGCCCGGCTCCGCAGCGGGGGTGGCGGGCCGCTGCCGGGGCACGAAGCGCATCCGATAGGTGAGCCGCCCGGTCTCCAAGGAGTCGCCGTCGCCGCCGGGAAGCGCGGCCAGCAGCACGCCCTCCAGCCGTCCCAGCGGGCGCTGTCCGGCATCGAAGAGCGCCAGGTCGACCTCGCCGTCCGCGCCCGGCCGGGCGTGCACCCACACCTCGTCCGCTTCGGTCACCGCGACTGCCGCCCGCCGGACCCGGCGGGGCAGGACCGGACCGTCGCACACGACCAGCGCGGCCTGCAGCACGCCGTCCCACAGCACCGGGTGCGGCGTCCCGGACAGCGCACCGGAGCGGCTGCCGGATGGCAGCCGGAGCCGGACCAGCGCATCCCGCCCGCCTCCCGAAGCGGCTTCGGCGACGTGGCCGCCCGTCACGGGCCGGAAGGCGGGTCCGTAGTCGAGGCCCTTCGCCGCGCAGTCCCGGTAGAAGCCGTCCGCGTCCAGGGGCGCGGCACCCAGCAGATGTCCGGGGAACCCGCCGGTCGGCGGAGCGCCGCCGCGGGAGGCCGTCGCACGGCAGTGCCGCGTCCGGGCGCCCGCGCCCGCCTCCGGACCGGGTGCGGACCCGGTCGCGCCTTCCTCCCGGGACCGCACCTCCAACACGCCCGAGTCCCCGGGGCCGGGCCGCCAGACGAGGGCGGTGCGGACCGGGTCCTCGCCCACCGCCAGCGCGCCCGTCAGCTGCACATCCCGCAGCACGGGCGTCCCGTGCCCGGCGGATCCGGAGTCGGGGGCTCCGCCGTGCAGGGCCTGGTGGAGCAGCGCCAGAAAGCCGCCCGCCGGGAACAGCACCGTGCCGTGCACCCGGTGGTCGGCCAGCCACGGGTGGGTGCCGGTGTCCAGTTCGACGGCGCCCTCCCACACGCCGGCCGCGGTCGAGGGGACCTCGGTCAGGGCCAGCCGCCCGCTGCGGACGCCGCTGTGCCGCCCCGGCGCGACCCAGTAGCGCTCCCGCTGGAAGGGGTAGGGCGGCGGAACGGCGTCCGGCCGCCGAGCCGGGCGCGGACCGAGCGCGGGCAGCCCCGAGACGTAGGCCTCTGCGAACGCGCGCAGCAGGTCGGTGTGTTCGCCCTCGTCGCGGCGCAACGTGCCCAGCACCACCGGGGGCTCCGGCCGCTCCTGCGCGAGCTGCCGCAGTGCCGCACCGAGTCCCGGATGCGGGCTGACTTCCACCAGGTGGGTGACATCCTCGTCGATCAGCGTGTCCACCGCCTCGGCGAACCGCACCGGGCGGCGCAGGTTCCCGGCCCAGTAGCGGGCGTCGGCCCCCGGCCCGTCCAGCCAGGTGAGGTCGACCGTGGAGAGCAGCGGCGTGTCCGCCGGGCCCGGCGCGACGGCTGCGAGCGCCTCGCGGATACGCCCGAGGAGGGGATCGACCTGCGGGCTGTGCGAGCCGTAGTCGACATCGACCAGTCGGCAGAACACCCCGTCGGCCTCCAGGATCTCCCGCAGCAGCAGGACCGAGTCGGCGTCCCCGGACAGCACGCAGGAGCGCGGCCCGTTGTACACCGCGGGTTCGACCAGCCCCTCGAAGCCCGCGACGGCCTGCCGGGCCGCCTCCGGATCCAGGTCCACGGCCAGCATCCGCCCGCCGCCTGCGATCTCGCGCAGCAGGTCGCTGCGGCGGCAGACCACCAGCGCCCCGTCCTCCGGCGTGAGCACCCCGGCGACCGTGGCGGCGGCGATCTCGCCCTGGCTGTGCCCGACCACGACGTCCGGCTCCACTCCGGCCGCCCGCCAGGCCGCGGCGAGCGACACCGACATCGCCCACAGCGCGGGTTGCACCTCCGCCACGTCCCGCGGCGCCGGGCCGCCTGTGACCATCTCACGTACGTCGCGCGGTGCGTGCGGGGCCAGCGCCTGTGCACAGCGGTCCATGGCCCGGGTGAACGCGGCGTCGCGCCCGTAGAGGCCGGCGCCCATGCCCGCCCACTGCGCGCCCTGGCCGGGGAAGACGAAGGCGACCTTGCCCCGCCGCCCGGCCCGGCCCCGCGCGACCTCCGCCAGCCCGGGGCCCAGCAGGGCGCACCGCTCGGCGAAGTGGTCCCGGTGCCAGGCCATGGCCTGCGCCAGGTCCGGTGCGGACGTACCCGCGGCCAGCCGCTCGCGGAGGCCGCGGGTGCGTTCCTCCAGCGCCCCGGGGGTGTGCCCGCTGACCGGCAGCAGGAACGGCTCACCGGCCTTCTGCCGCTCCGCCGCCCCGGGTTCCTCCCGTACGGTGCGTGGCTCCTGCTCCCGCGCCCGGGCGGGGGGTTTCGCGGCCCGGGCGGGCGGCCGCGCGGTCGCGGCCCGCAGCGTGGTGACGACGGCGTGGGCGTTGGTGCCGCCCCAGCCGAAGGAGTTGACGCCGAGGAAGCTGCCGGGCTCCAGCGGCAGCGGGTCCCGGGCGACGGCGAGGTTCAGCCCGGCGAAGTCGATGGCCGGATTGGGCACCCGCGCGTGCAGGCTGGGCGGAACGGTGCCGTGCTCCAGGGCCAGGACGGCCTTGACGAGCCCGGCGAGTCCGGCCGCCGGCTCCAGATGCCCGATGTTGGTCTTCACCGAGCCGATGTGCAGTACACGGCCGTGCCGGGCCGCTCCCAGCACCTCGCCGAGCGCCTGCGCCTCGGCCGTGTCGCCGCGTGCGGTGCCGGTGCCGTGCGCCTCGACGTAGGCGAGCCGGTCCGTCGGGACGCGGCCCGGTGCGTAGACGCGGCGCAGCAGGTCGCGCTGCGCGGCCGGATGCGGAGTGACCAGGCTCTCGCCGCCGCCGTCGTTGTTGACGGCGCTGGCCGCCACCACCGCGCGGATCCGGTCGCCCGCGCGGAGGGCGTCCGCCAGCCGCTTGAGGTAGACGACGGCGACGCCCTCGCCGCGGACGAACCCGTCCGCGTCGGCGCCGAAGGCGTGGCAGCGGCCGGTGGGGGACAGGCCACCGAAGTGGCTGAGGCCGACCGTCACCTCGGGGGTGAGCATCAGATTGGAGCCGCCGACCAGGGCTCCCTCGATCTCGCCGGAGCGCAGCGCCTGGCAGGCCTGGTGCACGGCGACCAGCGAGGACGAGCAGCTGCTCATGAGCGTCAGGCTGGGGCCGGTCAGCCCGAGGTGGTACGAGACCCGGGAGGAGACGATGTCCAGCGAGTTCCCGACGATGCTGTGCTGGGTCACCGCGGCGCCCCGGTCCTTGCGCAGCAGCTCGTAGTCGTGCCAGAGCCCGCCGACGTAGACACCGGTGCGGGAGCCGCGCAGCCCGGCCGCCGGCGCACCGGCGTCCTCCAGCGCCCGCCAGGTCGTCTCCAGCATCAACCGCTGCTGTGGGTCCAGCACTTCGGCCTCGCGCGGTGAGATCGTGAAGAAGGCCGGGTCGAACGCGTCGATGTCCTCCAGGAACGCGCCGACCCGCTGGATCTCCCGGGTCGCGTCGAACACCTCTGCCGGATCCCAGCGTTCGGGCGGCACCGGCCCCACCGCGTCGCCGCCGCCTATCAGCAGCTCCCAGAACGCCTCCGTGTCCGGAGCCTTCGGGAACCGCCCCGCCATGCCGACGACCGCCACCGCGCCGCTGTCCGCGTCACTCATCGGTCCTCCCCCGTGATCACGCCGTCGGCCGTCCATCCTGGAGCGCTTTCCCCCCGGTGTCGACCCCCGCCCGGGCCGCTCGCCCGCGGCGGGCGCGTGGACAACACCTTGCTGGGGCAGTGGTGTTGGGGATTCCGGATGCCCGCCCGGTGCGCGGGCGTCCGTCTCACCGGAGTGAGGAGCCCTCGGCCTGGGCGGGGAACGTCTCCGTACCGAGCACCGACAGCAGTTCCATCCGCTCGCGGGTCTCCGCGTCCGCCGGGGTGAGCACCAGCAACTGCTGCAGCCGGTCGGGGGTGACCAGGGTCTCGCAGTCCATCAGCAGCCGGCCCACCCGCGGATGGAGCAGGGTCTTGCGGTCGGCGCGCCGGACCGCGACCTCGTGCTCCGCCCACAGCCGCCGGAAGTGGTCGCTCGCCTCCCGCAGCCGATCGACCAGGCCGGTCACCGCGGGGTCCCCGGACCGGCGGCCGACGGACGCGCGCAGGTCCGCCACGAGCTGACGGGAGTGGTGTTCGTGCTCCTCGGGCGGATGGACCGCACGCACGGCGGGATCGGTGAACCAGCGGTGCACGAGGTAGCGGCTGTCACCGGAGTGGCGAGTGTGATCGCCCGTCAACAGGACGGCTGCCCGGTTCTGGGCCAGGACCTCACCCAGATCGGACAGCACCAGTGCCGGGGTGCTGCCGAGCAGGCCGAGCATCCGCACCAGGCCGGCCCGGGCCTGCCTGGCCGCCCTGTCGGCGGGCGCGGGCTGGTGCCCGGCCAGATGGAAGAGGTACTCGCGCTCGTCGTCGGACAGGCGCAGCGCCCGGGCCAGCGCCTCCAACAGCCCGGCCGAGGGCTGACTGCTGCGTCCCTGCTCGAGGCGGATCACATAGTCCACCGACATCCCGGCGAGTCCGGCCACCTCTTCCCGGCGCAGACCAGTGGTACGGCGCCGGGGCCCGACAGCGATGCCGACCTCGGCCGGATCGATCGTCGCGCGACGGTGGCGCAGGAAGGCGGCGAGCTGTTCGCGTTGCATGGCTCCATGGTCCTCTCGGCGGATGCGCCGATCCAGGGAGCGCCGCTCCCAGGATGCACGCTCCGCTCCCGCGAGCCGCGCTGCCGGAGCACAGTGGAAAGCCGATCGACGACGAACACGAGAACACGCGACGGACACGTCGAAGGCGACGAAGGGGAAGCCCGATGCAGACACGAACCCTGGGCAGTACCGGCCCGACCGTTTCCACGCTGGGCCTGGGGGCCATGGGCATGTCGGGCGCCTACGGTGCGGCCGACAGGGAGGAGAGCATCGCCACCGTGCACGCCGCGCTGGACGCAGGGGTCACACTGATCGACACCGGCGACTTCTACGGCATGGGACACAACGAACTGCTGCTCGCCGAGGCGCTGCGCGGCCGGGACCGGGACACCTACACACTGAGCGTCAAATTCGGCATGCTGCGCGGGCCCGGCGCGGGCTTCGGCGGATGCGACGCCCGGCCGGAGGCGGTGAAGAACTTCCTGGCCTACTCACTCACCCGGCTGGGCACCGACCACATCGACCTCTACCGCCCGGCCCGGCTGGACCCCTCCGTACCGATCGAGGAGACAGTGGGCGCGATCAAGGACATGGTCGACGCCGGATACGTACGGCACATCGGTCTCTCGGAGGTCGACGCGGCGACGGTCCGCCGGGCTCAGGCCGTGCATCCCATCGCCGACCTGCAGATCGAGTACTCGCTGATCTCCCGCGCGGTGGAGGCGGACATCCTGCCCACCCTGCGAGAGCTCGGCATCGGCCTGACCGCCTACGGCGTCCTCAGCCGCGGACTCATCTCCGGACACTGGTCCCCCGGCCGCACCGCGGGCCCCGGCGACATGCGCGGCTTCAGTCCCCGGTTCTCCACAGGCAACGTGGAACACAACCTCACCCTGGTGGAGGCGCTGCGCCGGGTCGCCGAGGCCAAGGGATGCAGCGTCGCGCAGTTGGCCATCGCCTGGGTGGCCGCCCGGGGCGAGGACATCGTGCCCCTGGCCGGCGCCCGCACCCGCGAGCGGCTCGCCGAAGCGCTCCCCGCGACGGAACTGACCCTGACCACGGAGGACCTCGCCGCCGTCGAGCGCGCCGTACCGCCGGGCGCCGCCCGCGGAGACCGGTACCCGTCCGCACTCATGGCCGGCCTCGGCACGGGCAACTGACCCCGGGCCGCGGTCCGGGGCCCGGCCCGGTCGGGCGACAGGCCCTGCTGCGCGCCATCCGTTCTCCGTGTGGCCGAGACGACACGGCCGTGCCCCCGACTTGTCGTGATCGTGTCCGCGACCGTGCGTCCGGGCAGTTCGCCCTCCACAGCACGAGCCACCCCTATGACTGCCGGACCCGGCGGACCGCCGCGTCCGGTACGGCGCATGTGGTCACGTGCACATACCCCGGGCCATGCCCCCCCTGGCAGCTGACCAGGTGGACCGGCTCCTGGCCCGGTCACCGCCGTTGGGCGCCGGGAGCGGTGGAGTGCTGGGCGACTTCCTGCAGAGCCTCATCCGGCACGGCCCGCGCACGCTTCGGCCTCCGCGAGGTAGCGCTCGACCGGGCCGAGGGTGAGCATGCCGCTGGCCGCGCCCGCCTGTTCGGTGCGGGCGCCGCGCAGCGCCGCCGCTGCGCGCTCGGCGGCGTCGGGCGCCTCCAGGCGGACGGCGGCGTGCGCTGTCAGGCACCAGAGCGCTTCCTGGAGGTGGTCGTACGGCGGCTCCGGGACGGTGGTGAGGGCCGCTCGGGCCTCCGCGGGGCGGTCCCGGGCGAGGAGCAGGAGCGGCGCAGCCCAGGGCAGGTAGGGGCCCCAGGCGAGCCGCGGGTCGGTGGGCGCTGGGCGGCCGTGCAGCAGGCGCAGACCCAGCAGCGCGAGCGGCAGCAGGCCGCGGTGCAGCCCCGGCATCCCTGCCGTGCGGAGGGCGTTGTCGGCTGCGCGGTAGGCGCCCGCGGCGGCCGCGGCGGTCGGCCCGTCGGGTGCGGTGCTCCGCTCTGCGGCGACCCGGGCCCGGAACCAGGCGGTGAGGACGGGGACCAGCGGGGCCTCGTGGACGGCGGCGACCTCTTCGGCGGCGGCCGCGTGCCCGGTGGCGCCGGCCAGGTCACCGACGGCCGAGTCGGACTGCATACGGATGAGCCGGCCCAGGATGGCGAAGGTCGGCAGCTCGTGCCGCGCGGCCAGCGCGACGAGTTCGGCGCCGATGGCATCCCGCCGCGCCGCGAGCCCCGGGCGCCCGAAGGACTGGAGGAAGACGCCGTTGAGCGCGAAGGCCAGCAGCGCGGGATCGTCCAGGTCCCGTGCGAGCGCCTCGGCCCGGTGCGCGGCCTCGTACCCGGCCCGCAACGCGGCCCCGCGCAGGTCGCCGCTGCGGCTCTCGACGGCGACGGTGGCCAGCAGCCGCGCCCGCAGCGCCGGCGGGCCGTCGGGCCCCAGCGCCCGGAGCGTGCGCTCGGCGAGCGCCACGACGCAGCGGCACTGTTCTGGGTCGTCGGCACGGCTCCAGATCGAGGGCACGTCGTAGGCGCCGACGACCCGGGCGGTCAGTTCGGCGTCCCCCGTCCGCTCGGCGGCCTTGGCGGCTGCGAGCCGGTCGCGCCGCGAGAGGACGAGCGCGTCGCTGCCCGCCAGGGCCAGGGTGCGGGCCAGTTCCGCGGTCGTCCGGGGGCCGAGCCGGGCAGCGGACCCGGAGCGGAGCTCGAGGGCCGGCTCCAGGGAAGCGGATCCCTCGAGGATGTCCGCCTCCAGCCGCCGCAGTTCGGTTCCGGGGTCGAGTCCCAGCTGTTCGACGAGCATCGTGCGGGCGCGGCGGAGCGTGGCCAGTGCGTCGGCCTGGCGCCCGTCCCGGTACAGGGCGCGCGCCAGCAGCGCCCAGGCCGCCTCGCGCCAGGGGTGCTCGTCGGTGTGCGCGCCGAGTTCGGCGACGAGTCCGCCGCTTGCGCCCGCGTCGAGGAGGAGACCGGCCCGGAGTTCGATTCCTTGCAGCCGCAACTCCTCCAGCCGGGCGCGCTCCCGCTGCGCCCAGGCGGCGTCGGGCAGGTCGGCGTAGGCCGGTCCGCGCCAGGAGGAGAGGACCTCGCCGAGTGCGGCGACCTCGCCGGGGGAGCGGCGGGCGCGTTCCAGGACGTCCTGGAACCGGTGCACGTCCACGGCCTCGCGCGGCAGCCGCAGTGCGTAGCCTGGGCCCTCCGTGACCAGGATCCGCGGCGGGGTGCGCGGTGGCCGGCCGGGCTCGACGGCACGGCGCAGGGCGGCGACGAAGGTGCGCAGCGCGCCCGGGCCGCGGGCCGGGGGCTCGGGCCACAGGTCCGCCACCAGGGTGTCGGTGGCCACCATCCGCCCCTCGGCGGCGACGAGCCGGGCGAGCACCTCCCGGTGCCGGGGCCCGCCCAGCGCGATCGGGGTGCCGTCGCCGCGCAGCGCCCGTACCGGGCCCAGTACATCGATCCGCATGCCTCCATCCTGCGCCCACCGGCTCGGCTCCGCCGCGCCGTACTGATCGGCTGCTCATCGGGCTGGCGCACCGTGGTCCGGTCAGACATCCGACCCGGGGAAAGGACCCGTATGACCCCCGCCCCGCCTGCCCTGCCCGGCTTCGACCACCTCCGCGTGCCAGGCGCGGAGGGCGTCGAGCTCTCCGTCGCCACCGGCGGCAGCGGCACCCCCGTGGTGCTGCTGCACGGCTTCCCGCAGACCCACCTGATGTGGCGGCACGTCGCCCCGCTGCTGGCCGCCGGGCACACGGTGATCTGCCCCGACCTGCGGGGCTACGGCGCCAGCGACAAGCCGGCGGCCGCGGATCCGGACGTGTACGCCAAGCGCACCATGGCCGCCGACATCGTCTCCGCCGCGGCGGCGCTGGGGCATGACCGGTTCGCGCTCGTCGGTCACGACCGCGGCGCGCTCGTCGCTTTCCGGGCCGGGCTGGACCACCCCGAGACCGTCACGCACCTCGGCGTCCTCGACGTGGTGCCGACGCTGGACATGTGGAACGTGCTGCAGGGGGTCTCGGCCGCGGTCGGCTACCACCTCTTCCTGATGGCCCAGCCGCCGGGACTGCCCGAGACGATGATCGCCAGCAGCGCCGGCGCGTTCTTCGGGTCCTTCCTCGACGCCTGGGCGAGGGACCGGGCGGCGATCCCGGATCCGGTGCGGAGCGCGTACCTGCGGGCGAGTGCCGCTGCGGTGCCCTCGATCGTGGCCGACTACCGGGCCTCCGCCGGTGTCGACGTCGACCACGACCAGGCGGACCTGGACGCCGGTTCCCAGCTCGCGATGCCCGTCACCGTCGTCCAGCAGGACTGGGGAGCGCGGCTCGGCTACGACGCAGCGCAGGTGTGGCAGGCCTGGGCCCCCGACCTCGACCACCGCCTCACCGGCGCGGGGCACTTCATGGCCGAGGAGGCTCCCGAGGAGATCGCGGAGGCGATCCGGGAGCTGCTGGCACGCTGACGGCGGACCGCGGACCGCCGCTCGTCCGTCCGGGCCCGCGCCCGGGCCCCGCGCGGCTGAGTTGCTCCACGGGTGGCCGGTTCGGGGCGTCCGACGGAAGGTCAGGTGACCGCCCAGGCCGCCTCGATCATCAGGAAGATCTCGTCCACGGCGGCCCGCGGGTCGGCCGACTCGCGGGCCAGGGAGTAGGCGTCGATCGTGAATCTTGCGAGCGTGCGGCAGGCCGTCGTGGTCCGGGCCAGGCCGGGGTCCGCGGCCATGGCCGCCGCCAGCGATTCGGCGTGGCGCAGCCTCATCGAGTCCTCGTACGCGCGCAGCGCGGGCGAGGAGTCGATCATGTGCCGGACCGGGGAGGCGCTGTCGGCCGTGCAGTGCCGCACCAGGGCGTGGATCTCCCGACGCAGGGCGGGGACGAGTGGCTCCTCGGGTGTCCGGTCGGTGACCGCCCGGACGAGGCGCTGTTCGAAGTCCGCGTCCTGCTCGAACACCAGCGCCTCTTTCGCGGCGAAGTGGGAGAAGAGCGTGGTGACGGCCACGTCGGCCTCGGCGGCGATCTCGCGGATCCCCACCGCGTCGTAGCCGCGTTCCAGAAAGAGCCGGAGGGCGGTGTCCGCGATCTTTCGGCGGGTCGCCGCCTTCTTGCGTTCGCGACGTCCGGGCGGCGTGGTCATGCGCTGAAGCTACCAGATGTGAAACACTAACCGTTCTATAAAACTAACCGTTAGTGCTATGTTTGGTCCATGAGAAAAGTGAGCTTCGCCGAGTTCGGTGGTCCGGAAGTGCTGCGTCTCGTGGACGCCGAGGAGCCCCATGCGGGCCCCGGCCAGGTGCGCGTCGCCGTGCGGGCTGCCGGTGTGAACCCCGTCGACTGGAGGATCCGGGAAGGGCAGATCCTCCAGGCCCATCCGATCGAACTGCCCGCCGGAGTCGGGCTGGACGCCGCCGGCGTGGTGGACGAGGTCGGTGAGGGTGTCGAAGACGTCGAGGCCGGAGACCCGGTGTTCGGTGAAGGGGCCAGCACCTACGCCGAGTTCGCCGTGCTCTCGGCCTGGGCCCGGATACCCGAGGGCCTGACCTTCGAGGAGGCGGCCGGATACCCGTCGGTGGTGGAGACCGCGCTGCGCGTCATCCGTGAGGTCGGGGTGCGGCCCGGGCAGACCCTGCTGGTCAGCGGCGCGTCCGGAGGAGTCGGCTCGGCCGTGCTGCAGATCGCCCGCGACCGCGGCATCGCGGTGATCGGCACGGCCGGGGCGGCGAACCAGGACTATCTGCGTGGCCTGGGTGCCGCCGCCGTGACGTATGGCGCGGGCTGGGCTGAGCGGGTCCGGCGACTCGGCCGGGTCGACGCGGCACTCGACCTCGCCGGTGCGGGCGTCCTGGCCGAACTCGTCGAGCTGACCGGGGATCCGCGGAAGGTCGTCTCCATCGCCGACCTCTCCGCACCGGAGTTCGGCGTCCGGTTCTCCGGGACGGCCGGGAGCGTCCCGGCGGCGCTGGCCGAGGCCGGCCGCCTCATCGCGCGGGGGAAGCTCCACATCCCGGTCGAGAAGTCCTACCCGTTGGCCGAGGCCGCGACGGCGCACATCGACAGCCAGGCCGGTCATACACGCGGGCGCCGGGTCCTGACCGTCTGAGCCGTCTGCGGCCCGGTCACCGCCCGGTTCGCCGGATCCGGGCGGCGCCGCCGGGCGGGCTCGCACGCTGCCCCGCAGCGCTCCCGTCCGGCGGCGCCCGGTGCCGTCACTTCCCGGCGCCGACGGGGCCGACCGTGACCCCGGACTCGGCGCTGTCGGAGACCGGCAGATTGAAGCTGATCGGCAGGGTCCGCGAACTGGTCTCGTTCGGCGGGGTGACCACGAGGCCGGTGACGTCCACGCCGCTGCCACCGGAGTCGTTCGGCGGGTAGTGCAGTGTGAAGCGCGTCGACTCACCGGGGCTGACGCGGACCGTCGGGGCGGCGACGCCGTTCCGGGCGGCGTTCATGGTGCCGGCCGCGCTCTGCAGGTCGACCCCGGGATATCCGTGCATCGTGCACGCCGTGGCGGTGATGTTCTCGAGGTTCACCAGCAGGCTGCCCCGGGCCATGCCGGGCGAGGTGCTGAAGTCGAGTCCGGAGGTCTTGCAGGGGCCGATCCCGGGCGCCCCGTCATCCGAGCCGCCCTGCCCTCCGGAGGAGCCCGCCCCCTCGCTCTTCCCCGAGGAACCGGACGTCTCCTTGCCGGAGTTCCCGCCGCCGCCGTCCCGGGTGCGGGGCGAGGAGGAGGGGGAGGCGCCGCTCTCCTTCCGCGAGCTGTCCTCGGACGAGTCGCCGGGCACGGGGGCCGCTTCGCCGGCCACCTTCTTGGGCGCGTCAGCCGCCTGTTCACCGCATCCGCTCAGCAGGGCCGCCGCGAGCCCCACCGCGAGCCCGGCCGCGAGTCGCGCGCCCCCGGTGCCGCGCGCCCTGCGGGATCCGCCCCCCGCGGCCTCTCGCGTCGCCCGCACCGCATGCTGCTCTCGTTCTCTCATCGCCGCCACGCCCTGATCATCCCATCGTGTGTCCCTGCCGGTTGCGGGGGAGTCACTGCCAGGACCGCCCCGCGCCGTACGAGTTCGATGACGGATGCCGGGGAAAAGTTCACAACGGGGCCCGTGCGACGGTCCGTTCCCACGCGGATCCGGCAACGGCCCGCCCCGGCCCGGCAACTCCCTGCGGCGCGCGGTCCGTTCCCGTCGGCAGCGTTCGCGGGCGACGGTCGCCATCCCGCCGTCGGGGCCCGGACACCGCCCGGCCGCGGCCGGGCGTCCTGGGGGTCAGGTGTTCCGCGCGCAGGCCGCGAGGCGGTCGGCCAGCGCCGTGACGAGCTCGCGCAGCTCTGCGGGGCGCTCGATGACGAACGGCCGGTCCAGTGAGGCGAGGACCGGAGGCAACCAGGCGAGTTCCGCCACCCGCAGCTCCACCCGCAGCCACCGCTCGGCCGACGGGTCGGCACCCTTCGCGGGCGGGGGCTCCGGCAGACGCGCGACCGAGGCGGGCAGACCCGCGCGGATCTGCTCCACGGTTCCGTGGATCCGCAGGGTCACCGCGTACTGGTATTCGGCTGTCGCGAAGCCGTCCAGTACGCGCTGCGCCGGATCGGTTCCGGCCGGGACCCCGAAAGAGCCGGGCAGGGGCCGGGCGCCCTCGATGCGGTCGAGGCGGAGGGTCCGGTCCTGCTCGGTTCCGGGGTCCCTGCCCGTGACGTACCACCGGCCCGCGTGGGCGACGATGCCGTAGGCGTGCAGGGTGCGCTCGCTGCGGCGGCCGTGGCGGTCGCGGTAGGCGATCGAGAGCGGCCGGCGGTGGCGTACCGCGTCGGCGACGGGCAGCAGGACCTCGGCGTCCGGCGTGGCGAACTCGCCGGGTGCGGAGGTGAAGGCGAGGGACTCCAGGACCGTGTCGAGTCTGCGGGCCACATGCCGGGGCAGCACCCTGCGCACCTTGGCCGCCGCGGTCTCGCCCGCGGTGCCCGCCGCTGTCGTCAACCCTGCCCGGCGTCCGGCGACCAGGCCGAGCAGCACGGCGAGGGCCTCGTCGTCACCGAGCATGAGCGGCGGCAACCGGTGCCCCGGCGCGAGCCGGTATCCGCCGTAGCGGCCCCCCACCGCCTCCACCGGCACGTCCAGGTCGATCAGATGACCCACATACCGCCGCACGGTGCGGCCGTCGACCCCGAGCCGGTCGGCGAGTTCGGCCACCGGCCGGACGCCGCCCGATTGCAGAAGTTCCAGGAGGGTCAGCACGCGCCCGGTGGGTCGGGACATGTCGGCAGCCTAGCGCGTATACCGGACCGATTCCGTCCGGCATCTGTCCTAGCGTGCGCAGCGCATCCACTCCACCGGCACTGCATCGACTTGGGAGAACACTGTGGACTTCGTCTCGATCCGCATCATCACCGGCGACATCGCGCGCCTCGTCGCCTTCTACGAGAGGGCCACCGGGGTGTCGGCGGCCTGGGCGACCGAGGACTTCGCCGAACTCGTCACCCCCAGGGCCACTTTGGCGATCGGCAGTACCCGCACCGTCCCGATGTTCGCACCGGACTCCGCCCATCCCGCGGCGAACCGCAGCGTGATCATCGAGTTCTTCGTCGAGGACGTGGACCGGGTGCGCGGCAACCTGAGTGGCCTGGTGGAGGAGTTCGTCGCCGGCCCCACCACCATGCCCTGGGGCAACCGGGCGCTGCTCTTCCGTGACCCCGACGGCAACCTCGTCAACTTCTTCACGCCGGTCACCCCGGCGGCCGTGGCGAAGTTCGCCCGCTGATCCGGAGCTCGGCCCCGCACCGCCGGCCCGCGTACGCCGCGGGCCGGCGGTGCGGGCGATCCGGCCGGGGGTGTCCATCGGGCACTGCCGATACCGACAGTGCGGGGCCGTGCGTTCTCTCTCTCGCCCCGCTGCGCGGGGTGAGGGGCGCCCGGGATGCGGGGGAGGCGCAGCGGGGCACCCCTCAGGCGGAGGTCACCAGGAGGACTTGGTGACTCCCGGGAGTTCGCCCGCGTGCGCCATCGCGCGCATACGGACGCGGGAGAGCCCGAAGGCTCGCAGGTGGCCGCGGGGACGGCCGTCGACGCCGTCCCGGTTGCGCACTCGCGTCGCACTGGCGTCCCGCGGCTGCCGCCGCAGTTCCCGGAGGGCGGCCGCGTAGTCGGCGGGCGTGGCGGCCGGGTCGCGGAGGATCTCCTTCAGCTCGGCCCGCCGCCGTGCGTACCGCGCGACGACCACCTTGCGCTTCTCGTTCTTGGCGATCTTGCTCTGCTTGGCCATCAGACCTTCCCTCCCCGTGCGCGGATCCGCGCGACGGCGGCCGCGACGCCGATCACGTCGACCGTCCGGATGCCCTTCGTGCTCAGCGTGAGGCGTACGTGACGGTTCTCACTCGCGAGCCAGTAGCGCTTGCGCTGGATGTTGGGGTCGAAGCGCCGGTTGGTGCGCCGATGCGAATGGGAGACGGACTTGCCGAACACCGGCTGTGCGCCGGTCAACTGGCAGTGGGCGGACACGGAAGACCCTTCTCTCGGTGAAGCGGACTTGGTAATGGTAACCATTTCCATATACTGACCGCATGGCACGCGACGAACTCCGCCCGATCATCAAGCTCACCTCCACCGCCGGAACCGGTCACACCTACGTGACCCGCAAGAACCGCCGCAACACCCCCGACCGCCTGACCCTGCGCAAGTACGACCCCGTCGTCCGCAGGCATGTCGACTTCCGCGAAACCCGCTGACCGCCGGCACACCCGGCACCGAGCCCAGAAGAAGGACATCGCTGTGCAGCCCGGAATCCACCCCCCGTACCGGCCCGTCGTCTTCCGCGACAAGAGCGCCGGCTTCGCCTTCCTCACCCGCTCCACCATGACCGGCGACGCGACCGTCGTATGGGAGGACGGCAACACCTACCCCGTCGTCGACGTCGAGATCTCCTCCGCGAGCCACCCCTTCCACACCGGTACCACCCGCGTCCTGGACACCGCGGGACGAGTGGAGCGGTTCGAACGCCGATACGGCCACCGGGAGACCCGCTGATGGCCGCCGACCGCACCCTTCCCGTGGTCCTGGTCGCCGGACTGCACGCCGAAGCGCGCGCCGAGGTCGTCCGGCGGCTGCTCGGCTCGATGCCCGGCAGCGTCGCCCTGCACCACGACCTCGCCGCCGGGCCGCAGGGCACGGTGCTGCGGACGGTGCGCGACCGCGACGGTCTGCGCAGCGCCTCCGAGGCCCCGCTGGTGAACGACTGTGCGTGCTGCGCACTCCGCGAGGACCTGATCCCGGAGCTGACCCGGCTGGCCGGCGACGGCACCACCCGCTGCGCCGTCGTCGAACTGTGGGACTCGGTGGAGCCCAAGGCCATGGCCGAGGTCGTCGCCGCGCACAGCCACGGCGTGCTGGAACTCACCGGCGTCATCACGGCGATCGACCCGGCCCTCGTGCTGCCCTTCCTCGCCAACGGCGACGATCTCGCCGAGGCCGGTCTCGCCGCGGCACCGTCCGACCGGCGCACCGTCGCCGACACCTGGGCCAGGCAGCTCGAATACGCCGCAGTGCTGGCACTCGTGGAGGACGAGGAGTGGCCCGCCGACGAGGAGGACCGGGCGCTGCTGGCCCAACTGCATCCCACGGCACGCCAGGTGGACGCCGCCTCGGGCGAACTGGCGGCGGCAGCCCTGGCGGGCTTCGACGCCGAGGCCGCCGCGGCCGCGCAGCACCCCGCGTGCGCGCTGCTGCCCCAGGCGGCTGACGAGGCGGGCGTCGCCACCTGCGTATGGCGCCGGGACCGCCCCTTCCACCCCGAACGGCTCTATCAGGCACTGGAGGAACTCACCTGCGCCGCCGCGCGCAGCCGCGGCCGCTTCTGGCTCGCCGACCGGCCCGACACCCTCCTGTCCTGGGACGCGGCGGGCGGGGCGCTGTGCGTCGAGGAGGTCGGCCCCTGGCTGGCCGCCCTGCCCGACGCCGCGTGGGAGATGGTGCCCCCGGTACGCCGCGCCGCCGCCGCCCTGGACTGGCACCCCGAACACGGCGACCGCTGCCAGCACCTCGTCTTCACCGCTCCCGGCCTGGACCGGGAGGGGTTGGCCGAGGTCCTGGAGTCCTGCCTGCTGACCGACACGGAGTTCGCCGCGGGGCGCGAGGCGTGGAAGGACCTCCCACCCGCCTTCGACGCTCTCCTCGACCCCGTTTCCTGACGTCCGCAAGCGCCCCGCAAGCCCCGGAATATCCCCGCAAGCAAAGGAACGCCCCATGGCTCAGCGCCCCGGCGCCCGCAAGGCCCGTACCCCCCGATCGAACCCGCTGGACGCGGCGGGCATCACCCGCGTCGACCACAAGGACACCGACCTGCTGCGCACGTTCCTCTCCGACCGCGGCAAGATCCGCTCCCGCCGCGTCACCCGCCTCACCGCCCAGCAGCAGCGGCAGGTGGCGCGCGCTGTCAAGACCGCCCGCGAGATGGCGCTCCTCCCGTACCCGACACGCTGACGGGCCCGCCGGCCCCGCTCCCGGGCCCGGGTGGCGGCGCCCCGGCCGGCGGCCCCGCTCCCGGGCCGGGAGCGCCGTTCGGGCGCTGCCGAGGCGTGTGGCGCAGCGGCGCTCGCGACCATATCCGACAGGTCATACCCTGCTACGTTTGCGATGTGATCATTGCTGATACCGAGAGTGCCCGGCGCGACGCGGAGCTGGTCCTCGACTTCTTCTCGACCGTGCTCTCGGGCGACCGCGACATCTCCGCCGTCCGGCGTTTCCTGGCACCGGACTTCGTCGACCACGACCCCGAGGGCGACCCCGGCAGGACGGGAGTCGCCGCGAAGCTGACCGCGCTGTGGAACGCCCGGCCCGCCGCGGTCTTCCGCCCGCACCAGGCGATCGCGGCGGGCGGCTATGTCGCCGTGCGGTCCACGCTCGAAGGCGGCGAGTGCCCGGTCCCGTTCGCCGACACCTACCGGGTCGCGGACGGCCGGATCACCGAGCACTGGCATGTGGTCGGCGCCTGAGCGCCGAGCCCCTGGTGCCCGGTCCGCGGGGGAGGACAGCCGGGCTCGCCGAGTACCGCCCCCGCACCACCGCACGCGAGCGGCCCTCACACCCTGAAGACGGTGCCGAGGAACTCCTTCAGCAGCCGTTCCTTGAGCGGCGCGGGCAGCGCGTCCAGGAGCATCAGGACGGGCGCCGTCCTGGCCGGAAGTCGCCCCTCGCCGTCCAGTCCGGCGTGGGCGAGCACGGACGCGGCCTCCCGTGGCCCGAGCAGGTCCGGATCCAGACCGGCGGTGAACTCGGCGAGCCCCGGGTCGACCGCCGCGCGCGGCAGCTGACGGGCCGTGCGGAGCGCGGCCGCGAGATCCCCGAGCAGGCCGTCCACCCGGTCGACGGTGGCCGGGGTGAGGGTGAGGTGCAGATTGGGCGGCATGCCCGCGTAGGAGAGCTGCGGTTGCAGGTACCAGCCGGCAGCCCGCATCTCATCGGCGGCATGCAGCACGAGCCCCGGATCCGGCTCCGCGTCGCTCGCCCCGCCGAGCACGGTGAACGCCACCACCCCCGCGACCGGTTCGCCCAGCACCCGCACCCCGTCGATGTCGCGCAGCCCCGCCAGCAGCCGCTCGGAGGCGTCCGCGACCCGGCCCGCCAGCGCGGTGTACCCCGCCTCGCCCACGTGCTGGAGCACCGCCCACGCCTGGGCCAGCAGACCGGCGGACTTCGTGCCCTGCGCCGTCGGGTTCACCACCGGGTACCCCGGCCAGGCCGCGTGCGCGAAGTACTGGTGGCGGCGCAGCTCCGCATCGGCGTAGAGGACGACGGAGGCCCCCTTGTCGGTGTACCCGTACTTGTGCAGGTCGACGGAGAGCGAGGTGACGCCGGGAACCGTGAGGTCGAACGCGGGTACCTGGTGCCCGGTGCCACGCAGCCAGGGCAGCAGCCACCCGCCGAGACAGGCGTCGACATGGCACAGCACGCCCCGCGCGGCCGCCGACGCGGCGATCTCGGCCACCGGATCCAGTACCCCGTGCGCGTACGACGGGGCGGAGGCCACCACCAGCACCGTGCGGTCGGTGAGCGCGGCGGCCATCGCGCCGGCATCGGCGCGGAAGGTGGCCGGGTCGACCGGAACCGGGACCGCCTCCAGCCCCAGATAGTGCGCGGCCTTGTGGAACGCGGCGTGCGCGGTGGCGGGCAGGACCAGCTGGGGCGCGGTGATCCCGCGCACCGCGCGGGCGTGGTCCCGGGCGGCCTTCACGGCGAGCAGGATGCTCTCGGTACCGCCGCTGGTGAACGTCCCCTGGGTGCCCGGTGCGCCCAGCAGCGCCGCGGCGGCGCGGACCACGTCGTTCTCCAGCCGTGCCACGCTGGGGAAGACGGTCGGGTCGAGGCCGTTGACGGTCGCGAACTCCGTGTAGGCGGTGGCCGCGAGATCGTCCACCTCAGCGCGCCCCGCGTCGTAGACGTAGGCGAAGGTGCGCCCGCCACGCGTGGGCGCGTCCGCCTCGCGCAGCGTCCGCAGCTCGGCGAGCACCTGCTGCGCGGACCGGCCCTCGGACGGCAGGCGGGTGGGGTCAGTCGGCACGGCCGGGCTCCTTCTGGGCGGATGCGGATGCGGATGCGGACGAGGCGGGGGCGGGCGCCGCGGGAACCGGCAGTGCTCCCGCCGCGTCGTCCTCCCGGTAACGGTGCAGCAGTGGCAGACTCGCCGCGGCACACACGGCGGGCAGCACACTCATGCCCAGCGTGATGGCCGTCAGCGCGGCGGCGGGCTGGGCGACGAACCGGTCGGCGTCCGAGGAGCGGAATCCGGTGACCGCCAGCAGCAGTGCGAACACCCCAGCGCCCAGGGCGAACGCCAGGGTCTCGGCCGCCGTCCAGAGCCCGGTGAAGGTCGCGGCCCGCCGTCTGCCGGTGCGCACGGCATCGGCGGCGAGCGTCTGCGCGAGCATCGTCAGCGGCAGCAGTTGCAGACCCGCGTAGGCGAGGCCCACCACCGCCGCGGCCCCGTGGCCGAATGCCCTGCCGGCCACCGGGGTGAGGCCCAGCAGCAGTGCCCCGGTGAGGAAGAGCAGCGAGGCGCACCACTGGGCCCGCTTCACCCCCCACCGGTTCGACAGCCGGGTCCACAGCGGCATCACCAGGACCAGCGGACCGATCAGACAGCCGAACAGCGAGGTGACCGCAGCGGCCGAGCCGATCGTGTAGGTGGCGAAGTACTGGACTCCGGCGAGCATCACCCCGACGGCCAGCGCCTGCAGCGTCCACATCCCCGCCAGGAAGCCGAAGGGCCGGTGTGAGCGCGCCGCGGCCAACTGGGCGCGCAGCGAGGGCTCGGCCCGGCTGCGGGCCACCGCCGGAGTCCGCGCCGTGCAGAACCAGGCGCCGAACATACCGAGCGCCAGCAGCGCCGCCACGACGGCGCCCATCGTCCGGTAGCTGCCCGGTCCGCCTCCGTCGCGGTGCGCGAGCGCCGGAGCCAGCGCCCCGGACAGCAGGATCGCCGCGCCGAGGAAGCCCACCCGCCAGCCCAGCAGCCGCCCCCGCTCTGCCGGGTCCTCCGTCATCTCGGCCGGCATCGTCACATACGGCACCTGGAAGACCGCGTAGGCGGTGGCGGCCAGCAGGAACAGCAGCGCCACGTAGCCCGCGGCCGCCGCCCCGCGCAGCGGCGGCGCGGCGAAGAGCAGCGCGAAGGCGGGCGGCAGCGTACAGGCGCCGATGAGTAGGAAGGGACGGCGCGGCCCGCCGCGCAGCTCGCTGCGATCCGAGGCGGCGCCCACCACCGGATTGACCAGAACGTCCCATGCCTTGGGCAGGAAGACCGTGGCACCCGCCACGGCGGCCGGAACGGCCAGCACATTGGTGAGGTAGTACAGCAGGATCAGTCCCGGCACGGTGGCGAAGGTGCCCGTGCACAGCGACCCCAGGCCGTACCCGACGCGCACCCGGCGCGGCAGGGGCACCGCCGTCGCGCCGCCCGCCCCCGTGACTGCCATGGCGCCGATCATCGGGGAGCGGCCGAGGCCCCGGCAAGAGGCGTGCAGCGCGCTGCACGGCCGCCGCGGAAGGCGCCGGCAGTGGTCCGCGGACGCGGCCGGCGGGACACCAGTGGGACACAGGGGCCCTGGGGGACGGGGTGCGGTGTTAGGAATGAGTCATGAAGCTGCCTCTCCGCCGCCCCGGGAACCGGCCGGCGCGGCCCGCCACCCGCTCCGCGGACAAGGGCCGTTCGCTGCTCCGCCTGCGCAGCGCGGCCGGTCAGGTGTTCGTGCTGCAGGTCGTCCTGGTGCTGCTGCTGGTCGCGGCGGCGGTGGCGGCCCAGGTCGTACAGGCCCAGCGGGACGCCACGAGCCGGGCCCGCGAGAAGTCGGTCGCGGTGGCCCAGGCGTTCGCGCACGCCCCGGGGGTGGCGGAGGCGATGCGGGGACCGCATCCGGCCAGGGAGCTGCAGCCGCGGACCGAGGCGGCCCGCAAGGACGCCGGTGTCGACTTCATCGTGCTCATGAGCCGGAAGGGGATCCGCTACACCCAGCCCAATCCGTCGCTGATCGGGAAGAAGTTCGTCGGCACGATCGAACCCTCGCTCCGCGGCCGCACCACGGTGGAGCGGGTCACCGGTCCCCGTACCGGCGGGGACACCAACGTCGTCCAAGCCGTCGTGCCCGTCCGGGACTCCGACGGCACCATCGTCGGCCTGTCGTCGGCGGGCCTGGCGGTACGCAACGTCGCGGGTATGACCGACCAGCAGCTGCCGATCATCCTCGGTGCGGGCGGCGTCGCCCTCGTGGCCGTCATCGGCGGGACGGCCCTGGTCTCCAGGAGGCTGCTGCGCCAGACGCACGGCCTCGGGCCCGCGGAGATGACGCGGATGTACGAGCACCACGACGCCGTGCTGCACGCGGTGCGGGAGGGCGTGCTCATCCTCGACGCCGACGGGCGTCTCGTGCTGGCCAACGACGAGGCCCGCCGGCTGCTGGATCTGCCTCCCGGCACCGAGCGGCGGCACGTGGGCGAACTGGACCTGGCCGAGGGCATCGCACGGCTGCTGGTGTCGGGTGAGCCGGTCACCGACGAGGTGCTGCTGTCCGGGGACCGGCTGCTGGCGGTGAACATACGTCCCACCTCCCGGCACGGGGGAGCGCTCGGCAGCGTGGTGACGCTGCGTGACACCACGGAGCTGTCCGCCGTGTCGGGCCGTGCCCAGGTGGCGCGGGAGAGGCTGAAGCTGCTGTACGAGTCGGGGGTGCGGATCGGCACCACGCTGGATGTGGCCCGCACGGCGCGGGAGCTGGCCCAGGTGGCGGTGCCCGGGTTCGCCGACCTGGCAGCCGTCGACCTGCTGGACGAGGTGGTGCGCGGCCAGGAACCCGCGCCGCAGGCACAGCGCCGGGTGCGCCGGGTGGCGGTCGGCGAACGGCCCGAGGGGCTCCCGCTGTACGAGGTCGGGGAGGCGATCGTCTTCCGGCCCGGTTCGCCGCAGGCCCGCGCGCTCGACGCGGAGCGGGCGGTACTGGAGGCGGATCTGCACCACGCCGAGGAGTGGCTGCGGCACGACCCGGAGCGCGCGCGGCGGACGCTGGAGTTCGGCGTGCATTCACTGATCACCGTCCCGCTGCGGGCCAGGGGAGTGGTTCTGGGCATCGCGCACTTCTGGCGCAGCGGCGACTCGCCGGCCTTCGACGAGGACGATGTCTCCTTCTCCGAGGAGTTGGCGACCCGGGCCGCCGTGGCCATCGACAACGCGCGTCGCTACACCCGCGAGCACGCCATGGCCGTGACCTTGCAGCGCAGCCTGCTGCCGCGCGGGCTGCCCAAGCAGGCGGCCCTGGAAGCGGCCTGGCGCTATGTGCCCGCGGAGGCGGGTGTGGGCGGTGACTGGTTCGACGTCATCCCGCTGTCCGGCACCCGGGTCGCGCTGGTCGTCGGCGACGTGGTGGGGCACGGGCTGCACGCGGCCGCGACGATGGGGCGGCTGCGCACCGCCGTGCACAACTTCTCCACCCTGGACCTGCCCCCGGACGAACTGCTCGCCCACCTGGACGAGCTGGTGGCCCGCATCGACGACGAGGAGAGCGACGCCGACCCGAGCGGGCGGCAGTACGAGGGGGTGGCCGGAGCGACCTGCCTGTACGCCGTATACGACCCGGTGACGGGCTCCTGCACCCTCGCCCGCGCCGGACACCACTGTCCCGCGGTGGTGTACCCGGACGGCACGGTCAGCTACGCGGACGTGCCCGCCTCCCCGCCGCTCGGTCTGGGAGGCCACCCCTTCGAGACCACGGAGCTGCACCTGCCCGAGGGCGCCCAGCTCGTCCTGTACACCGACGGCCTGGTCGAGAGCCGGGACCGGGACATCGACACCGGTCTGGAGATCCTCCGCTCCGTCCTGGAGGAGACCGCGGGCGCCGGCCCGGACGAGGCGGCCCGCGCGGTCGCCGGTTCGGTCATGCCGGCCCACCCGTCCGACGACGTCGCCCTGCTGGTGGCCCGCATCCGCAGGCTCGCCCCGGACCAGGTCGCCAAGTGGCAGGTGGATCCCGACCCGGCCGCCGTCGCGCCGGTACGCGCCGAGTGCGCGGCGCGGCTGCGCGAGTGGGGCCTGGAGGAGATCGGGCACACGACCGAGCTGATCCTCAGCGAACTGATCACCAACGCCATCCGCTACGGGAAGGAGCCGATCCAGGTCCGCCTCCTGCACGACGAGGACAGCCTCATCTGCGAGGTCTCCGACGGCAGCGGAACCTCCCCGCACCTGCGCCGCGCCTCGACCACCGATGAGGGCGGCCGCGGTCTCTTCCTCGTCGCCCAGTTCGCCCAGCGCTGGGGCACTCGCTACATTCCCGGCGGCAAGGTCATCTGGACCGAGCAGCAGTTGCGCGACGGCGGCTCCGCGCGCCTCGCCGAGCAACTGCCGGCCGATGCGCTGCTGGACCAGTTCGACGACGGGGGCTGGTGACGCGCCGGCTTCGGCTTCCCGCTGTAGAACGACGGTTCGGCCGCCGGCGCGGCGCGCCCGCCCGGCCCGTGGGGGAGCGGGGCCGTGACCGGCCGTCGGCGCCGCCGCGCGCGCCGTCAGGCCGCGGCGGTGCCCGTCCCGGCCGCTGCGAGGGCGGCCTCCGTGTCGGCGGTCGCCAGGTCGGCGTTGATGCGGGCGCCCGCCAGCGCGCCCGCCGCGGCGGAGGCACCCACCTGGGCGGTCGGATCGGCGGCGTTGCCCGCCACCCACACTCCGGGCACTGCGGTGCTTCCGGCCGCGTCCGCGGTGAACCGGCGGCCCATCCCCTCGGGCAGGTCCTCCATCGGCAGGCCCAGACCGGTCAGGCCCTCGGTGCGGGCGCGCATCGAGGTCGCGACCGCGAGCACCCGGCGGGCCACCACCTGGCCGTCCGCCAGCCGCACCCCGGCGATGCCGCCGTCGCCGTCCGGCACGACCTGCTCGACCGGGCTGTCGACGACCCGGATGCCGCGGGCGTCGAACCGCGCGCGGGTGTCCGGGTCCAGCCCGGTGCCACGGGTGAAGTAGGCCAGGTCTGCGGTCAGCTGGCGGAAGAGCAGCGCGTGGTGGAGGGAGGCCGGACCGGTGGCGAGGACGCCGACCGGTTCGTCGCGCACCTCCCAGCCGTGGCAGTACGGGCAGTGCACCACGCTCCGTCCCCAGTGCTCCGCGAGGCCGGGGACGTCGGGCAGCACGTCCCGCAGCCCGGTGGCCACCAGCAGCCGGCGTGCCGTCAGCGTGCGGCCGTCGGCCAGGGTGACGGTGAAGCGCGGGTCGCCCGCGGCGGACGGCTCGGCCGGTTCGGCGCGGGACACCTCGCCGGGCGCCAGCACGCCGCCGTAGCGGCGCACCTCCTCCCGGCCCCGTGCCGAGAGCTCGGCGGGCGGCACGCCGTCCAGGCCGAGCAGGCCGTGCACTCCCTCGGCAGGGGCGTTGCGGGGGGTGCCGCTGTCGATCACGACGACCGAGCGGCGGGAGCGGGCGAGCATCAGGGCACCGTTCAGTCCCGCGGCGCCGCCGCCGATCACCACTGTGTCGACGGTCTCTCCCGGGAGCGGGCCGCCCCCGGCAGTCGTTCCAGGCATGGCGCGTGCCCTCCTTCAGGGTCGGGGCCCGACCGCTCCGGGCCCGCTGTGCACGACGCTAACCAGGCGTTGCATGCATGGCATAGCATTTTGCCCATGACGCAAGACAATGGCGCGCTGGACAGCTTGGTACGCAAACGCATCCGGGCGATGCGGGTGGCGCAGGGCTGGTCCCTGGAGGAACTGGCCACCCGCGCCCGGCTGAGTCAGTCCACGCTCAGCCGCATCGAGAACGGCCGTCGACGGCTGGCCCTGGACACCCTCGTCACCCTCGCCCGAGCCCTGGACACCACCCTGGACCAGTTGGTGGAGACCGCCTCCGACGACGTCGTCACCAGCCCGATCGTCGACGGCGCGCACGGGATGCTGCAGTGGCCGCTCAAGAGCGACCCGGGCGTGACCGTCGTGCGCCAGCGGATGACCGAGCCGCCTCCCGGCAACCCCGCACGGATGCGCGCGCACCCCGGACGTGAATGGCTGGTCGTGCTCTCCGGTACCGCGGTCCTGCTGCTGGGAGACCGCCGCCTGCGGGTCGAGACCAACCAGGCCGCGGAGTTCCCCACCATGCTGCCGCACGCCATCGGAGCGGACGGCGGCCCCTGCGAGGTCCTGGGAATCTTCGACCGGGACGCCCGCCGGGGCCACCAGCGGGAGAGGGGTGAGCGCGACGCATAACGCCGGCCGGGCGCGGCGGCCTTGCGCGTCCGGCAGCTCTCGAGGTCATCGCCTTGCACATTCGGAAAGACTTCGCGTCGTATCTGCATGGCCGTCCTAGCGTGGCCGTATGCCGCACACCCACGCGTCCGCGCCCCGTCAGGGCGCCTCCGACGCCCATCAGCCCCAGGACCACGACCAGGCCGAGCTTCTCGACCTGGACGCGGAGGTCCTCGCCGAACACCTCGCGACCATCACCGCCTGGCTGCCCGTCCAAGCGCCGGCCGCGCCCCCGCGCCGGATCGCGGACCTCGGCTGCGGCACCGGAGCCGGCACCTTCGCCCTCCTCGACCGCTTCCCCGACGCCCACGTCACGGCCGTCGACTCCTCCTCCGAGCACCTGCGACGCCTCCGGGAGAAGGCCCGCGCCCAGGGTGTGACGGAGCGTGTGCACCCGGTGCGCGCCGACCTGGACGACGCCGACTGGCCCGATCTGGGGACTCCGGACCTGGTGTGGGCCTCCGCCTCGATGCACCACATGGCCCACCCCGAGCGCGCACTGCGCCGGATCCACGACGCCCTGCCGCCCGGCGGGCTGTTCGCCGTGGTCGAACCGGCGGGCTTTCCCCGCTTCCTGCCGCCCGACGCGCCCGAGGACCGGCCCGGCCTGGAAGAGCGCTGCCACGCGGCGAACGACCGGTACCACGCCGCGCACCTGCCCCACCGCGGCGCCGACTGGGGGCCGCGGCTGACCGCCGCCGGGTTCTCCCTGGACGGGCAGCGCACCCTTGAGGTGAACATCGCCGGCTCCCGCGACGAGGCCGTCGCCGCCTACGCGCTGAGCAGCCTGCGCCGCATGCGCGGCAGCCTCGCCGACGCGCTCCCGGCCGAGGACCTCGCCGCGCTCGACCGGCTGCTGGACACCGGCGGCCCGGACAGCATCGCGCGCCGTCACGACCTCGCGGTGCGCACCGTACGCACCGTCTGGGCAGCGCGGCGCGGCGACTGAACCGGCAGGCCCGGCCACGCCGTTCGACCCTGGTCGTCCCCCACCGCATCTCCGCCTGCTCCCGGGGCGCAGGCGCCCGTCCCGGCCGTGCGAGCGCTCAGCTCCCCGCGGCCGGGCCGGGCGCTGCCGGCGCGGCGGGCTCGGACCTGATGGGCCTCATGTTCACGAGTACCGCGGCGAGCACCGCGCCGAGCAGCATCACGCCCACCGCCACCCAGGTCGCGGTGGTGAAACCGTGCACCACTCCCTCCCGGACCACCGTCCGGCGCATCCGCGGATCGTGCAGGTGGTCGCGGACGTAGTGGTCGGTGACGCTGGTCGCCACGGTGTTGAGCAGCGCGGTGCCGATGGACCCGCCCACCTGCTGCGCGGTGTTCACGGTGGCCGAGGTGACCCCGGAGTCGTAGGCGGCCACGCCCTGCGTCGCCGTGGAGATGACCGGCATGAACGTGCAGCCCAGTCCCAGGCCCAGGAGCAGTTCGGCGGGGAGCAGATGGCTGACATACGAGGAGTCGGTGTCCAGCTGGGTCAGTACGGCCATGCCCGCCGCCGCCAGCAGCATGCCCGGAGCCATGAGCAGCCGAGGCGGGACCAGCGGCAGCAGTCGGGCCGAGATCTGGGTGGAGCCGAGGATGATCGCCCCGCTGATCGGCAGGTAGGCCAGCCCGGTGCGCAGCGGCGAGTAGCCGAGGATGCCCTGCATGTAGTAGGTCAGGAACAGGAACACCCCGAACATCCCCAAGGTGGCCATGCCCATGGTGAGAAAGCTGCCCGCACGGTTGCGTTCCTTGACGATGTGCAGCGGCAGCAGCGGGGTGCGCGCCCGGCTCTGCCACAGCACGAAGGCGGCCAGCAGCAGCGCGCTGCCGCCCAGCAACCCCAGCACCATCGCGCTGCCCCAGCCGCGGGGTTCGGCCTCGCTGACTCCGTAGACGAGCGCGAGCAGACCCCCGCAGCCCAGCACCGCACCGGGGAGGTCGAGCCGTGCCTCCGCGTGCCCGGGACGGTCGTGCAGCAGCGTCAGGGCGCCCAGCACCGCGACCCCGGCGAACAGGATGTTGACGTACAGACACCAGCGCCAGTCCAGGTACTCGGTCAGGACTCCCCCCATCAGCAGCCCGATGGCGGCCCCGGCGCCGGCGATGGCGCCGTACACTCCGAACGCCCTGCTCCTCTCCCGCGGGTCGGTGAACGTCGTCGACAGCAGCGAGAGCGCGGAGGGGGCCAGCAGCGCGGCGAAGACGCCCTGCAGCGCGCGGGCGCCGAAGAGCATTCCGGAGCTGCCCGCTGCGCCGCCGAGTCCCGACGCGACGGCGAAACCGATCAGCCCGATGACGAAGGTGCGCTTGCGGCCCACCAGATCGGCCACCCGTCCGCCGAGCAGGAGGAGCCCGCCGAAGGCGAGCGTGTAGGCCGTGATGACCCACTGGCGGTTGTTGTCCGACATGTGCAGCTCGCGCTGTGCGGAAGGCAGTGCGACGTTCACGATCGTCGCGTCGAGCACGACCATGAGCTGGGCGATCCCGATGACGATCAGGGCCCACCACCGGTGCGGGTCCACCGCGTCGGGTGCCTGGTCTCCACTCGGCTGCACCCGCGCATCGGACATAAGCCTCAGACAACCATTCAGGTGCGCATTCCGCATCCGCAGGAGGGGGTCGGGCGGACGGCGCGCGGCCTCCGGCATGTCCGGTGCCGGCCCAGCGGGCCTCGGCGTCACGCACGGCCGGCGGCGGTGACCGCGTCACCCGGCGCCCGCCGCTCCCGCGCCCCGGCGAGCCGGTGGCGGAGCACGGCCAGGACGACATGGGCCGGGGGCAGGGTCAGCGCGCCGGACAGCAGCAGTGCGGCAGCGATCGGAGCGAGGATCCCGACGCAGTAGGCGGTGTAGGTGTTGTCCGTGCCCCACGCCAGGAAGAGAGAGGAAGCCCCCGAGCGCAGTGGCCGGGCGGCGGCGTGCAGCAGGAAGTACGCGCCGACGGTGAGCGCTCCCAGCGGCAGCGCGGCCGCCAGGGTGCGCAGCCAGGCGGTGGCCCCGCCCCACACCAGCGTCCAGGACCGGCGCAGTGCGCCCAGTGGGCCCAGGTGCTCCGCCGCCGCGGCCGCCGGGGCCAGGGCCCAGCCGAGCCGGAGTACCAGCGTGATCGCCAGGCCCAGCAGGGGTGCGCCGTCATGCAGCAGTGCGAACCGGGTGGGGTATTCCCACTTGGGGACGATCGCGGTGTACTCCCTGAACAGGGTGGTGGTGAAGTACTCGGACACCAGGATTCCGGCCACCAGCGGTGCCCACACGACCGCTGCGCGCAGCAGATACGCCCCCAGTGCCGCGCCGAAGCGTCCGCGCCCCCGGCCGCCGGCCGGGGGCGCGGAGGTGGTGGCGGGGGAGCCGGCGGGTCCGGAGGCGCCTTCAGCGGGGAGGTGGTCCTCCCGGTCGGCCACCGCCCGGGTGGCGGCGGTCTGCACGGACGCGCAGCCCAGGTGCAGCAGCAGCACCAGGAACGGCAGTCCGGCCAGGGCGATCAGCCACAGGTCCTGGACCAGGAGCCCGGACGGACCGTAGGAGTCCTCCATGCGCCGGGCCGCGATCGCTCCCCGGCGCATCTCGGTGAACGCGGGCCAGGCGACCAGGAAGCCGAGGGCCGTGACCAGCAGGCCGCCCAGCGCTGCCAGTCCGGCCGCCCGCGCCGCCAGGCCGAACAGCCGGCGTCCGTCGCCGTACAGGACGGCGCACGCCGTCCGCGGCACGCCGCGTCGCGGCGCGTGTCCCACGCCGTCTCCTGGCTCCTGGCCACGGCTCGCCGTTCGCCCGTCGTCCGCCGTCCCGTTCCGCACGTCCACCGCCATTTCGCCTGCTCTGTCCGCATCCGCTGCCCGCGGGCCGGGTCAGCGCCTGGTGTGTTCGATGCAGATGAGCGGCGAACGGTTCTCCGGCGGGAGCGGAAATCGGTTCGCACTTGTGGTCCAGACCTATTGACGAATGGTCTGGACCGCAGAACTCTTTGGGCAACCCCACACCAGGCGGAGGGAACACGCCATGCATCCAGCGCCCGCGCGCAGACGACGCCCCCGGTACCTGCTCGGTATCGGCGTGGTGGTCGCCTGTGTCGTCCAGCTCCTCACCGCCGCGGCCCCGCACGCGGCCGAACGCCCGCACCCCGCAGCACCGGACGGCCGGGCCGCCGAGACCTGCCCGGTGCAGGGCAAGCCGTCCGGGAAGGTCCTCCAGGGCTACTGGGAGAACTGGGACGGCGCCGCCAACGGCGTCCATCCGCCCTTCGGCTGGACGCCCATCACCGACTCCCGGATCCGCTCCCACGGCTACAACGTCCTCAACGCGGCCTTCCCCGTCATCCGTTCGGACGGCACCGTGCTGTGGGAGGACGGCATGGACTCCACCGTCAAGGTCGCCACCCCGGCCGAGATGTGCCGGGCCAAGGAGCAGGGCCAGACGCTGCTGATGTCCATCGGCGGCGCCACGGCGGGCATCGACCTCAGCTCGCGCGCCGTCGCCGACCGGTTCGTGGAGACCATCGTGCCGATCCTGAAGGAGTACAACTTCGACGGCATCGACATCGACATCGAAACCGGTCTCACCGGCAGCGGCGACATCAGCCGGCTCTCGACCTCGCAGGCCAATCTCGTCCACATCATCGACGGCGTCCTGGACCGGATGCCGCCGCAGTTCGGCCTGACGATGGCGCCCGAGACGGCGTATGTCACCGGCGGCAGCGTCGTGTACGGCTCGATCTGGGGCGCCTACCTCCCGATCGTCAAGAAGTACGCCGACAACGGCCGGCTGTGGTGGCTGAACATGCAGTACTACAACGGCAGCATGTACGGCTGCAGCGGTGACTCCTACTCCGCGGGCACCGTCCAGGGCTTCACGGCGCAGACCGACTGCCTCGACAAGGGCCTGGTGATCCAGGGCACCACGATCCGCGTGCCCTACGACAAGCAGGTCCCCGGCCTCCCCGCCCAGCCCGGCGCGGGCGGCGGCCACCTGGCGCCCTCCAAGGTCGCCCAGGCGTGGAACCACTACGACGGCCGGCTCAAGGGCCTGATGACCTGGTCCCTGAACTGGGACGGTTCGAAGAACTGGACCTTCGGCGACAACGTCAGTGCGCTCCAGGGCCGTTGACAGACGATCGCGGTTCCGGCGGCCCGGGCGGACCGGGCCGCCGCACCGCGGAGCAGTCCCGATCCTGCGCCCCCACCAGTCGGTGAGGACCCCGGTCGGCCTACCGGCTCTCCGGTTCCGCTTTCCAGTCCTCGACAAGGAGCCCGAGCACCACCTCGTCCAGGAACTCGCCCAGCACCCAGGCCGAGGAGCGCAGCACGCCCTCGCGGACGAAGCCGTTGCGCTCGGCGGAGCGCAGCATCGCGGTGTTGTCCGACAGCGTCTCGACCTGCAGCCGCCGCAGGCCGCGCACGACGAAGCCGTAGTGGCACAGCGTCGCGACCACGTCGGTGCCGTAGCCCTTGCCGCGCGCGGTCGGCAGCAGCCCCAGGCCGATATGCGCGGACCGGTGGTGGCTGTCGATGCCCCACAGCGTCGCGGTGCCGATGAGCGTGCCGCCCTCCAGTTCCACCACGGAGAACTGGACCCATCCCTGCGCGGTGTCGTCCACCACGAGCCGCGGGTCCTTGGTGCCGGGCGTGAGCGGCCGCCAGGGCCCGCCCTCCGCCCGCGCGGCGTTGACCACGTCGTCGTAGAGCTCGGTCCGCAGCACCGGGATGTCTTCCTCGTGCCGGGCCCTGAGCCCGATCGTTCGTCCTCTCAGCACACGAGCTTCCTATCCGAGCGGACAGTGCGGGGGCAAACGAATAGTTCCGGGTCCTGCGTGCGCCATGCGGGGGCGCTCCGCGGCCCCGCAAAGAAGTCCGGCCCGACCAGTGGCGGGCACTGGCCGGGCTGCGAGGAGACGGCAACCGGTCGGTCGGCCCGGGCACGCTCCGGCCGGCCGATCCGGTTCAGCTCAGCTGCCGGTCACTTCACCGAGCCCGCCATGACCCCCTGGACGAAGTGCCGTTGGAAGGCGAAGAAGACCGCCACCGGCACGACGAGGGACAGGAAGGCGCCGGGCGCCAGCACGCCGATGTTGCTGCCGAACTGCCGCATCTCCGACTGCAGGGCCACCGTCAGCGGCTGGGACGAGCTGTCGGCGAAGATCAGCGACACCAGCATGTCGTTCCACACCCACAGGAACTGGAAGATCGCCAGGGACGCGATCGCCGGGCGCCCCAGTGGAAGCACCAGCCGGATGAAGATCCGCCACTCGCTGCCGCCGTCCATCCGGGCGGCCTCCAGCATCTCGCGGGGGATCTCGGCGAAGTAGTTCCGCAGCAGGAAGACGGCGAACGGCAGCCCGTAGGCGACGTGGAAGAGGACCACGCCCGGGATCGTGCCGAAGAGCCCCACCGCGCCGAACATCTTGGCCACCGGCAGCAGACCGACCTGGACGGGCACCACGAGCATGCCCACCACGACCAGGAAGATCGCGTCCCGGCCGGGGAACTCCAGCCAGGCGAAGGCGTATCCGGCCAGGGCCGCGACCACCACGACGGTGACCGTGGCGGGCACCGAGATCATGACGGTGTTCCAGAAGGAGTCGACGATGCCGGAGTTCTCCAGCAGCGCGCTGTAGCCCTCGAAGGACAGGCTGCCGGGGTCGGTCAGAGCGTTCCACCAGCCGCTGGCCGCATTGTCCTCGTCCGGCCGCAGGGAGCCGATGAAGAGCCCGAAGGCCGGCGTGAGCCACAGCAGTCCGATGACCACGAGGAGGAACTGCACCAGGCCGCGGCTCAGTTGCCGCAGCAGCCAGGTCACCGGCCGCGCCCGCCCGGGCCTGGTGGGAGCCGAGGTGGGGAGGGCGGTCATGAATTGCTCCTGCGGAAGCGTCGGATGTTGAGGATCATGGCGGGCACCACCAGAAGCAGCAGCAGGACGCCGAGCGCGCTTCCCAGGCCCTGATTGTTGCCGCCGCCGAAGGAGACCAGCCACATCTGCAGCGCCAGGACGTTGGCGTCCTGCTGCACAGGACCGGGGGCGATGATGTAGACGAGGTCGAAGACCTTCATCACATTGATCACCTGCGTCACGAAGACCACCCCGAGCACGGGGGCCAGCAGCGGCACGGTGATCCTGCGGAAGATCTGCCACTCGTTCGCGCCGTCGATCTTGGCGGCCTCGATCACGTCCCGCGGCATGGCGGAGAGCCCCGCCCCGATCAGCACCAGCGCGAAGCCTGTCCAGATCCACAGGTAGGCGCCGATGATCGCCGGGGTGATGAGAGTGGGACCGAGCCACTCCACGCCCCCGTAGGGCTCGGCGAAGTTCTTCGCGGGCAGCCGGACGGCGTAGTCGCCGCCCGAGAGGCCCTGGAAGCGGTAGGAGCCGTCGGCCGCGGTGGTCGTCTCGGCCACGACCTTTCCGTCCGCGTCGACCGCCTCCAACGCCAGTTGCGGCAGGCCCTTCTCCTTCGGGTCCACCTGTCCCGGCTTTCCGCCGCCGCCGAGGGTGAAGTCCACCCAGACCACACCGCGCAGCTCGGAGCCGCCGGCGGTGGCCTTCGACGCCGCGCGTGCGGGCTCGGCGTCCTTGGGCAGGTCCTTGGGCGGGACGCCGACCAGGCCGAGGTTGACCGTGTTGCCCGGCGACGCCTTGTCCTTCGTCGTGTACGCGCCGCCCTTGTCCTTGGCCAGCACGGTGGCGTCCTTGGGGCGGGCGGTCGGATAGCCGGCGCTCTCCTCGAAGGCGTCGTGCACACCGACGGCGACCGCGTTGAGCACACCCCGGTCGGGGTCCTGCTCGTAGACGACGCGGAAGATGATGCCCGCGGCGAGGAAGGAGATCGCCATCGGCATGAACAGCACCAGCTTGAACGCGGTGGCCCAGCGGATCTTCTCGGTGAGCACGGCGAGGATCAGGCCGAGCCCGGTCAGTACAAGCGGCGCGATGACGACCCAGATGGTGGTGTTGCGTATCGCCTTGAGCGTGGCCGGGTCACGGAACATCTCCGTGTAGTTCTCCACGCCGACGAAGCGCGTGCCCGAGGCGTCGAAGAGGCTGCGTCCGGCCGTGAAGAGGATCGGGTATGCGACGAGGGCCCCGAGCAGCAGTAGCGCGGGGAGCAGGAAGAGCAGGGCGACCAGGCGTCGGCGGCGCGCGGCCCGGCGGCGCGGGCTGTCCTTCGGTTCGCCGGCGGCCGGCCCCGGCCCGCCCGGCTGCGCTGCCGGGCGGTCGGGGGCCTGCACAGGAGTGGCTGGCATTCCGGGCCTCAGTCCTTGTACGCCTTGGCCGCGGCGGCCTCGAGCTTGCGGGCCGTCCCCTTGGGGTCGGACGGGTCGCGCAGGAAGTCCTGCAGCAGCTTCCACTCGCCGGTGCCGGCGGTGCCGCCGAAGGCGGCCGGTGCCTGGTCGGACATGTCGAAGCGGACCGAGTTCCCTGCCTTGATCAGCGAGTCGGCGGTCTTGCGGGTCACGTCGTCCTGGTAGGCCTCGGGCTTCACGCTCTTGTTGGGGGAGAGGAAGCCCCCGGCCCCGGCCCAGATCTCGGCGGCCTCGGGCGTCGCGAGGAACTCGACGAGCTTCATCCCGGCCTTGCGGTGCTTGCCGGACTTGAGGACCGTGGCCGCGTCACCGCCGCCGACCACCGGCGGCTTCCCGTCCGCCACCGCGGGGAAGGGGAAGAACTTCGCGTCCTCGCCGACCTTCTTCTTCAGGTCCCCGGAGATGGTGGCGCCCACGAAGTCGCCCTCGTAGACCATTCCGGCCTTGGGGTCGTCGCCGAAGACCTGCTCGACGGACTCGGGGAAGGTGGTGCGCAGCGCGCCCTTGCCGCCGCCGGCGACCAGCTTCTTGTCCTTGAACAGCTCGGAGAGGGTGGTCAGGGCCTTGACCACGCTCGGATCGGTCCAGGCGATCTTGTGCGCCGCGAGCTTGTCGTACTTCTCGGGTCCGGCCTGGGAGAGGTAGATGTTCTCGAACCAGTCGGTGAGGGTCCAGCCGTCCTCGCCGGCGACGGAGAAGGCGGGCAGTCCGGAGTCGGAGACCGTCCGCCCGGCCTTGAGCATCTCGTCCCAGCTCTTCGGAGGCTGGACTCCGGCCTGCGAGAGGGCGTCGGGGCTGTACCAGACCGTCGACTTGTTGGAAGCCTTGAAGTAGAGGCCGTAGTACTTGTCGCCGATGGTGCCGTAGTCCTGCCACACCGGTGCGAAGTTGCTCTCGGCCGTGTCCCGGACCTTGGCGGACAGCGGCTGCAGCCAGCCCTTGCCGGCGAACTGCTTGAGCACGCCGGGCTGCGGCACCATCACCACGTCAGGCGCGTTACCGCCCTCGATCTTGCTGCCGACGACGGTGGAGACGTTGTCGCCGGTGGAGATGAACTTGGTGGTGGCGCCGGTCTTCTCGGAGAAGGCGTCCAGCACCTTCTTGAAGTTCTTCTGCTCGGTGCCGGTCCACACCCCGGCGACCGTGACCGTCTGGCCCTTCAGCTCCTGCGAGCCCGAGCCGGAGCTGCCGTCGCTGCCACCGCATGCGGTCGCGGTGAGGGCGAGGCCGAGTGCCGCGGCGGTGGCCGTCGCTGTCCGTCGTCTGGTGCGGGTGCTGCTCATGGTGTGTTTCCCTTCGGGGAGTGGGCGGAGTGGTCGGGCAGATCGCTGATCCACCAGGCGGTGGTGGAGCCGGGAAGAATTCCCGGTGGGCAGTCCCCGCTGGCGAGCAGCGGAGTTCCGGCGGCGGGCGCGGGCACCGGGTCGAGACCGAAGTTGACCGCGCAGACCAGGCCGTCGCCGCGTACGAAGGCCAGGACCTGGGGTTCGGTCTCCAGCCAGCGCAGGTTTCCCTCGCCGAGCTGCGGCAGACTGCGGCGCAGCTGCAGCCCGTCGCGGTAGAGGTGCCAGAAGGAGCGGGTGTCGGCGAGCGCCCGCTCGGTGGCGTGCTCGGCGAACCACTCGGGCTGCGGCAGCCAGGGCCGGGCCGTGCTGTCGGTGGTGGTGAAGCCGAACGGCGAGGCGTGTCCGGACCACGGCAGCGGCACCCGGCAGCCGTCCCGGATGTGCCGACGGCTGCCGGTCCTGAGGTAGATGGGGTCGGTGAGCACCTCGTCGGGCAGGTCGACCACCTCGGGCAGGCCCAGCTCCTCGCCCTGGTAGATGTACGCGGCGCCGGGCAGCGCCAGCATCAGCAGTGCGGCGGCCCGGGCGCGGGCGGGACCGACGGTGGTGCTCTCCCCGGCGTACCGGGTGACCGTCCGGATCTGGTCGTGGTTGTTGAGCACCCAGGTGACGGTGGAGCCGGTGCCCGCGATGTCGGTGAGCGCCTCGGAGATGGCCTTCCGGAAGGCGTCCACGTCCCACTCGGCGCTGAGCAGGTCGAAGAAGAACGCCTGGTGCAGTTCATCCGCGCGGACGTACTCGGCGTGCTCGCGGGCGGTCGGCACCGACACCTCGCCGACCAGCAGCCGGTCGGCCCCGTCCCGGGCGGCGTACTCGTCGCACACCGCCCGCCAGTCGCGCCACACCTGGTGCACCTCGGGCTGGTTCCAGGCCAGCGGGTTGACCGAGTCGCGGGCGCGCTCGTCGGCCTCGGGGTCGGGGGAGTCGGGGAGTGCCGGGTGCTTGAAGAGGCCCGCGGCGACGTCGATGCGGAAGCCGTCGACACCGCGGTCGAGCCAGAAGCGCAGCACGTCGGTGAACTCGCTGCCGACCCGCGGGTCGCGCCAGTTGAGGTCGGGCTGGTCGGGGGTGAACAGGTGCAGGTACCACTGGCCGGGTCGGCCGTCCGCTTCGGTCACCCGGGACCAGGCCGGGCCGCCGAACATGGCGCGCCAGTTGTTGGGCGGCAGCGCCCCCTCCGGACCGCGTCCGTCGGCGAAGTGGAAGCGGGCGCGGTCCGGTCCGCCGGGGCGGTCCGCGAGCGCCGCGCGGAACCACGGGTGCCGGCTGGAGCAGTGGTTGGGGACGATGTCGAGCACGATGCGCACGCCGAGCCGGTGGGCGTCCGCCACCAGGAGGTCGAACTCCCGCAGGTCGCCGAAGAGCGGGTCCACGTCGCGGTAGTCGGCGACGTCGTAGCCGTGGTCGTGGTGCGGCGAGGGGTAGAAAGGGCTGAGCCAGACGCCGTCCACGCCCAGCTTCTTGAGGTACGGGAGTCCGGCCCGGACCCCGGCCAGGTCTCCGATGCCGTCCCCGGTGCTGTCGAGGAAGCTGCGGACGTAGACCTGGTAGATCACCGCATCGCGCCACCAGTGCTGGGACGTGGTGGCCGTGGCTATGTGCATGCGTGGCGCCTGTTCTCGTTGATCGCACGTTATGCATGCATGTTATGTAGGCATGTCGAACAGGTGTCAATGAGTTGACGGAAAACTCCGCGGTAACATGCGGAAATTGCCCAGGTATGCCCCACGATTCCTGGGTCTGGTGCTACTGAACGCGTAAGTAGCCAGGAGAGGAGAGAGTGAGCTGCGGTGCGGATGTTCAGCCGCGGCGGACGATCGCCTCGAGTTCCCGCTCCAGCCGGGCCACCGCCTGCTTCGGCGTCACCCGCTGCGCCATCGCGTCGTGCACGACGGCCTGCACCGCCAGATTCACCTGCTCGTACCGGGGGCTCTTGGGCCGTGGCTGGGCCGCGAGCACGCTCTTGCGGAGCGTCGGCAGATACGGATACCGGCGCACCAGCGCCGGATCGGTGTAGAGGTCGGCCCACACCGGCGGCAGCGCCCCCTCCGTCAGCACCCGCCGCTGAATCTTTTCGCTGGTCAGATAGCTCAGCAGCGCCGCGGCCGACTCCTTGTGCCGGGAGTGCGCGTTCACGGCGAGGCTGGAGCCGCCCAGCACCCCGGCCGCCGGCCCGTCGGGCCCGGGCAGCGGCACCACCCCGAACTTCCCCGCGACCTTCGAGTCGGCGGCGCCGGCCGTCTTGTGCACATACGGCCAGTTGCGCAGGAAGAGCAGCTTTCCGTCCTGGAAGGCACGGCGGGACTCCTCCTCCTTGTAGGCGAGCGCCTCCTTCGGGATCCACCCCTCCCGCACGCCCCGGGCCAGGAAACCGATACCGACCCGGGCGGCGGAAGAGTCCACCGTGACCCGCTCACCCTCGTCCGCGAGGAAGGAGCCGCCCGCCGACCGGACGGCCTCGACCGCGTTGACCGTCAGCCCCTCGTAGGGGAGGAACTGCCCCGCGTAGCCGCCCAGTCCGTACTTCGGCGCGACCGTCTTCGCGAGCCGCTCCAGCTCCGCCCAGGTGCGCGGCGGCGCCTCGCCCTCCCGGTCCAGGATGTCCTTGCGGTAGTAGAGCAGGCCCGCGTTCGTCACATACGGCAGCGCGTGCAGCCGCCCGCCGAAGGTGGCGGTGTCCACCACGGGCGGCAGAAAGCGCTCGAGCGGGAAGCGGCCGGAGTCGAGCGGGGCGATCCAGCCCGCGGCGGCGAACTCGGAAGTCCAGGCGACGTCGATGTTGAGCACGTCGTACCGGTCGCTGCCGGACCGCAGGCTCGTCGCCATCTGGGCGCGGACCTCGTCCGCGCCCTCCGGCAGCTCGACCAGGGTGACCTTCTCGGCCGGGTGCTCGCGGTTCCAGTCGTCCAGGACCCCGCGCAGATAGCCGGTCAGATCCCCGCCCGTCACCAGCGTCAGCGGCCCGCGACCCGCCGCGGAGCCCGCCCCGGAGGCACCGACCGCCGGATCACCGGCCCGGGTACCCGCCCCCGCGTACCCGGCGAGGACCAGCACCGCGGCCAGGAGCCCCCTACCCGCGGCTCGCCTCCACCGCATAGGTTCCTCCCTGGCGCACCGCCGCCGACCTGCCCTCGTCGGCGTCCGCCACTGTATACCTGTTAGGCATGCGCGATACTAGACGTCGCAGACGGATACGGGGGCGATCCGGCTCACAATCAGGGAGCGGACGGCTGACGAGAAGGTAACGGCGAGCAGGGAGGAGGGCGAGCGTGCGTCTGACCCTGCTGGCGCTGCTCGCCAGGGGCCCGGCCCACGGCTACGAACTCAAGCAGGCTCTTGAGAAGCTCCTTGGCGCCGCGTACCCTCAGCCCAACATCGGGCAGGTCTACGTCACCCTCGGCAGACTTGAGAAGGCCGGACTCATCGAAGGCGAGGACATCGCACAGTCGAGCCGGCCGAACAAGCGCACCTACCAGCTCACGGACGCGGGACGGGAAGCGGTGGCCGCGTGGCTCGACGAGCCGACCGAGGAACCCCGGGTACGGGACGAGTTCTTCATGAAGCTCGCCGCCGCCCCCGGCACGGGGATGGCCGACCAGGTCACCCTCATCAACAAGCAGCGCCGCCACTACCTCAACGCCATGCGTGATCTGTCCAGACTCGCCGCGGCCGAGGACCGGGACAACCGGGTCGCGCAGCTGCTCATCGAAGGGGCGATGCTGCACCTTCAGGCGGATCTCGACTGGCTCGAGCGCTGCCAGGAGGAGCTGGAACAGCTGGAGGAACAGGAATGAGCCGCGAGGTTCGGGGGGCGCGGGCCGCCGACGGCGAAGGCATACCGGCGGGCGCCGCCACTCCGGTGGTGCTGGCCGAAGACCTGGTCAAGATGCACCGCACCGAGGCCGGCGCCCCCGTCGAAGCCGTACGAGGCGTGGACCTGCGGATCGAGCGCGGCGAGTTCGTCGCGATCACCGGCCCGTCCGGGGCCGGCAAATCCACCCTGCTCCACCTGCTGGGCGGACTGCACAAGCCCGACCGCGGACGCATCTGGCTGGAGGGCGAGCGGGTCGACACCTACAGCGAGGCGCGCTGGGCCGTGCTGCGCAGACGCCGCATCGGCATCGTCTTCCAGTTCTTCAATCTCATCTCCCACCTGACCGTGGCCGACAACGTCGAGCTGCCCGCGCTGCTCGCCGGGAGCACTCCGCGCCAGGCCCGTGACAAGCGCGCCGAACTGCTCGACGACCTCGGCCTGGAAGGCAGGGAGAACAGCACCCCCGGCGAACTCTCCGGCGGGGAGCAGCAGCGTGTCGCCCTCGCCCGCGCGCTGGTCAACCGCTCCAGCCTGCTGCTGGCCGACGAACCCGCCGGCAGCCTGGACAGCAAAGGCACTCGCGAGGTGCTGCGGCTGCTGTCCCGCTACCACGAGCGCGGCCAGACCATCGTGCTGGTCACCCACGACGCCCGCGTGGCCAGCGCCGCGGACCGGGTGATCAGCCTCTTCGACGGCCGGATCGTCGACGACGCGGCGCTGGGCGGAGGATCTTCCACCAACCGGCCGGCGGGCGGCGTGTCCGGCACGCTCAAGTTGAAGGGCTGACCCGGTGCGGGCCATGGCGCGCTGGGTGCGCGCCGATCTGCGGGCGCGCCGCGGCGAGGCACTGTTCCTCGTCCTCGCCACGGCCGGGGTCACCATGTCGCTGCTGCTGTCGGGCGCCTTCCTCGCTTACGGCGCCAGCCCCTGGCAGCGGGTGTTCACCGAATCCAACGGCGCACACATCTGGATCCAGACCACGACCGAGGCCGACGCGGGCGCACTGGCCGGACTCGAAGGCGTGGAGTCCGCCTCCCGCGCCTTCCGGACCGCGTCCGCCGTCGCAGAGCTCGGCGGCACCAGGGCCAGGGTCCAGCTCCGCGGCGCCGGCCCCGAACCGCCGAAGGTGGCCCGCCCCCTGATCACCGAGGGCCGCTGGCTCAAGGAGAGCGACGCGGCCGGCACCGGACCGCAGACCCGGAGCGCCGCACCGGACGCCGGGGCCCGGCCCCCGCAGGCGGCGCCCCGCAGCGCGCACGCGATACGCGCGGCTCCCGCCGAGCGCACCCCCGCGCACCCGGCCGAGGGCATCGTGCTGGAGAACTCGCTCGCCCGGGCCCTGTGGGCCGAACCCGGTGACGTGCTGCGCGTCTACGACTCCCGCGGCACCGCCCACGCCCTGCGCGTCACCGGCGTCGCGGAATCCGCCGAGGAGCGCTACAGCCCGGGCCGCGCCCCCGGCATCGGCTGGGTGCTGCCGAACACCCTGCCGCACATCGAGGACGAGGACGACGAGCTCGGGCAGACCATCGGGCTGCGGCTCGACGACCCGGAGGACACCGACTTCGTCGTCCAGCGCGCGGTCACCCAGCTCGGCGACGACCGCATCGTCACCGTCTCCACCTGGCAGCAGGCGCGGGAGGAAGCCGAGGGCGGCGGCCGGCTCCTGGGGCTGCTCCTCGGCCTCTTCGGCCTCAGCGCACTGCTCGCCGCCTCGCTCGCCGTCGCCGGAGCCATCAGCACCAGCATCCGGGGACACCTGCGGGACATCGCCATCCTCAAGGCCATCGGCTTCACCCCCGGCCAGCTCATCCGCACCTTCTTCGTCGAACACGCAGCCCTCGGCCTGCTCGGTGTCGCCTGCGGCGCCCTGCTCACCGAAGCCCTCGGGCCGCGGATGCCCGGACGGCTCGGCGAAGCCATGCGGCTGTGGCAGGCGCTTCCCGCACACGCCTGGGTGCCGCTCGCGATCCCGCTCGGCGCGCTGCTCCTGATCACCGGAACGACCGCACTGGCCGCCTGGCGGGTCGGCCGGGTCCCGCCGGTGCCGGTCGCCCGGCCCGCCAACCCCTCCGTCCGCCGGATGCCAGGCACCGTACGGCGTGCCCTCGGACTGCGGCTGCCACCCGCGCTCGTCCTCGGCTGGCGGGGCGCCTTCCAATCCCGTGCGCGGTCCTGCGCCGCCGTCGCGCGGCTGGCGGTGCCGCTGCTGCTGATCACCATCGTGCTGGGCGCCTGGACCACCCTCGACCGGCTGGAGCACCATCCGGAGAAAGTGGGCATCCCCGCCGCGCTCACCGTGCGCGGCGACAACCTCGACGATGCCGCCGTGGCCCGGATGCGCGCCGAGCGGCCGGAGGTGACCGCCGCCTACCCGGGAGCCGAGGCCAAGGCCCTGGTACCCGGCCAGACCAGCACGATCACGCTACGGGGCCTCGGCATGGACCGGGACCCCTACCCGCTCACCATCGCCGACGGGCGCGCCCCGCACAGGTCCCACGAGGCGGTCGCCGGACAGGGCCTGCTCGACCTGCTGGACGTGCGCGTCGGCGACTGGGTACGGGTGACGGTCGGCGGCCGTCCGCAGGTGCTGCACCTCGTCGGGCGCAGTATCGAACCCGAGGAGGACGGCCGGGTCATCTCCACCACCCTCGACACCCTGCGCGCGGGCGGCGCCGCTCCGCACCCCGGCTTCTACCACCTCGTCCTGGACCAGGACGCCGACCCCGCCGCCGTCGCCGCAGCACTCGCGTCGGAGGCCGAGGGCCGGGTGGACGTGCGGGAGATCCCCAATCCGGTGCGCGAACTGCTGCCCGTGCACGGAGTGCTGGGCGGACTGGTGACCGTGCTGGCACTGATCGGCCTGGCCGAACTGTCGACGACGATCACCGCGGGAGTGCGCGACCGGCGCCGGGACCTGCTCGCCCTCAGAGCCATCGGACTGACACCACGGCAGATCATCGCCGTGATCGTGGCCGGAACCAGCTTCACCGCCCTGGCCGCCGCCCTGGTCGGGACAGCGGCCGGCGTCCTCGTGTCGGGATGGCTGATCGACCTGCAGGGCCGCTCCAGCGGCATCGGCGCCGGAATCGCCCAACACCCCCCGCCCGCGGTGCTGCTCCTCCTGGTGGCGGCGGTGGTGACGGGCGCGGTCGCCGTCTCCCTGCTCCCGGCCTCCCGCGCGGTACGGCAGCGGCTCGCGGACACCCTCGGCGACTCCCTCTGACCGCTCGCGGCGTGCTTCGGCTGGTCGGCGAGCCGACCGGGTGTCCCAGCGTTGGCCGGTCCAGGATTCGCGGACGAGGACAGGGCCGCAAGCCCGAGTCGATCGTGGTGACGGCGGGGCAGCGTTGGCGACTGGCCGCAGTGCGAAACGGTGTCCGAGAAGACCCGCGTGCCCCGCATCGGGGCAGGCCGGATCCTCGGCAAGGCCCCTACCCGGCCGTCTTGGGGCTGACCAGTCCGGTTTCGTAGGCCGTGACCACGGCCTGGACGCGGTCACGGAGCTGAAGCTTGGCGAGGATGCGGCCGACATGGGTCTTCACGGTCGTCTCGGACAGGAAGAGACGCTCGGCGAGTTCGGCGTTGCTCAGGCCCTGGGCCAGCAGGCGCAGGACTTCCAGTTCGCGTGGGGTGAGCGCTTCCAGGTCCCGGTGCGGGGGCTGTCGGGGGCGGGTGCGGCGGCGGTGTGGGCGTAGCGCTCGACGAGACGGCGGGTGATGGCCGGTGCGAGCAGGGCGTCGCCGGTGCGGACCAAGCGGACGGCGGCGACCAGGTGCTCAGGGGTGACGTCCTTGAGCAGGAAGCCGCTGGCTCCGGCGGCGAGCGCGGCGTAGACCAGGTCGTCGAGGTCGAAGGTGGTCAGCATGATCACGCGGGGCTCGTCGGGGGCGCCGGTGAGGATGTGGCGGGTGGCCTCCAGGCCGTCCAGCTCGGGCATGCGGATGTCCATCAGGACGACGTCGGGCCGGGTGCGGGCCACCGTCTCGACCGCTTCCTCGCCGTCTGCGGCCTCGGCGACCACGTCGATGCCGTCGGCCATGAGGATCAACCGGAAACCGGTGCGTACGAGCGCCTGGTCGTCGGCGACCACCACACGCAGAGGCGCACTCACACGGTCTCCACGGGAGGCAGGGGGATGTGGGCCCTGACGCGGTAGCCGCCGGTCAGACGGCGCCCGGTGTGCAGGGCGCCGTCGTAGACGGACAGGCGCTCGCGCAGGCCGAGCAGGCCGCGGCCGTTGCCCGTGGCCGCAGTGGCGGAGGGGGCGCCGCCGGTGTCGGCGATCTCGACCTTCAGGTGGTCGTCGGCGTAGTCGACGCTCACCTTCGCCTGCGCTCCATGGGCGTGCTTGAGGGTGTTGGTCAGGGCTTCCTGGACGACGCGGTAGGCGGTCAGTCCGATGCCGGAGGGTATGTCGCGCGGGGTGCCGGACGTGGTGAGGATGACGGGCACTCCGGTGTGGCGCATGCGGTCGACGAGGGAATCCAGCTGGTCCAGGCCCGGCTGTGGGGTGAGGTCGGGGGCGGTCGGCTGGTCGGGATCCGGTGGGTCGTTCATGGTGAGCAGGCCCATGGTGTGGCGCAATTCGGTCAGTGCCGAGCGGCCGGCCGCCTCGACGGCGCGGAGGGCCTCGCGGGCCTCGTCGGGGGCGAGGTCCATGACCTTGCGGGCGGCGCCCGCCTGGATGGTCATCATGCTCACGTTGTGCGTGACGACGTCGTGCAGCTCGCGAGCGATGCGGGCTCGCTCCTGCTCGGTGGCGCGGCGCAGCTCCTCGGCGCGTTCGCGTTCCAGAACCGACACCCGGTCCTGACTTTCGGCGGTACGCAGCTTCCAGGTGCGCATGCCGTTGGCGGCGAAGATCAGCGGGATGAGGATGAGCAGCGGGACGTACTGGGTGGGGACGATGGGCGGCGAGGTCATCGCGCCCATGATGCGGGTGTGCTCGTCCGTGCCGATGGTGAACACGGTCACCGGCAGGCTGAGCAGGGCAGCTGCCCGGTAGGGGCTGTAGACGGCGGCCGTGTAGGCGGCGATGACGATCGCGTAGAAGGTGATCCGCTGCGCGCCGGCCGGCGTCATCACTGCCGCGGCCGTCACGATCCACAGCACTGCCAGGGGGTATCGACGGCGGAGGACCAAGGGCGCCCAGGCGAGAACTGTCAGCGCCACCACGGTGATCTCGATGCCGATCTCCGAGCCGAGCACGAGTGTGGCGATGCCGTCGGGCGAGTTGCGCAGCTGTTCCGCGCCGTTGTGCACGGCCCAGTGGAGTACGACGACGCCGACGGCCAGGGCGAGCAGCGCGTCGAAGACCAGGTTGCGCCGGGCGGGGCAGGGCGGCGGACCTGTCGGTCGCCGTAGCAGGGCGATGCCTTCGCTCAGCCTGGCTGCCACGGGCGCTGTGTTCATCGGGCCATTTTCGCCGAGCAGCCCTGCGCTCGCATCGTTCCCGCAGATCACTCGCGTACGCCGCACGACTACTCCCCAAGGAGGACCCCGCCGGGATGTCGTCCTCGCGTTCCGCCGACATGGGTCCGGCTGCCGACGCGGCGCGGCTCTCCTCGCTCCTAGCGTCGGTCGGGCCCAGCCGGGCGGAACGTACCGACTCGAGGAGAACCCCATGCCCACCACGCCAGTGGTCGAACTGCGCGACGTGAGCCGCCGCTACGACGCGGCTTCCGAGGGACTGCCCGCCCTGCGGGGCGCCTCCCTGACCGTGCAGGCCGGTGAGGCCGTCGCGATTCTCGGGCCGTCGGGCAGCGGCAAGTCCACACTGCTCAATCTGATCGCGGGCCTGGACCGGCCGGACGCGGGGACGGTCACCGTGGACGGCGTACGGGTCGACGGGCTCGGTGAAGCGGCGGCGGCCCGCTTCCGGCGGGCAAAGATCGGGATGGTGTTCCAGTTCTTCCATCTGCTCGACGATCTGACCGTCACCGACAATGTGGTGCTGCCCGCCCAGTTGGCCGGCATGGCGCGCGGCCCGGCGTACCGGCGGGCGGCGGAGCTCCTGGAGAGCCTGGGCATCGACCGGCATGCCCGCGCCCATCCCGGCAGGCTCTCGGGTGGTGAGCAGCAGCGCGTCGCGGTGGCACGGGCGTTGATGAACCGGCCGCCGCTCCTGCTGGCCGACGAGCCGACCGGGGCCCTGGACTCGGCGTCCGGCGAGGACGTCAGCGAGCTGCTGCGCGCTCTGCATGCCGACGGCCAGACCGTGGTCCTGGTCACCCACGATGTGGCCCTGGCCCAGGCGTGCCCGACCCGCACGATCCACCTCGCCGACGGCAGGATAGCCGCCGACTCCTGTGTGGAGGCGGTCCGTTGAGCGCCGGACGCCGAGGGTCGCCGCGTGGTCGCGCGGGCGCCCTGAGCCGTGTCGTCCGCTCCGGGGTGGGGCGGCGCCGCGTGCAGACCGTGGTGATCGCGCTCGCCGCGCTGATGGCCGTGGCCTCTTCCGTGCTCGCCGGATCGCTGCTTGCCGCCTCCAGCGGGCCGTTCGACGCAGCCTTCGCGCGGCAGGACGGTGCGCATCTGTCCGTGCAGTACGCGCCGGGCACCGGCGACGCCGACCTGCGCGCCACTGGCGACGCCGCCGGGGTGAGCGCCGTGGCGGGTCCTTTCCCTACGGCTACGCTCACCCCGCGCTTCTCCGACGGCTTCCCCGAGGTGCCGATGACAGTGGTCGGACGAGCCGAGCCGGGCGGAACCGTCGACCGCCTCGCCCTGACCGCGGGCCGATGGGCCACCGGCCGGGGCGAGATCGTGCTGCCGACCGGCGGCTGGAGCCCCTCGGTCGTCGGCCGGCAGGTCACCTTCCCCGACCTGCCGGGCAGTCCGGCCCTCGAGGTGGTCGGCACGGCCCGCTCCGCGACCGGCACCGCCGAAGCCTGGGTCACCCCGGCCCAGCTCACCGCCCTCACCCCGCACGGACAGCCGAACGGCCGCCAGATGCTGTACCGCTTCACCGCGGCGGACACCGCCGACCAGGTCGCGGCCGGCCGCAAGTCGGTGACCGCACAACTGCCCGCCAAGGCGGTCGCCGGGTCCCAGTCGTGGCTCACCGTGAAGAAGCACGCCGAACGGGACACCGCGCTCTACGTCCCCTTCCTGGTGGCGTTCGGGGTGCTCGGTCTGGTCATGTCGGTGCTCATCGTCGGCAATGTCGTCGCGACCACGGTCGGCTCCGGCATCCGCCGGATCGGCATCCTCAAGGCGATCGGTTTCACTCCCGCCCAGGTCGTACGCGCCTACCTGGGCCAGGCCCTGCTGCCGACGCTCATGGGCACGGCGCTCGGCGTGGTGACGGGCCATCTGCTTGCCGTCCCGATCCTGTCCGACGCCGAAGACGCCTACGGCACCAGCGGACTGGGGGTGGAGCCGTGGGTGGACGCGGCCGTGATCGCCGGGGTGCTCGGTCTGGTGACCGCGACCGCGTGCGCCGGCGCCTGGCGGGCGGGCCGACTGCGTACCGTCGACGCGCTCGCCACGGGCCGCGCCCAGCAAACAGGCCGCGGCCGGCGGGCGGCACGCCTGGCGGCACGGCTGCCCGTGCCCCGTCCGGTCGCGCTCGGCCTGACGCGGCCCTTCGCCCGGCCCGCCCGCACTCTGGCCATGGGCACGGCGATCGTGTTCGGCGCCATCGCCGTCACCTTCACGGTGGGCCTGGGCTCCTCTCTCGGAGAGGTGATGGCGGCCCGGGACCACGACGCCGCGGATGTCACCATCGGCGTCCGCCACCCCCCTCTCCCGGGTACGGAGACGCGGCAGGCCGATCCGAGCAAGGTGATCGAGGAACAGCCCGGCACCCGGGCATACTTCGGCACGGCCACCACGTCGGCGACAGTGGCCGGTGTGTCCGGCTCGACCCGTGTCACCGCGTTCACCGGTGATGCCTCGTGGGCCGGGTACGCGATGGTCGGCGGACGCTGGCTCCACAAGCCCGGGGAGGCCGTCGTACCGACCGGATTCCTCACCGCGACCGGACGGCAGGTGGGCGACGTCATCACCCTCGACGGCCGCCGGGCGCCCGTCACGGTGCGGATCGTGGGCGAGATCCTCGACCCTCGCCACGACGGCATGCAGGTGCTCACGGACGCCGCGACGCTCAAGACCGCCGAACCGGGCCTCGCGCCCACGGCCCACCACATCGCGGTCACGTCCGGTACGGACGCGAGCAGTTACACGGACGCTCTGAACAAGGATCTGCGCCCGTTGGGTCTGACCGCCGACGTGGGCGGCTCCGAGGGCGGAAGCGAGATGGTCGTCACCCTCAACTCCCTGTCCGCGCTGCTGACCCTGATGCTCGTGGCGGTCGCCGCGCTCGGTGTACTGAGCGGTGTGCTCCTCGACACCCGTGAGCGGGTCCGCGAGCTGGGCATCCACAATGCGCTCGGCATGACTCCGCGCCAGACCACCGGCATGGTCCTCACCTCGGTCGTCGTGACCGGCCTGGCCGGCGGCGCCCTCGGGGTGCCCCTGGGGGTGGCCCTGCACGGCTGGGTGCTGCCCGCGATGGGCGACAGCGCGGGGCTGCGTCTGCCGGATACGGTGCTCGCCGTGTATCAGGCGCCGGAGCTGGTGCTCTTGTGTCTGGGTGGGCTGGCCATCGCCATCCTCGGGGCGCTGTTGCCGGCCCGGTGGGCGGCCCGGATGCGGACGGCTGCCGCCTTGCGCACGGAGTAGGCCCACCGCGGACAACCGCCCGGCACGGTCATGAGCGAGTCCTCCGCCGTCGAGTACGGACACGCACCCGCCGGAACTCCCGAAACGCCCCGGTCTGCCGGAGACCGGGGCGTTCGGGCCGGGCGCACCTCGGATGGCTGCAGGCCCGTGGCCGGCCCCTGAGATGCCCGAGTCCTGCCCGACAGGGTGGTGCAGTGCTGACGGTCATCGGGACTCTTGTACGGGCGTTCAGCCCCTCGGTACGGAATTGATGACCGCGGAGCTCCTCGGAGGCCGTCGTCAGGAGATCTCCCGGCGAACAGACACGGAACAGCTCCTGGCGGGCTCGACTGCCGGGCCTGCGGCAGGGGGACCTCAGCGGGCCAGCCGCCGGTGGATCGCGCGGGACGCGGCCTCGACGGTGTCGACGCCGTAGGCCATCGTCCTGTTGTCCTGGGACAGCACGGCGATTCCGTAGTCGTGGCCGCCGTCGGTGAAGGCGCCGACACTGTTGACGCGCCAACCGTGGGCGGCACGCGGCAGCCACCCGTTCTTCACCTGCACTCTGGCGTCCTTCGGCGCACCGGCGGGGGCACCCCAACGCTGGCCGGGAACGACCTCGCTCATGAGGCCGAGCGCGTACGCACGGGATCCGGCATCCAGTACACGGTTGTCCGAGGTGAGCAACTCGAGCAGACTCACCTCGTCCCGGGCCGTGACCTGGGTGAGTCCCCAGCTGCCCTGCGGGCCCGGCTCGGTCTCCCGCATACCGGCCAGGTCCAGGAAGTGCTGCACGCCACCGCGCCCGACCTGGCTCCACAGCGCGCTTGTGGCCTCGTTGTCCGAAGTGGTGATCATGGCAGTGGCGCGCTGCTTCTCCTGCCGGGTGAGCGTGCGGTGCTCTTCCTCGGCACGTCGCAGCAGCGCACCGAGCAAGGTGGCCTTCACGACGCTCGCCGAGTCGTATGTGGCGCTCGCGCGGAATGCACACGAGGTGCCGGACGAGCGGTCGTACAGCGCGACCGCCGTCGTGCTGTGGCGCGGGCGCAGAGCGGCGGCGACTGCTCCGGAGAGCTTGTGCGCCAGAGCACGGTCGTGCGATCTGCACACCACGTGGGAGCTGCCCACCTGCGCGCGGGCCGTGGTCTTCGCGGTGCTGTCGGCTGCGACGGACGCGCCTGCGCTGTCCGCCGCGGCAGGCGCTCCGGCGGCCGTTCCGCAGACCAGGACAGCCGCCACCAGGCTGAGGGTCCGACCCGCGCGGCGCCGCTCGCCGGTGCGGTCCGGCTCGTACACGGCGCGCGGCGCCCGGCCTCCCGCGGTGCCGGCGGAGGCCGGGGTGGGGCGTGCCGGGGGCAGCGCAGTCGATTTTCCGCTCTTCCTCATGCGGTTCTTCCCGTTCGGTGCGTGGTCCGGGTCGAGATCTGGCGTGTTCGGTGAGGTGGGCGCGTCCGTGCCGACGGCCTGCTGTCCGGGGGCGTGGGACGTCCGGGCCGGGTACGGGCTTCCGTGCGTGTCCTCAGCGGCGAGGTGCGATGCCCGGGTACGGACTGTCACCGGCGGACTGCGGGGAGACGGCCCCGCATCCTGGCCCGACCGGAGAGGCTACGTGGAGTCCGGCGGTCCGGGACGGGTCCGAGCGCCAGGAGAGAGAATCTTCACGGCCGCAGCATCGGCCGGCGCCACGTCGGAGCGCGGCAATGCGCACGGGGAGTGACGACCCCATCCGGGGTGTGCAAGGTCGCGGGGGAGCGGTGCGGGAGCCGGGAGAGGACGTCGACGGCTCCGGAGGCGCCGACAGCGGACCGGGCCGGTGACGGGTGCGAGGAAGGTCTCCCGCCGGGCGCCCCGGAACGCGGCGGTGTGTACGAGGGCGCCGGGCCGGTCCCGCAGCCGGGCCGAGGGGGCAGGCCCCCAGAGGCCTCGGGCTCATTCCCTCTCGGCTGCTGAGGGGCGGCGTCATCGACGGGGGCAGCGGGTCACTCGCGGGAGTCCATCAACGCGCACCACAGGCCGCGCCGCGGCTCGCCGTCGGGCGCCGTCCACCCGACGGTGACGTGAGCGGCGGAATCGTTCGTCTCCGGCACGTCGTGCGCCCGCGGAACGCGCAGGAACCGGAGCCACAGCAGGCCCTCGACGGGGAGGACGAGAGTGACATCGGTGGAGCGCGTTCCGTGGTGCACCGCTCCCGTGCCGGCGTCCTCGAGGGGCACGTCGGTGGCCGCACGCACGCCCACCGTGCGGTCCGGGGTGTCGCTCTCGCTCTGGGCCTGGGCCTCGGCCCGCCCGGTGAGCAGCGCGTACAGCTGCGCCACCGCCACCGGATCACAAGTGGCGTCGTAGACCCAGCGTTTGCCCAGCACGCCGTGCTCCAGCGTGCCGATGAGCGCGTCCTGCGCCTGCGCACCGGCGAGCGGCGCGGCTCGGTAGGTCATCGGCGTCTGATAGGTGACCGGTTCGCCCGCCGCGCTGTCCGTGACCGCCATGAACTCGATGCCCACCGCGCCCGAGGGGTCCTCCAGCCGGAAGCCCCCGGCCTTGGTGAGAGCGGGCTGCTCCCCACCCGCGCGATACCACGGCCGGGAGGGGAGCCACCGGGTGAGCAGCTCCAGCTTGGTCGGGCTCAGCGTGGTGTGATGGATGATCGCCATGAGAGGTGCCTTCCGTTCGGATCCGGCCCGTATCCTGCCAGCCCCGCCACGGGGGCCGGGACGTGGCCTGCACGGCTCACCGGGCTCCGGGCAGCTCAGTGCACGGCGGTCGGCGGCTGCGGCTGGAGTTCGGCCAGGCCCTGCCGGGTCGCCGCCAGCACGACCCGGTCCTCGGGCCGCAGGACGTAGTCCGGCCGGAGGTCCCAGACCAGGCCGGTCGGGCGCTGTTCCCCGTCGGCCGGACGTGGGACGCCGAGGTCGGGGCGCCGCTCGGCCGGTTCCGTGGTGTCCAGGGCGAGGACCCGCCAGGCTCCGGGCCGGAAGGCCGCCTCGACGGTACGGCCCTCCAGCTGCGGGTGGCCGGCGACCGTCAGCGCCGCGAAGACCAGCACCCTGCGCTCCACCGGTATCGCACCGAGGATCTGACGCCCCATCATCGCACCGGCGAAAGCGGGAGCGGCCAGATGCGAGACGCTGCGGCTGCGGGTCAGCGCGTGGGGGTGCGTGGTACGCAGGGTCCGGAACACGGCGGCCGCGAAGTCGTCGTCGTACAGCCGCAGCGCGACCCGCAGGTCCGCCTTGACCGTACGGGCGTACAGAGCGGCCTCCAGGTTGGTGGTGTCGGAGCTGGTCAGAGCGAGCAGTGAGCGGGCCCGATGGGTCTTGGCGGCCTCCAGGACGCCCTCCTGGGTGACATCGCCGATCACGGTCGGTACCCGCAGGCGCCGGGCCAGGGCCACTCCGCGCGCCTCCAGGCTCTCCTCCACACAGACGACGGGGATGTCGAGATCGCGCAACTGGGCCAGCACCCGGGTACCGACCTTGCCGAGCCCGAGCAGCACGACATGACCGGAGAGTCCGCGCGGCGGGCGGCGCAGGGCGGAGGCACTGCGGAACGCCCCCAGCGCCTCCAGCGCGCCAGCCACCAGGAGCGGCAGCAGCGCCAGGCCCACGAGCCCGGTCAGAAGCTGCAGCACCTGTCGCCCCGCGCTCTCGTCGAGCGCGGGATCGTTGATGGCGAACAGATCGAGCAGTGTGACGTAGGCGGCGTGGAGCAGGTGGCCGCCGCTGATCAGCCAGGAGGCGAGAGCCAGGGCGCACACGGCCAGGCCGGTGACGGCGACGGACCAGCGCAGCCGGCGGGAGAAGAACTCCGAGAGCGGCCGGCCCCGGCCGGCGGGCCGTCCGGACGGTGGTGCGGGCCGGTTCCGGGCCACGGCTTCGAGGACGATGGTGCCGCGACCGGTGGCGGCCGAGACCGCCTGCGGGTCGGGGAGCAGCTGGGGACCGGCCGTCCCGCTGCTGTCCGAGCCCTCCTCGCCTCCCGGATCGCTGACCGTCGCCGAGAGCAGAGCGAGCGTGCACAGACCCGGGTCGGCGGTCCCGCGGCCGGAAGGAGTGCGCTCCGCCGCCCGCAGCAGCAGCCCGTCGGCGTGGACGATCTTGCTGGTGCCCGCGATCGCCGTGGCCGCCAGCGCCGGAGCGGCGGTGTCGGCGTCGGAGAGCACGGTGGTGGACGCGTCGGCGGTGGCGGGGTCCAGGTCCGGCAGGGCCACCAGGGCGGCCTGGTCGAGGAGCTGCTCCAGGTGCTGGCCGAGCCTGCGGTTGTAGAGCCGGATCACCAGCCGCAGTCCCGGATTGAGCCTGCGGGCCGCCAGGGCGGCGTGGATGTTCGTCTCGTCGTCGTCGTGGACGAGGGCCAGCGCGGCGGCCCCGGCCACACCTGCCGACTCCAGTACCTCTCCGGTGAGCGCGTCGGCCTCCAGCCGGTGCGGATCCGCCCCGGGCGCGGGCGGTCCGCCGGTGACGGCAGCGGAGACGCGTCCCAGCAGCGCGGCTGCCCGGCCCTGGCGGGGAGCGGACCGGCGTGGACCCCCGGCAGGCGACGCGCTGCCGGGGAGGACGAGCGTGACGCGGGCTCGGTAGACGTCGCGGAGTTCGGTAGCCAGGCGATGCGCCAGCGCGTCGTCGCCGCAGACGATCATGTGGCCGGCGAAACGGTCGGGGTCGAACTGATCGGGCAGTGTGGGCACCTGCGTAGCGTGCCCTGTCCCGGCGCCGGCCGCACATCGCGCGGTGAAACGTACCGGCACCGCGACGGGACACCGATATCCGGGAGTTCGAACCGGTGCCATCCGCAGCGTGCACCGGGAGACCGACCCATGCGTGTCCCGCTCCGGCTGCGGCGCCGGACCGTCCGGGAGCCACCGCGGCGCCGGGGCACCGGAGGACGACGGCGGCTCCGCCACCTCTTGACCCCGGTGGGCGCAGCCACTAATTTACGCTCGAAGTGGATTCATGACACCGAAAGGAGGCGGCCCGAAGATGCGTATCTACTCCGATCTGAGCCGCCTCGCCCGCCGCACTGTCTGGGTGCCGGGCCGGGTCGCGCACGGCTGCTGACAAACGCCGTTCCGACGTGCCCCTCGTGGCACGATTTCGCATTCTTCTCCACCATTTTCCGGCGCGCCGCCGACGCGTGCCGTCATGCGCTCGCTCCTCTTTGCTGCGTATCCGAACACAGAAAGCTGCCTGAAATTGGCGAACAAGATGAACCGACCTGCCCCGGCCCGGAACGGAGGCACGGCATGGTAGCGGCACGGATCACGGTCAACGGGAAAGAAACCCCCATCGCACCGGCATCCCCCCACGCCACGGTGCTGGATTTCCTCCGCGAGCGCGGCCTCACCGGCACCAAGGAGGGCTGCGCCGAGGGCGAATGCGGCGCCTGCTCCGTCCTGGTGGCCCGGACCGGGGTGGACAAGCCCACCGACTGGGTGGCGGTCAACGCCTGCCTGGTTCCGGCAGCCTCGCTCGACGGTCAGGAGATCGTCACCTCGGAAGGCCTCGCCACTGCCGGGGAGCCCGGCACGCCGCCTGCCCTGCACCCGGTGCAGGAGGAGATGGCGGTTCGTGGCGGCTCCCAATGCGGCTACTGCACACCGGGATTCGTCTGCAGCATGGCCGCCGAGTACTACCGGCCGGACCGCTGCGCGCACGCCGAACCGGCCGAGCACGGCGACGCCGGGCAGGGCGCGGCCGACGCCGAGCACGGTCCGAACGGCTTCGACCTGCACGCGCTGAGCGGCAACCTGTGCCGCTGCACCGGATACCGCCCGATCCGCGATGCGGCGTTCGCCGTCGGAACGCCCACCGCCGAGGACCCGCTGGCGCAGCGGCGCGAGCAGCCGGCGCCCGCGCCGGTCGCCACCGAGTACGCCCAGGGCGACGCGGTGCTGCTGCGCAAGAGCACCCTGGCCGAAACCCTGCGGCTGCTGCGCGAGCGGCCCGACGCGGTGGTGGTCGCCGGCTCCACCGACTGGGGCGTCGAGGTCAACATCCGCTCCCGCCGCGCCGACTGCGTCGTCGCCGTCGACCGGCTTCCGGAACTGCGGGAGCTGCGTGTCGGATCCGACACCGTCGAGATCGGGGCGGCCCTGACGCTCACCGAGATCGAACGCCGGCTGGACGGCGCGGTGCCGCTGCTGGCGGAACTGTTCCCGCAGTTCGCCTCCCGGCTCATCCGCAACGGCGCCACACTCGGCGGCAACCTGGGCACGGGATCGCCCATCGGGGACAGCCCGCCCGTACTGCTCGCGCTGGAGGCGTCGCTGGTGCTCGCGGATGCCGACGGCGAGCGCGTGGTGCCGCTGGCGGACTACTTCACCGGCTACCGGCAGAGCGTCCGCCGTCCCGGCGAACTGATCCGCGCCGTGCGCCTCCCGCTCCCGCTCTCGCCGCTCGTGGGCTTCCACAAGATCGCCAAGCGGCGCTTCGACGACATCTCCAGTGTGGCGGTCGCCTTCGCGCTCGACGTGGAGGACGGAATCGTCCGCAAGGCGCGCATCGGCCTGGGCGGCGTGGCCGCCACCCCGGTCCGCGCCCTCGCTGTCGAAGCGGCCCTGGAGGGCGAGCCGTGGACGGCCGGGACCGTCGAGGCCGCGGCCGGGGTCCTGCGGGCCCAGGGCACGCCGATGAACGACCACCGGGCCAGCGCCGACTACCGCTCGGCGATGCTCGGTCAGAGCCTGCTGAAGCTGTACGCGCAAACCACCGAGGCGGTGCCGTCATGAGCCAGCTGTCCGAGCGTCCCGAGAAGCCCGTCGTCGGCGTCCCCCTGCCGCACGAGGCCGCCGGTCTGCACGTCACCGGCGCCGCGCTCTACACCGACGACCTGGTGCACCGCACCAAAGACGTACTGCACGCCTACCCGGTCCAGGTCATGAAGGCTCACGGCAGGGTGACGGCGCTGCGCACCGGGCCCGCGCTCGAGGTGCCGGGGGTGGTCCGGGTGCTGACCGGCGCCGATGTGCCGGGTGTCAACGACGCCGGGATGAAGCACGACGAGCCGCTGTTCCCCGACGAGGTCATGTTCCACGGTCACGCCGTCGCCTGGGTGCTGGGCGAGACGCTGGAGGCGGCCCGGCTCGGCGCGGCCGCGGTGGAGGTCGAACTCGACGAACAGCCCTCCCTGATCACGCTGCAGGACGCGATCGCGGCCGACAGCTACCACGGCGCCCGGCCCGTCATGGTGCAGGGCGACATCGAGGCGGGCTTCGCCGACTCGGCGCACGTGTTCAGCGGCGAGTTCCAGTTCGCCGGCCAGGAACACTTCTACCTGGAGACGCACGCGGCCCTGGCCCAGATCGACGAGAACGGGCAGGTGTTCGTCCAGAGCAGCACCCAGCACCCCTCGGAGACCCAGGAGATCGTCGCGCACGTGCTGGGTGTGGCCAGCCATGAGGTGACGGTGCAGTGCCTACGGATGGGCGGCGGCTTCGGCGGCAAGGAGATGCAGCCGCACGGGTTCGCGGCCGTCGCCGCGCTCGGTGCCAAGCTGACCGGCCGGCCGGTGAGGTTCCGCTTCAACCGGACTCAGGACCTGACCATGTCCGGCAAGCGGCACGGTTTCCACGCCCGATGGAAGATCGGCTTCGACGCGGAGGGCCGCATCCAGGCTCTGGACGCCACTCTGACCGCGGACGGCGGCTGGAGCCTGGACCTGTCGGAGCCGGTGCTGGCCCGTGCGCTGTGCCATATCGACAACACCTGCTGGATCCCCAACGCCCGGGTCGCCGGCCGCATCGCCAAGACCCACACCGTCTCCAACACGGCATTCCGCGGCTTCGGCGGACCGCAGGGCATGCTGGTGATGGAGGACATCCTCGGCCGGTGCGCACCGCTGCTCGGCCTGGACCCCATGGAGCTGCGGGAGCGCAACTTCTACCAGCCGGGCCAGGGCCAGACGACGCCGTACGGACAGCCGGTCACCCAACCCGAACGGATCTCCACCGTCTGGCGGCAGGTGCAGGACGACGCCGGCATCGCCGACCGCAGGCGCGAGATCGCGGCCTTCAACGCCGCACACCCGCACACCAAGCGGGCCCTCGCGGTCACCGGCGTCAAGTTCGGCATCTCGTTCAACCTCACCGCCTTCAACCAGGGCGGCGCGCTGGTGCTGGTCTACAAGGACGGCTCCGTCCTGATCAACCACGGCGGCACCGAGATGGGCCAGGGCCTGCACACCAAGATGCTGCAGGTGGCCGCCACCACGCTGGGCATCCCGCTGCACAAGGTGCGGCTGGCCCCCACGCGGACCGACAAGGTGCCCAACACCTCGGCCACCGCCGCGAGTTCCGGCGCCGATCTGAACGGCGGCGCGGTCAAGAACGCCTGTGAACAACTCCGCGAGCGGCTGTTGCAGGTGGCCGCCTCCCAGCTCGGCGCCAACGCCTCGGACGTGCGTATCGTCGAGGGCGTCGCACGCGCCCTGGGCAGCGACACGGAGCTGGCCTGGGACGATCTGGTGCGTACCGCCTACTTCCAGCGGGTCCAGCTGTCGGCGTCCGGTTTCTACCGGACCGAGGGGCTGCACTGGGACGCCAAGTCGTTCCGGGGCTCGCCGTTCAAGTACTTCGCCATCGGCGCGGCCGCCACCGAGGTGGAGGTCGACGGCTTCACCGGCGCGTACCGCGTACGACGGGTGGACATCGTGCACGATGTCGGCGACAGCCTCTCGCCGCTGATCGACATCGGCCAGGTCGAGGGCGGATTCGTGCAGGGCGCGGGCTGGCTGACCCTCGAGGACCTGCGCTGGGACGCGAGTGACGGGCCGAACCGCGGCCGGCTGCTGACTCAGGCGGCGAGCACCTACAAGCTGCCGAGCTTCTCGGAGATGCCAGAGGAGTTCAACGTCAGGCTGCTGGAGAACGCCACCGAGGAGGGCGCCGTCTACGGGTCCAAGGCGGTGGGGGAGCCTCCGCTGATGCTGGCGTTCTCGGTCCGGGAAGCCCTGCGGCAGGCCGCTGCCGCGTTCGGGCCCAGCGGGGTCAGCGTCGAACTGGCCTCCCCCGCGACGCCGGAGGCGGTCTACTGGGCGATCGAGGAAGCCCGCCGGGGCACTGCCACCCTGCACGGCGAGCTGCCCGCCGCAGCAGCCGAACCGGCGCGGACCGGCGCGGAAGCGTTGAGCGGTGCCTGACATGACGTGGATCGCCGCGGTCGCGCGGTTGCGGGCACGCCGGGAGGCCGGCGTGCTGGTGACCGTAGCGGCCGCGCGCGGCCATGCGCCGCGCGACGCCGGCGCCAAGCTCGTCGTGGGGCGGAGCGGGACGTGGGGATCGATCGGTGGCGGCAACGTGGAAGCCGTCGCGATCGACCGGGCCCGGGAGCTGATCGCCGCGTCCGAGTCGGAGCCGGAGCTGATGGAATTCGCACTGAACGACAAGGTGACCAACGAGCACGGCGTGCAGTGTTGCGGCGGCACGGTCTCGGTGCTGCTCGAACCACTCCCTGTGGTTCGGGCCGTGGCGATCTTCGGCGTCGGGCACGTAGGGCTGGAACTGGCCCGTGTCCTGGCGCGTCAGGACCTGGACCTGCATCTGGTCGACAGCCGCGCCGAGATCCTCGCCGAGGAGCGGCTGGCCGTGCTGTCCGACGCGGTGGCGCAGGTGCGGGTGCACCACACGCCGCTGCTGCCGGAGGAGGTGCTGGCGGAACTGCCGCCCGGCACCCATGTCCTGATCATGACTCATGATCACGCCGAGGACGCCGCGCTGTGCGACGCGGCGCTGCGCACGAGTCATCTGGGCCCCGTCGGGCTGATCGGGTCGGCGGCCAAGTGGACGCGCTTCCGCAAGCGCCTGGCCACCGAAGGCGGCCACGACGATGCGGCCATCGACCGGATCAAGACCCCGATCGGGCTGGCCGACCTCACCGGCAAGACTCCCGCGACCATCGCCGTGAGCGTCGCGGCCGACGTGCTGCGCACCTTCGAGACCCAGGAGAGCTGACCCTCCCCGGACCCGACAGGGCGGCCCCGGCCCGAGGCGCGTGCTCGTACGAACCGCCGGAGCCGGGGCCCTCGCGGCGGCCCGCCCCGCGCGCCCGTGGGAGGCCCGTCCCGACCCCGCGGACTGCCGCGGCGCAGCCGTCCCGGCCGTGCGTGACGGTGCGGGCGCGGCTCCCGTACCGTCGGCTGCCGGAAGCAACCGCGGTGTCACAGCATGCGACCGCCTCTTGTAGGACCCTACGAATCACCGGGCCGACTCCGCCCATTGTTTGGTCCTTCGCTCCCTGGCCGATCTTGACCGGCGGGCTGTCTAATTCTTGCAGCAGACGCGACGGAGCGAGGGATTTCTTGTATGGCGTGCAGAAGCCAGTGTGCTCTCCGGCATGGGTATTGCTTTCGGTCACCACCGTGACTCCGCTGCTTTTCGCCGTTCCGGAGAAGAGGACCGGCTGGTACGGCCCGAGGACGGCGTGCTCGGAAAGCGAGCCGACACCCCGATCCGTTCCGTGATTCTCCGATTCCCCTTCCCGTTGTTCCCGGCATGCGAAAGAGGGAAAAGGCGGCGCGGGAACAGCGCCGGTACGTGTATCCCGCGTGGTTTCGAGCCGGACGCGGCAGAGCGGAATTCCCGCCGTCCGCACGTCGTCCTGAACCGGCCCGGCCCCGCCGGCGCCCCCACGTCCCGCCTCCGCACCGCCCGGGCCGCCGCACTTCCCGGCCGTCCGCCCCCGACCCCGGGGCACCCCACCCGCCCACCCACACCCGAAGGAACACCCATGACCACCCACATCGCAGAGACCGGCAACCGCGAGCTCGAGCACGCCTGGATGGAGCGGGCCGTACAGCTCGCCACCACCAGCGTCCACAACGGCGGCGGCCCCTTCGGCGCCCTGATAGCCAAGGACGGTGACATCGTGGCCCTCGGCAACAACCAGGTCACCTCCAGCCTCGACCCCACCGCGCACGCGGAGGTCAGCGCCATCCGTGCCGCCTGCAAGGAACTCGACACCTTCAGCCTGGACGGCTGCACCCTGGTCACGTCCTGCGAGCCCTGCCCGATGTGCCTCTCCTCCGCACTGTGGGCGCGCGTCGACCGGCTCATCTTCTCCGCCGACCGCCACGACGCCGCCGTGGCGGGCTTCGACGACCGCAAGTTCTACGACCTGTTCGAGAAGCGGCCGCAGGAGTCGTGGCCGATGGCCGTGGAGCACCTCGATCTGCCCCACCGCACCCAGCCGTTCGACGCCTGGATCGGCAAGGCCGACCGCATCGCCTACTGATCCGGAGCCCGCGCGCGCCCGGGAGGGGGCGTCGTGGGAGCGACTGCCGTTCTGGCGTCCTCCAGCGGCGGAAACCCGGTGGCGGGTTCGGACCGCACACACGACCATGTCCCGCATGAGTGACACAGGCGCACGCTGGAGCAAGGCGACTGTCTATCCGGACATGTGGGTCGACCCCGAGGACGATCCACGCGATGACGGACCGGCTCCCGACGGGGAACTCGGGGCGCTGCGGGACTGTCTGACGGGTTACCGCATGACCCTGCTGATGAAGTGCGAGGGACTGGACGCGGAGCAGCTGGCCCGCCGGTCGGTGCCGCCGTCCACGATGTCGCTCCTCGGGCTGGTGCGGCACCTCGCCGAGGTGGAACGCGACTGGCGCAACTGGCTCGGCCACGGCGACCCGCTGCCGAAGCTGTACGGCAAAGGGGACGCCGACTTCGACGGTGCCGTGCCCGAGCAGGCCGTCGTCGACGCCGCGTACCGCGACCTGGAGCGCGAGCAGGCCGGGACGGACGCGGCGCTGGCCGCCCACCCGGACCTGGGTGAGCGGGTGGGCGAGGACGGTGTCGCGATCCGCGAGCTGCTCGTGCACCGGATCGAGGAGTACGCGCGGCACTGCGGACACGCCGACCTCCTGCGTGAGCGCGTCGACGGCAGAGTCGGCCAGTGACGGTGAGCCGGCAGGGCCCCGCGGCCTTCAGGGCGCGGGGCCACTGCCGGTACACCGCCCGGCGTGACGCGGAGCCGAAGCACACGCCGGTCCGCCGGGCGCGGATCCCGCCGGTCAGTACCCCAGTACGGCCATGGCGGCGTTATGGCCCGGAATGCCGCTGACACCGCCGCCGCGCACGGCGCCCGCACCGCAGAGCAGGACATTTGCGTGCCCGGTCTCCACTCCCCAGCGGCCGGTGCCCTCCTGCGCGTGCGGGAAGGCGAGGTCCCGGTGGAAGATGTTGCCGCCGGGGAGCCCCAGGTCGCGTTCCAGGTCGAGCGGTGTCTTCGCCTCGATGCAGGGCCGGCCGTCGGCGTCCTCGGCCAGGCAGTCGGCGAGCGGCTCGGCCAGGTGGCCGTCGAGCTGGGCCAGAGTCGAGGCCAGCAGCCGCTCGCGTACCGCGTCGTTGTCGGAGGCGAAGAGGCGGGCCGGGGTGTGCAGCCCGAAGAGCGTGAGGGTGTGGTAGCCGCGTTCGGCCAGCTCCGGCCCCAGGATGGTGGGGTCCGTGAGGGAGTGGCAGTAGATCTCGGACGGCGGCGCGGAGGGCAGCCGGCCCCCGGCGGCTTCGGCATACGCGGTGGCCAACTGCTCGTAGCCCTCGGCGCTGTGGAACGTCCCGGCGAAAGCCTGCCGCGGGTCGACGGTGGGGTCGCGGAGCTTCGGAAGCCGCTTGAGCAGCATGTTGACCTTGAGCTGGGCGCCTTCGGCAGCTGCCGGCGGCTCCTCGCCCAGCAGCGCGGCCAGCTCGCGGGGTGCGGCGCCCACCAGGACGTGACCGGCTGCGACGGTGCCGTACCCCTCGGCTGTCCGGTACGCGACCTCGGCCTGCCGGCCGCCGTCGGTCTCGATGCCGGTCACCTGGTGGCCGGTGGCCAGCTCCGCGCCCGCCGACCGGGCTGCCGCGGCCAGCGCGTCCGTGACCCGCCCCATGCCGCCGACGGGGACGTCCCAGTCGCCGGTACAGTTCCCGATCACGTGGTAGAGGAAGCACCGGTTCTGTTTCAAGGACGGGTCGTGGGCTTCCGCGAAGGTGCCGATGAGCGCGTCGGTGAGGACGACGCCCCGCACCAGGTCGTCGCCGAAGTACGCCTCGACGGCGGCACCGAGCGGCTCCTCGAACAGCGCGCGCCAGGCGGTGTCGTCGTCCACCCGACGGCGCAGCTCCTCCCGGGCCGGCAGCGGCTCGGTCAGAGTGGGGAAGACGCGCTCGGCAACGCGCCGGGTCATACCGTAGAAGTCCTCCCACGCGCGGTACTCGGTGGTGCCTCCGGTGAGCCGTTCGAACGACTGCCTCGTCGCGTCGGCGCGGTCGTCCACGAGCAGGCCGGTGAAACGGCCCTTCCGCCGGACCGGGGTGTACGAGGAGACCGCCCGCTTCCGGAGCGTCAGCTCCAGCCCCAGGTCCCGGACGATCTTCCGGGGGAGCAGGCTCACCAGGTACGAGTAGCGGGACAGGCGGGCCTCCAACCCGGCGAAGGGGCGCGAGGAGACGGCGGCCCCACCGGTGGTGTCCAGCCGCTCCAGCACCAGCACGCTGCGGCCCGCCCGGGCCAGGTAGGCGGCGGCGACCAGACCATTGTGGCCGCCGCCGACGATGACGGCGTCGTATCGCTCGTGTGCGGGCATGCGTTCTTCCTAGCACGGGGGAGCGGGGGCCGGGCAGATCCCGCGCGCCGCACGGGGGCGACGCGCCGCACCGTCGCCCCCGTCACCCTGCGCGGCCGGTTCCGGGCGGTCGGGCGCGAGGCCGGACGCGCAGCCTTCCCAAGTGCTGTACTCCCCCCTGTAAGGGGGATGTTGAAGAAGGCGGCCCGGGGTACTCGGTTGCCATGGAGAAGAGACCAGTGATGCCTCTGGAGAGCCGGCCGTGGCTCCGTTCCCTCGACAAGTTCTTCGTCCGGGCCTGCCCGGTACTGGCAGTCGTCGGAGTCCTGCTGGGCATCGGTGGTGCGGTGGCGGGCCAATCCGTTCTCTACGTCGTTTTCCAGCTCCTGCTCGCGCTCGTGATGGTTAGCAACGCGGTCACCGCTCGCGCCCGGCTCCGCCGGAGCGAACTCCCGGACGAACGCGGATAGCGGCCGCTCCGCGGGGCGACCAGGCTCCGGCGGTGCGACCGTGCGGGGGACACACCGGGCAGGCCGCAGTGCAGTACGCTGACCGCGATCGCGCGCGGACCCCCGGCACGCCGGTGCCTCCGTGCGTCCCACGCCACGTCTCCGCGCGCCGGTAGTCCGGCCCCACCGGGAGGACTCCATGCCGGGACCGACCGACTCCCCGATATCCCGTGGGTCCGGAGGCGTGCTCGACGGTCGGGGCTGGTACACCGCCAACGAAGTGCTGGCGTTCCTCCTCGAACTCGCCGCCCTGGCGTGCCTGAGCTGGTGGGGTTTCACCGTCGGCGGCCCTGCGGTCCTTCGATTTCTGCTGGGGATCGGCGCACCCCTGACGGCGGTTGTGCTGTGGGCCTTGTTCGCCGCGCCGAGGGCACGACTGCGTCCGCGGCTGCCCGCCGTGCTCGCGGTGAAGGCGCTGGTGCTCGGGGGCGGAGCTGCCGCCCTGTACGGAGTGGGGCATCCGGTCGCGGCGGTGGCCATGGCGGTCGTCGTCGTGGTGAACACCGCGGTGGCGGAGGTGTTCCGGCGCAGGCCGGAGGCCGCGCCCACCGGGAGAGTGGTCGCGGTTGCCCCACCGGCGGCAGATGGCTGAGGCGTGGGCCGGGCCGGACCGGCATTCGCACTCGCGGGGATCCGGTGCCGCGCAGCCCGGCCCGAACAGCCCCCGTGGCCCCCGCCGGTTCGGGCAGGCGCCGTACCTTCGCGACGGGCGGGCCCGGAGCCGGTGACTGCGTCGGCTGCCGTCGGCGGGAGGCCGGCGTCCGGCAGGCGAGCGCGCGGCAGCGGCCCGGATCACGGCGGTGTGGGCGTCACGAACCCACCACCGCGGTCGGCCCGCTGCCATCCCTGCTGCTGTCTTTGCCGTCGTCCGCCCTGCCGTCGTCTCTGCCTCCGCGTGCGGCCACGGCCCCCGACAGTACGCCGGTCAGCACGCCGATGCCGTGGTTGTTCTCCAGCAGGCACAGCACCGCACCGGCAGTCGGCACGAGCACCGACAGGTACCGCAGCGGCCGCTGCCGGCCGTCGAGCGCGTAGACCACCGCGAGCGCGCCGACCAGGCCGCAGATGCCGACCGAGTCACCCCCGCCGCGCACGCTCCAGCCCGCCATGCTCACCACGTGGGCCGCGACGCCGGACAGCAGGAAGACCACCGGTGTCCGCACCGTCCCCAGGCTGCGCTCGGCCGCCGGTGCGACGACGGCGAGCGCTGCCAGGTTGAAGGTCAGTTGCGACCAACCCGATGTCTGCACCAGCAGCGCTGTCGCCGCCCGCCACCACGGTCCGTCGGGAGCACGCTCCAGGTGCGGTATGACATCCGGGGCGGTGCTCTGCACCACGGCCATCGCCACCATCACGCCCATCAGTACGGCGGCGGCCCGCGGCACCGGCCGTCGCCACAGGGCCGCGAGCAGTCGGCCGGGCCCGGCCGGCCGTCCCTCCGGCCGGGCCGTGATCAAGCGCGTGCCGGGTACGACCACAGCGGCCGCGCAGCCGTACAGGGCGAGCGTGTGCGCGTTCATGCCTTGAGTGTGCCGCCTCGCGATGCCGGCCGACAGGGACCCCCGTGCTGGAACAGCGGTGACATATCCCGTGCGGCCCGGCGCCAGGCGGGCGGCCGAAGGGTGCCGGGGTCAGCCCAGGGTTCGGCAGATGTTCTCCTCGGGACCGATGGCCACGGGCATGTGCCGGCGGCCGCTGGTCTCCCGTGTCGTCACGTGGATGCCGTCCACGACGTAGTACCCGGCCGGGTAGGCGTCGGTGGGCTTGAAGCCCACCCCGAACGGCCCGACTCCGCCGAAGGTCTTGCTGGTGCCGTCGGGCCGCAGCTCGTCCGCCCCCTGCCCGGACAGGTCGCGCCGGACGGTGGCCCCCGTCTCGGTGTTGGTGAAGTCCACGACGAGCCTGCCCTTGTACTCGTTGATGTGGACGGAGCCGTCGGGGTACCGCGAGTCGACGCGGACCATCTCCTCGTCCTCGACGGGGTGGAGGTGCAGGTCGAAGGAGCAGTAGGTGCCGCCGGGCAGTGTGGCGTCCCCCGAGCGGAAGGGCCGCCACGGCTCGGGGTCGAAGCCGGAGAGATCGAAGTACTTCTCCACGGGGCCGGGCAGATCGGCGGCCGTGGCCGAGGGCAGGGGAGCGCGCGCGGACGCGGGAGCGGTCGCTCCGAGCGCCGCGCAGACGACGACGGGCACGGCAAGCACAGCGAGACGTGGACGCACGAGGACCCCCTCCAGAGACTAACCGGTCGATTTCAATTAAGCGGTTAGTTCGGTCGGGGGTCAAGTACGGTGGCGCCGTGCACTGGGAAGAGGTCGCGGGCTACCGCATGCCGAGACGGGTCGGGGGACACCCCGCCCTGGACTTCTGCAACACCTGGGCGGGGTGGGGCGCACCGCCCCACCCCCGCCGGGAGTGGCTGCCGGACTATCCGCACCTCGCGGTCTGGGCGCAGCATGCGGGACTGCTCACCCAGGAGACGTGCGCGGGGCTGCGGTGCGGTGCGGAATCCGGCGGGGCCGCCGCCGAGCAGGCCGCGGAGGTCCTCGAAGAGGCCCACGAGCTGCGTACAGCGCTCTACGCGGTCCTGCTCGACCGCGCCGACCGGGCCGCCTTCGCCACCGTCGCCGCCCACGCCGAACGGGCCGCGGCCGCCTGCTCCCTCGTTCCGGCGACAGCCACCGGTGCCGCGGCGCGCGGCGACGCCTCCCTGGCCCGATGGGAGCTCTCCGACCGGGTGGGCCTCGCACTGCCGCTGCTGGCCGCCGCCCGCTCCGCGGCGGCTTTGCTGACCGGTCCCGGCCGGCCCGGAATCGACGCCTGTCCAGGGCACGACTGCGGCTGGCTGTTCCTCAACCCCCGCGGACGCCGCCGCTGGTGCAGCATGTCCTCCTGCGGCAACCGGGCCAAGGTGCACGCCCACGCCCGGCGCCGCCGGGAGGGCGGCACCAGGGACTGAAGCCGAACCCCGGACAGCACCCGGAAGGGCATCACCCGGGCGCCCGGGGCGTGGCGACACAGCCCGGATCGGCGCACCGGCCGGAGGCCGTCACGCCCGATGGTCGAAGAGCGGCCCGAACTCGTCGGGCACCTGCGTGCGGATGTGCCGGATCTGACCGGCGGAAACCGCCTCCGGCAACGTGGAGAGAACGGCCGCGGCGTGCTGCTTGGCCGTGTCCGTGTGCGTCTGGGCCCGGTCCGCGATGCGCCGGTAGAACTCGTCGAGGCCGAACGCCTCCCCGCTCGTGTCCGCGTCGGCGCCGCTGCCGCGGAGGGGGAGGTCCAGAGGGGTGGGCATCTGGTCGGCCAGGTCCTGGGCCTCGTCGGCCTCGATCCGCTGAGCCAGTACGGCCAGTACGGCCTCCGTGGCCTCCCTGGCCTCGTCCTGGTCCGCGTAGCCGCCGCGGTCGCGCACCTGTGCCAGGAACTCGTCGTCGCGCATGGGGGGCTCCTCTGCTCGCTCGTCGTCTGCTGTCGACCGCTCCGGTTTCCCAGCGGGACGGAGCCCATGCATCATGATCAGCGATGTCCCGCTTCCGGCTGTCCGCCGGGCGCGGCGAACGGGGGAGAGCGCCGGTGGACCGGCGAGGTGGGATGCGTTCTGCGCCGCCAGGACGCAGTATCCGGCGTATGGACGAGGACAAGCACTTCAGACCGGGACAGCAGGTCCCGGTGAGCGGGATCTACGCGTGCGACTGCGGTCAGGGACACCATTGGAGCACCGACGTGGCGGGACACACCTTCCCGCCGCTGCCGTGCGCGGGCAGCACCTGGCGCCTGCAGACCCGAGCGCACGAGCAGTAGGCCGCGGGCCCGCTCGTGCTGCGTCAGTCGTCCTCCACATACGAGGCCAGGTTGGCCAGCGAGGACGCGATCCCGGCTTCGTGGACCGCGGGGTCGATACCGGGCGGCACGCCCGTCGCGGTGACGCTGACCTCCGTCCGGTCCGCACCGGCGGCAGCCAACTGCCAGGTCATGGTCATCGTCCCCGCGAACGACGGATCATCGGCCTCGAAGACCGCCTGCTGCACCACGCGTTCGAACGGCACCAGGGCAGCGAACCCGACATCGACGACATCCTCCGTTGCCGACGTCTTGCCCCGGCCGGCCGCCGGGTCCAGGTAGGTGAGGGTCATCCGGAACCCGCCGCCGGGCCGTGGGTCCCACCGCTCGATCCGCCCGCGCATGCCGTCGGGGGGAAGCCACGCCTCCAGAGCCTCCCGGTCGAGAAGCGCTCCGTAGACGGTCGCCCGCGGTGCGCCGATCACCCTGCCGGCCCGGTCGATCCTGCCCATGGCCCGAGTCTAATGCCGTGACCGGGAATTCCGCCGGAGCGGAGACTCGCCTCGACAGCCGGGCTCCCCGCGACGCGAAGAGGCCCGCCCCCCCCGGAAGCCGACGGATTCGGCCCCTTCGGAGACGGATCGCCTGCGCGGGCGAGGGCGCGTGGGTGAGATTCTGCCCGCCTCCGGTGCGCCGGACGCGCTCCGCTTTCTGCCGTACTACACGCTGAGCAGGGCCGGGCCGAGGCTCAGTGCGGCACCCGGCGGAGCGTCCCCCGGAACGAGCGAGGCCCCGCGGAATGGACTGGACAGCTGTTGGAAGCATGCAGATCGGGCCGGACCTCAGGGTGCGCCGTATCGGGTTCGGCGGTGCGTGGCTGACCGGGCCCGGAACATTCGGGCCCCCACCTGATCCGGCCGCGGCCACAGCGGTCGTGCGGCGCGCGGTCGAAGCCGGCGTCCAACTCGTCGACACGGCCGACTGCTACGGGCCCGAGATCAGCGAGACACTCATCGCCGAGGCGCTCGTCGACTGTCCGGACGAGGTGGTGGTCTCCACCAAGGGCGGCCGCATCGCGCTCGGTGGCAACACCTGGCGCGCCGACGGGCGCCCCGAGCACTTGCGGCAGGCGTGCGAGGGGAGTCTGCGCAGACTGCGACGGGAGACGATCGACCTCTACCAGCTCAACGCGGTGGACCCCGCGGTGCCGCTGGAGGAATCGCTCGGGGCGCTGGTGGAACTGCGTGCCGCGGGGAAGATCCGCGCCATCGGCCTGTGCAACGTCGGCGTCGCCGAACTCGCCCGGGCCCGGCTGGTCACCGACATCGCCTCGGTGCAGGACCGCTACGACCTCCTGACCCGCGACCACGACGACGTCCTCGACGTCTGCGCGGACGACGGCATCGCCTTCCTCCCCTGGTTCCCGCCGGCCAATGAGCTGCGAGCCGCCCCGGACTCGGCGCTCGGCAGGATCGCCTCCCGGCACGGGGCCTCCCCGGCCCAGGTGGCCCTGGCCTGGCTGGTGCGGCGCGCACCGGTGACCGTGCCGCTGCCCGGAACCTCGACCTCCGAATGGTGGGAGGAGGATCTGGGCGCCGTCGGCCTGCGGCTCTCGGAGCCGGAGGTGACGGAGCTCGGAGATCGCGCGGGAGAGGCGGCGTCCGCGCAGAGCGGCCCCCCGTGAGGGACCCGGAGTCCGGCGCCGGCCGTCCGCCGGGACCGGCGGATCACGCTTCGCGGCGCGCCTGCGGCATGGCGGACAGCCGGGAGACGTACAGGGCCGTCGCCACGACGGTCGGGATGACGAACTGGACGAAGGTAGTCCGCCACGTATGCCGGATCGTCCTCACGCAGCGCCTGCACTGTCCACAGCCTCGGTCTGCACGGCGCCGGCGAGGGACGGAGAACGGCTCAGCGCAGTACGGCTGCCAGCAGATCGTCGCCGAGCGCGGTCACGTCGGGCAGACTGAGGGTGTACCGGGAATAGCGGCCCCGCCGCTCGGTCGTGAGCAGGCCCGCCCGGCGCAGCACGGCCAGGTGACGGGAGGTCTCCGGGAGCGACAGGCCCCAGCTGTGGGCCAGTTCGCCGGTGGTGTGCGGACCCCGGGCCAGGGTGCGCAGCAGCCGCAGCCGTACCGGATGGGCGAGCGCCTTCAGCCGGAGTGTCACCGTCTCCAGCGGGACCGTCTCCGCGGGGCCCGGATCGGCGGCCACGGAATACTGCACCACCGGCTGCCAGCCCGTCGCGTGCACCACCACCAGGTGCGGGCTGCCGAAGACACTGGGGACGAAGGTGACCCCGGCGCCGCGGGCGGTGGTCGCCTTGTCCTGCAGCTTGTCCACGACGATGCAGCTGCCGTCCGGCGCCAGGGTGACGGCGCCGGATACCGAGGCGAGTGCCGCCTCGGTGCCGTGCCGATGCAGCAAATCGTTCTTCAGGCGCAGATCGGAGGCGAGCCGCACCGCAACGTCCGACCAGGCGGCGTCGAAGAAGGCTTCGGCACAGTCCTCGAGAGTGCGGCGCACCCGGGACCGTACAGCGGCCGGATCGGACAGCAGCCGTTCGGCGAACGCCTCGTGCCGGGCGCCGCGCGCCAGCGCCAGCCCCAAGGCCCGCTCGCGCGTGGTCGCGTCGGCGAGAGGCGACGGCGCGGCGAAGTGGCGCCGGCTGCCGCCGCATGTGGTCACGAGCGCTGCGGTCACATATGTCTCGTCGTCGATCCGGTCCACGGCGTCCAACTCCTCGGCGAGGGTGGGCCGGGGCCGGGCGGGGATCAGGAAGTCGGCCTGCGAGGAGCGCCAGAGGCACTCCGCCTCACGCAACCGCTCGGCCAGATGCGGCGGCATCCCCGCCCAGGTCTCGGCGGCCCAGTCGGCGTGCCGGGGGTGATGCCCGGGTTCGGCCAGTACATGCAGCATCGCCGTCAGCTCGGCCAGGGGCGAGGCGGCGAACCGCACGCGCTCGGACGGCAGGCCGTCGATGTCGATCCTCAACGTCACCGGCTCATCATCGCCGACCGAAGGGCAGGTGACCGAATCGGTTGACGGTGTTCGTCAACCGGCGCGGCGGGCCCCGCGCCCGACGGCGTCAGCTGTGTGCGGGGCGGCGGTAGCGGGAGTCGAGCAACTGGTCTTTGGCCGGACCGCGGACGAGCCAGCACAGTCGCCACTCGGCGGGGGAGACCACCGTGAAGTCGGCCTCGTACAGGTCGGCTCCGCACTGGTGCCGTGCCGTCCAGCGCCCGCTGCGCAGATCGAGAGCGTGGAAGAACCGCCCGTCCGCGAAGGCCACCTCGGCGGTACCGGCGGCGCCCGGCAGCAGCCGCAGCGTCCGCCCCGCTTCGCGCCGGACCCCGTCCCACTCCAGGACGCCCGTCTCCACATGCAGCCACTCGCCGCCCGTCCCGGCCCGGAATTCCGCGCGCCCGTCGAACCGGCCGCGCCCCCCGCCGGAGCGGTCGAGTACCTGGCGGCGCACGCTCCACTCACCGGCCAGGTAGGAGAGGGTCTCGGCGACCGGGTGTGGTGCTGGGGGCATGAGGGCAGTCTGGCAGAGCCATGGCGGCCTCGGACAGCCACGTCGAGCAGGACGGCATCGTCGCCGGCGGTGAGGTGCCGGACGGCCGGCGCCGGTCGTGTCGGCCGGCCCGGGGCGGTGAAGCTGAGCGGGCCGCCCGTTCAGGTCCCGGCGCCCGGCGTGTGCCGAGCCAGTTCCGTGGACAGGCGCCGGAGGGCCGTGCGGTTCGCCCTCCGCATGGTGGTCCGGACGAGGGGAGCCAGCAGCCGGTCGGGGAGCGGGGCCTGCTCCCAGGCGTAGCAGAAGGAGACCCGGCTTCCGCCGGACGGCAGCGGTTCGATGGTGTAGATGCCGCGGGCGACACGTCGCCCGGCCGCGCTGACATTGCGCTCGGTGATGTGCCGTGGCGCCTCGGCCTCGACGACCTCGATGGCGACCTCGGTCGTCGTGCCGCCCAGCGCGGCGGTGACGGTGGCCCGGGACCCGGGGCCGCGGCGGGGGCCGCCGAGGCGCCAGTCGGTCAGGTAGTGGTCGGTGAACCGCTCATGGTGGGCCATGACATCGAGGAACTCGTATACCTGCTCGGGCGTCTGCGGTACGTCGATCGACACGGTGACGGGCTTCATGTACCGAACGGTACATGGCGCATGTACCGCTTGGTACACTCCTGCGGTGGGGAATACGGACGACACCGGGTCGGAGAGCCCGTCGACACCCGGCACGGACCGGGACCGGCGCGCCCGAATGGTGGACGCAGCCCTCGATCACGTCGCGGCACACGGCATCGTGGATCTCAGCCTGCGCCGGCTCGGCGGCGCCATCGGAGTCAGCCACCGTATGCTGATCCACCATTTCGGCTCCAAGGAGCAGTTGCTCCTCGAGATCGTCCGAGCCTCGGAGCGGCGCCGGCGCGAACTGCTGGCCAGGCTCCGCCTGGAGCCCGGCCTTTCGCCCGCCGACGCCGCGCGGCGCCTGTGGCAGCAGTTGGCGGACCCTCGACTGGCCGGCCAGGAGCGGCTCTTCTTCGAGATCTGCGGACACGCCCTGCGGGGCCGGCCGGAAGCCCTCCCGTTCCTGGAGGGGCTGGTGGCGGAGTGGCTGGAGCCGCTCGCGGCAGCCGAGGAAGCCGCCGGGGCGGACCCCGCCACGGCCCGGAGCCGTGCCAGGCTGGGGCTCGCCACGGTGCGCGGCCTGCTGCTCGACCTCCTCGCCACCGGGGATCGGGCCGGCGTCGACGCGGCGCTGGAGGAATTCCTCGGGCTGTACTACACCGAGTGACGGGCCGCTTCCCGGGCCGGGAGCGCGAGGGCTGGAGCCTCAGGGGCGCGGGGCGCTCTGCGGGCGGCTGTCGGCGGCCGCCGGGACGGCACCGGCGCTCGGGGACGAGGCGGACCCTCTCCCGAACGAGCGGCCGGAACCGGAGCCTTCGACGCTCTGCCGCACCGCGTCACTCCGTCACCTGCCCCGGCTCCTGGCCGGTCGCCCGCTCGCGTCCCCAGGCGGCCAGCGGCCGGAGCGCCTCGTTGAGCCGCCTGCCGTCCCCGGTCAGCGCGTACTCGACGCGCGGCGGCACCTCGTCGTAGGACACCCGGCAGACGACGCCGTCCCCTTCCATCTCCCGCCGATGAGAGGCCAACACCTTCTCGGTGATCCCTGGAAGCAGCCGGCGCAGTTCGCCGAAGCGTCGGCAGGGATGCTCGTGGAGCGCCCAGAGGATCAGCACTTTCCACTTGCCGCCGATCACTTCCATCGCGGTGTCGATACCGCAGATATGCCCGCCGGGCGCACCCGGCCGGTTCAGCGTCGTCATGCTCCACCCCTCGGCACCCCGGTGACGTGCTCGCTCACCTCGGAGTAACCACCCACCCCGAAGTGCGTACTTGAGCATACTCAAGTCTGTGACCAGGCTTCATGGCATGACACGTCACTCTGCTCACCACTCGCCCCTCACCCTGCTGGGCCTCGGCGCGATGGGTATCGCGCTCGGCCGGACCTGGTTCGCCGCAGACCATCCGCTCACCGTCTGGAACCGCACCCCGGCGCGCGCCGCGGCGCTTGCCGCCGAGGGCGCCGAAGCCGCGGACAGCGCAGCCGAAGCGGTCGCCGCGAACTCCCTGATCGTCGTCTGCCTCATGGACGACGACTCGGTCCAGAAGGTGCTGACCGGTACGGACCTGACCGGTAAGGACCTCGTCAACCTGACCACCTGTACGCCCGCACAAGCCCGTGCCCGCGCGGAGTGGGCCCGCGAGCGCGGTGCCCGCTACCTGGACGGCGGGGTCATGGCTGTCCCGCCGATGGCCGGCGTCCCGGAGGCAGGCGGCTACGTCTTCTACAGCGGCTCCCAGGAACTGTTCGAACAGCACGAGGAAACCCTGAGCGTCCCGCTCGGCACCCGCTACGTGGGCCGGGACGCGGGCTTCGCAGCCCTGCACGACGTGGCGCTGCTCAGCGCCATGTACGGGATGCTCGCCGGGGCCGCGCACGCCTTCGCACTGATCCGCAAGGAGGATATCGACCCCGCGTCGTTCGCGCCGCTGCTCGCCGACTGGCTCACCGCCATGGCCCCATCGGTCCACCGGACCGCCGACCAGCTGCGAAGCGGCGACTACACCGAAGGGGTCCTCTCCACCCTCGCCATGCAGGTGGCCGGTACGCCGACCTTCCTGCAGACCGCCGAACAGCAGGGCGTCAGCCCGGAACTGCTCAGTCCCTACTTCGCGCTGATGCGCCGCCGGCTGGCCGACGGCGACGGCGTGGAGGACCTGACAGGCGTGATCGATCTGCTGGTGCGCTGAGCGGCCGTCCACCGGCGCGGGCAGCCGCCCGGACGACGGAGTCGCGGCGGGCGGCGGTGATGAGCACGGGGGCGGCGCAGCCTCCGGGAAACCGAATACCAGCGGGATCATGGTGCAGACCGCGACTGTCACCCGCAGGCCCGCCCGTCTCGAGGCGGAACGTGGGCCCGACCCGACGGCATCGGCACTGCGGTCATTCCGCGCGCGGTGGAAGCGCACCGTACGCTGAGCTGAGCCCCGGACGCGGCACTGCGACTGGTAGGGCGGAGAGGAGGCCGCAGTGGCCGATACCCTGCTGGACGAGGTGGGGGCGGAACTGGCCGAACTCGAGGACTCGCGCATCCGCGAGGTGAACGAGCGGCACGGCGACGACCACGGTGTGCACCTCGGCAACCTCCGCGCGCTGGCCAAGCGACTGAAGACTCAGCACGAACTGGCGCGCGGCCTCTGGGCGACCGGCGACACCGCGGCACGGTTGCTGGCCCTCCTGATCTGCAGACCGAAGGCTTTCGGACCGGACGAACTGGACACCATGCTCCGCCAGGCGCGCACCCCCAAGGTGCACGACTGGCTCGTCGCCCACGTGGTGAAGAAGAGCCCGCACACCGAGACGCTGCGCCTGGCCTGGCTCGCCGATCCGGACCCGACGATCGCGAGCGCCGGCTGGGCGCTGACCGTCCACCGCGTGGCAAAGCGCCCCGAGGGCCTTCAGCTCGCCGAACTGCTCGACGTCATCGAGGCGGACATGAAGGACGCCCCGGAGCGACTGCAATGGGCCATGAACCACTGCCTGGCCCAGATCGGCATCGAGCACGCCGAGCACCGTGCCCGTGCCCTCGACATCGGGGAGCGCCTCCAGGTGCTCAGGGAGTATCCGACCTCCCCGGGCTGTACGTCCCCGTTCGCACCGACCTGGATCACCGAGATCGTGCGCCGCCGCGAAGGCGCGTAGGAAGCCGCTCGCATGCCTCGTCGGCGAGGGAACGATTGCTTTGCTGGACCTACGTGTCCTTCGGGCTACGCACTGTTCCCGGACCGGGTACCGGGCACTCGTGCCAGTACTGCCACCAGGGCCAGCAGGAGCGCCAGCCCGGCCAGCAGGCCGTACAGCGGGTAGCCGGGCCGGGTGATGCCGGAGGTGATGAGCAGCGCGGTCGCAGCGGCAGGCGGGTGCTCCACCCGAAGCAGCGTCTGCCCCAGCAGCGTCAGCCCCACGGCCACGGCCTGCGCCCCGATCTGCGGAAGGCTCTCGTGACCCGCCTCGACGACCGAGGGATGGCTCCACAGGCCGAAAGCGGCCAGGCAGGCGAGCCCGCAGGCGATCGCGGTCGTGTGCCCCAGGAGCGCACTGCGCAGTTGGGACGCCTCGTCTCCGGGGTGCGCCAGGAGCAGGTAGGCCGTCGGCCCCAGAGCTGTCGTCAGCCACACCCAACCGGCGGCGTATCCCGCAAGGCCCACCGCGGTGAGGGCGACCGCGGTCAGTACCAGCAGCCTGATCCCCGCGAGCCACCGCCCCTTCGCGTCGGTCCCCTTCGAACAGGTCATCGCGCTCCCGTGGCCGGACCGGGGGTGTTCCCGCTGCGCCGCTGACGCAGCCGGTCGCTTTCGTGTTTCCCGTCCGGCGTGGCTTCCGCCCGGTCTTCCGTCCCGGAGCGCACCGGGGGCCTTGGCAAGGATCGTGTCCTGCCGTCCGGGACGGTGGAATGTTCGTCACCGTCCAGCCATCCCGAGTCCGGTCCCGGGCCAAACGTCGGCCGGTCCGGTAGGGCCCGGTCGGGTGCACCGCCCCGGCGATCCGCTGGGGACGGCAGCGCGCACGGGGCTGTGCTCGACGACGGGGAGCGCGTCGAACCGGTCCGGAGCCCCCGGACTTCTCCGACACCCCGGAGCACTCGCGGGGGATGCCGGTAGTCGCCCCTTCAGTCGACCAGCAGGTCGATGGCGACTCTCAGCCGCTCGCGGAAGAACTCCCGTGACCGGGCCTGGTGCTTGAGGCCGATCGAGGCGCTGTTCAGCGTCCGGGCGACGGCGCGCGCCTTCTCCCGCCCTGTCTCCACGGCGACCGCTTCCGTGACGAGCGCTTCGAAGCGCCGCGGCGCGGTCTCGGTCGTCTCGCCCAGCAGGCCGGGGTTGGCTTCGATGACCTCTGTGATGTCGCGTGCCGCGGGGCCGACGTAGCGGCCCGCCCACTGGTCGAAGGCCTCGGCGAGACGCTCCGGCAGGGGGCGTGCGGCATCGGCCAGTACGTGTTCGACGGCCGCGAGGTCGCGTTCCAGGAGCTGGATGACGGCGGCCCGGAACAGCTCCTCCTTGGAGGAGAAGAGGAAGTAGAGGCCCGGCCGGGAGATCTGCGCCGTGCGTGCCACTTCCTCCATGGAGGTCTTCCGGTAGCCGAAGCGCGCGAACGTGGGCAGCGCTGCGTCCAGGACCGCGGTCCGCCGGCTGGTGTCGGCGGCTGCCGGAGAAGGGTGACCGACATCAGGGCTGCTCATGAGGCGAGCATACGGGCAGAGGCGGACTATACAAAAAGTGTCTAATCTGTATAGTCGCTGTCGTGGCTGATTCCGAACTCATCTCCACCCCCTTCACGGCCGCCAGCACCGCGGCGGAGGTACTGCGGGGCCTCGATCTGACCGGTGTCCGCGCGATCGTGACCGGAAGCTCCTCCGGCATCGGGATCGAGACGGCCCGCGCGTTGACCGCGGCCGGCGCGGAGGTCACCCTCGCGGTCCGGAACACCGCCGCGGGCGAGGCGGTCGCCGAGTCGATCCGTGACTCCACCGGGGGAATCCGGCCCCGGGTCGCCCCGCTCGACCTCGCCGACACCGCGACCGTCGCCCGCTTCGCCGAGGCGTGGCGTGGCCCGCTGCATCTTCTGGTCAACAATGCGGGCGTGGTCACCGGCGGCCTCGAACGGACGCGTGCGGGCTGGGAGATGCAGTTCGCGACGAACCATCTCGGCCACTTCGCGCTCGCCGCCGGTCTGCACGGCGCCCTGGCACTGGGAGCCTCCGACCGGGCAGGGTCCCGCATCGTCGCGGTGAGTTCCACCGCGCACATGCGTTCGGGGGTCGACTTCGACGACCTCCACTTCGAACACCGCGGCTATGACCCGCAGATCGCGTACGCGCAGTCGAAGACGGCGAACTCCCTGTTCGCGGTCGAGGCCACCCGCCGATGGGCCGCTGACGGGATCGTCGCCAACGCCGTGAACCCCGGCGGGGTCTCCACCGGGCTGCAACGCAACTTCACGCCGGAGCAGCGGCAGTCGCTCGACGCCGCCGAGGCCGCCGGCGTCTTCACGTACAAGACGGTCGAGCAGGGGGCCGCGACCAGCATCGTCGCCGCGGCCTGGCCTCCCTTCGGCCACTCCGGCGGGCACTATCTGGACGATGCGCAGGAGGCGTACCCCGTGCCGAACGACGCCGACCTCGCGCAGCATCCCCACGGGGTCAAGGAGTGGGCCCTCGACCCCGGTCTGGCCCGACGGCTCTGGGCCGTCTCAGCCGACCTGCTGTCCGTCTGACGCTGCCGCTCCGTCCGGGACGCCGATCGGATCCCCGGCTGACCCGGCACGGTTCAGAGCCTCCACCGGTGCCTGAATGGTCCGTCCGGCCGGCCCGCACCGGAGTCGGAGACGGCTCGGCTCGCCGCGGTGTGCGGAGCGGGGAGGACGGCCCCAGGGCCGGCAACTGCTCCAGCTCCCGCGCCGAACCGCGACCGTGGCCGACGGCGCCGTCCCATACTTCATGCATGACTGATGCCCACGAGGACCCCATGGACGGCTACCGCCGACTGCGTCAGGAGCAGCCGGACCTGTTCCGCAACGAGGAAGGGCCCGGTGCGATCGACATCGTCGACCCCCGCCAGGCACCCGAGGACCTCGGCACCCTCGGTCTGGTCTACCAGGACCCCTACATTCGCCTGCTGCGCGACCCGGTCCGCTTTCCCGACGGCCGCCTCGGCACCTATCTGCGGATCCTCAGCACCGCGAACTCACCGGGTGCGGCGGTCCTGCCTGTCCTGGACGACCGCGTCCTGTTGATGGAGAACTACCGGCACGCCATTCGGGGCTGGACTCTGGAGATCCCCCGTGGTTTCGGCACCGAAGGGCTCACCGCGGAAGGCAATGCCCTGAAGGAACTCGACGAGGAGCTCTCGGCGCAGGTGGAGTCGGTCACTCCCATCGGCGTCGTCCATCCGGACACCGGCCTGCACTCTCAACCGGTACACCTCTTCTTCGCCTCGCTGACCGCCACAGGCCCGCTGGAGACCGCGGCGGGAATCCGCAGCCTGGTCACCTTCACGCCCGAGGAACTCGACAGGAAGATCGTCGACGGCACCCTCACCGACGGCTTCACCCTCGCCGCCCTCACACAGGCCCGCCTGCGGCACCTCATCCGATGAGACGGCTCAGCCGGTTCCCTCGCTCTCGTCCGGAGCGTTCAAAGTGGCGTCCTCTCCGGGGCGGTGGACCGGCTCACGCCGAGAGAATCCTGCCTCCTGCATTCGCCGGACCAGCCCCTCCCACTCCTCCCTCGTCCGGTCGAACCTCACCTGCATCAGATCCACGCTCGTCTCCATCTGCTTCCTGGTCTGCCGCTGGTCCCGACCGACCACAGCGAAGCGGACCACACCTTTGGATGCCGTTGCGGCGACAGAGTCGGCCACTTTCCCGACCACCTCGATCCAGGGTTCCTCGCCGAAGATGACGGAGATGACAGAACCGAGCGTATGAATGCTCATTTTGATGATCGGCTGCCATCGGTCCACCACCCCAGCGCGTCGCGCGCCAACGATGCCACCGAGCCGCTCGGCAAGAGACACATACCGGTTGTACACGTCCTGGCTGCGGTCCCTGAACGCCTCAGGTGTTTCCGCCAGGCGCTCGGGATCCCGAAGGAGGCGCAGAAGGCTGTCCTTGTAGAGCGTCCACTCGTCGGTCCCCCTCGCCTGCCGCACATGATGCAGGTCGAGCCCGGTGAGCCCGACGTCCAACGGATTCTGGACGAGAGCGAACGCCTGCTGCTGGAGCATCCGGACAAGTTCGTCCGCCGACACGGCCGTGCCGCGTGAGAGCGCGCGGTCTAATTCCTGCAGAGCCGTACGGTCCAGTGAATCCGCCGGCGTCAACGGGTAACGTCCCACAGCGTCCGACAGGGAAGTGTTGTACTTCAGGTCGGCAAGCTGCTTCAACTCTCCCGCGAACGGCTTCGACCGGTCGTATCGACCTTCTGCCGGGTCGGTGCCCTCGGCCACCACAAATTCCCTGTAGAACTCCTCGCGCACCACCGATTCCCTGTCCACCGCCCAGCGGGAGACATCCCTCAGTCTGGCCTTCAGCTGCCTCGCGCCCTCGTCGTCGAGCTTGAAGTCACGCATCAGACTCTCTGTCCTGAATCTGGCCATGCTCAGCAGCTGGTCGTGGAACGAGTCCTTGAGCTTGAGGTCGGTGAGCCGGGTGTTCTCGTCCTCGTCCCAGGACAGCCGGAGGCAGCTCCCCGTCCCCGCGTCGGCGACGACCTCCCGCCATGCCCGTTCCCCCTCGGTGCGAACGGTGAAACTCTGCTCCGCCACCAGTCCCCTCTCTCTGTACAGATAGGGAACGATCACCGCATCGCGGAGCAGTTCTTTGAACGCGTCGCGTGAAGCACCGCCGTTCTGGAAATCCTGGTAGACGGCCTGATTGTTGAGGAAGAACGCACGGTTGACGATGACCTGCTGAGCATTCAGAATCGCCCGCAGGTACTCGTGCCGCACGGCCTGGAGCCGGGCTCCAGCCACCTCGGCATCCCGTAGCGACCGGCCGCGTTCGAGCATCGACCCGAGCAGTTCCTGCGGGATCCACTGATTGTCGAGGCACTGGGCCACCACCGCGACCGGCTCGAGGTCACTGTTCACGATCTTGTTGAACTCTTCGCCCGGCATACTCGTACACCTCTCACTCGCAGTCGGTTGCCCTCAGACCATCCCTGATCGATTGACGTAAGCAGGCCGCAATTTTTGCATTTGGTCAATATTGATCGACAGGCGTCGGAGCCCCACGAGCCCCTTCAAATGTGCATGCTGGGAAAGAGGTGACTGGAGGTGAAGAAGTGCTCGACAGGCGGGTTCACAATCAAGCCTGCCCGTACGCCTGGAGCTTCGACTGCCCGCTGTCCAGCCGGCATCGGTCTTTCCGCCCCCGCCCCCGCCCGCGCTTCTGAGAGGTGCGGGGGCCACAGGTGCTCAGGAGAACGGAACGTCCCGCTGTGCTGCCGCGGCAGGGTCCGAAGGCGCCCGCTGGACAGTGAGGAGGGCGACGTCGTCCTGGAGCCGGCCTCCGGTGTGCTCCAGCAGGTCGCTCACCACGGCGTCGGTGGTCTGTTCCGCGGTGCCGATGGCGAGTTCGGCCAGGCGGTCGGCGAGTGGGTAGAAGTCACCGGAGCTGTTGCGCGCCTCGATGACCCCGTCGGTGTAGAGGATCAGCGTCTCCCCGGGCGCGAACACATGCCGTTCCACGGCCCTCGACTCCGGGGAGAGCTCGCCCAGGCCCAGGGGCGGATACGGTCGGGCCGCTTCGAGAGCCCGGACCGTCCCCCGGCCGAGGACGTAGGGCGGAGGATGCCCGCAGTAGACCAGCGCCAGCTCGTCGGCGTCGTCGAAGAGGTCGACGAGCACAGCCGTGGCGAAGTCCTCGATCATGTCGGTGTCGAGATTGTGCAGACTCAGCACCGTGTCGAGTTCACGGGCGAGTTCCGGCAGCGGCAGGCGGTGATGGGCGAACGCCCGGAATGCGCCCAGGACAAGGGAGGTGTCCTCCAGCGCGTCCAGCCCCTTGCCCCGCACATCCCCGATGATGAGCCGGGTACCGCCCACGGTCCGGGCTGCGGCGTAGAAGTCGCCGCCCACCTGTGCCTCCTGCTGCGCCGACCGGTAGGCGGTCGCCAGGGACAGCCGGCCGAGCCGCGCCGGAGGTGGCTTGAGCAGTACCTCGCCGGCTGCCTCGGCCACTGTTCTGGCCTGCTCGAGTTGCTCCTCGCGCCGCCGCCGGCTGCGGCTGTAGAGGACCAGGGCCGCTGAGACCAGAGCGATGGCGGCGGCACGCGTGCTGTAACCGATCACGTCGGAGCCGGCGTTCGCCAGGCCGAGGGCCAACTGCGTCACCACGGCGCACAGCCCGACGGCTGCCGTGGCCAACGGGCCGCCCAGTACGGAGGCGATGGCAGGAGCGACGATCACCAGGGGCCCGAAGTGGCGGGAACTGGGCAACACGGCGTCGCAGATCGTCAATCCCACCACCAGCGCCACCGGCAGCACCAGCACGGCTCCGGGGGCACGAGCGGCACGACGGAGCCATGCCAGACATTCCCGATAGTCCATACCCAACGGCTACACCACCAGCCTCCACCCCACGCGGAACGACGCGAGCGGGCTTCGCCGGGAGACCGCAGGCTCCACACAACGCTTGCGGCCTCCGCAGCGGCAGCACAACAAGCGGCAGCACAGCAACCGGAAACAGCGCGCGCGGAGCCCGATTCAGGCCTCGGGGTGTCGCTCCCGCTCACCGGGCAGTTCACCCGACGCGGACTTCTCCAGCAGAGCGGTGTACTTGCGCGAGAGTTCCTCGTACCGCGAGTCGGCCTCTTCGAGAGCCTGGTCCGTCCGGCGCCTGTGCCGTGTCATGGCGTACAGGGCGGCGGGCCCGGCGACGATCCAGGCGATGGCGATCAGCGCCCACCACGGCATGGTTCCCCCTCGGTGCGGTGTTTCGGCAGCGCGCGGCGCTCCGCTCACAGCGTATGCCCTGGCGCTCCGCACACCAACATCATCGCTCAGTCGCCTCAGCCCACAGCAACCCGAACGGTCTGCACGCAACGTGGCCGAACGAATACTTTACTCTGTCGTCGCCATCGGGCGACAAGCCCTGGCGCATGGCAGGGGACCGGGGGCGCCCGGAGTCCGGGACGGCGAAGCCCGTCCGGATGGGCCCGCACGCCGCCGTTCACCACGTGGTCTCCTGCGGTGACGTCCGAGACGGCCGGAACGCTTCGGACGGCCGGTCCGGGGAGCGGCGTACCTGCATCGGCGGCCCGGTCGCCTGCACTGTCAGCGCCCTGTGCCATGATGCGGACGCGCCCGGGGGAGTGGCGCGAGGTCACATGAGCGCCAGGGGGTTCGGGATGGCTGGGGGCACGGAGCCGGGCGGCTCCTCCAAGTCCGACGAGGAGTGGGAGCAGTTTCTCCGGGAGTCGGTGGCGGGCGCCGCCGACTCCCCCAAGGAACCGTCCGCACGGGCCCGCGCCGTCACGAGGCGGCTGCGTGAGGAACCCGACCGCCCCCCGGAGGGCTGGCGGACCTACACGCCCGCCCGGCCCAAGCGCCGCACAGGCTGGTACGTCGCCGGGCTGCTGGCTTCGGTGGTGCTGCTCGTGGTGGCTCTCGCGCCCGGGTGGGTGATGGACCTGTTCCCCGGGACCGACTCCTCGCCGCAGGCAGCCGAGACCGCCCGCCCGGTCGAGGCGCCTCCGACGCAGCCGGACCGACGTCCCACCAAGGACGAGCCGTTCCGCGGATCACCGGCGGCCCGCTGGGCGAGTGGAGCGGCCGGTATCACCGTGCCGGAGGCCGAAGCGGTCGGGGCGATGACCGCGTCCGAGGTCGAACGCGCCCTCGACCGCAGCCGGGACTTCCTCGTCGCCTCCAACCTGGACCGCGGGGTGCTGCGGGGCGAGCATCCCGACAAGGCGATCGCACTGATCAACCCGCACCAGAAGGACGTCCAGGACTTCCTGGGCGCCGCCTTCCGGAGCCCGAGCGAGAAGAACGACCCCCTTCGCCTCTTCAGCCGCTTCCAGCCCTCCCGCGTCCACCTGGTCGGCGACGTCGTGAAGACCCGGGGCCGACTCACCTACGACCAGGGCCAGCGCGGCGCGCTCCAGGTGACCGCCGACGTCACTTTCGTCTACCCGGTCACCCGCGCGGACGCGGGTGGTGACGACGAGATCGTCCGCACCATCGTCCGGCGCGAACTGGTCCTGAGCTGGGACGACCCGGACAAGGTGCGGACCGAGCCGGGCACGTTCTCGATCGTCTCGTACAAGAACGACATGACCAACGGCGGTTGCGGCAAGCCCACCGGCTACTTCGAACCGCCCTTCGGGACGGACCACGCGGCGGAAGGGGGCGGCGCGGACATCGATCCCTACGACCGCAGTGCGCCGGTCGGGCCGGGCGCATCCGCCGGGGACGGGTGCAGGCGGGCGACACGGTCCTAGCCGAAGCCGCCGGCGGGGCCGTTCCGGCGCGAGCGAGGAACAGCCGGCCGCCGCTCCGGGACCGACCGCCGACTCGTCGCTCTCGCAACCGTGCCCCGGCGTCGGCCGCGAACGCTGTGCCGGGGCGGGGCGGGGCGGCGCGCCACCACGCCGCCGCGCCCTTGCCACCTGCCGGCGAGGATCGAAAGTTCCCGACCTGGCACAACCCCCGGGCAGCACAGGACAGGGTGCGGTTCCGGCCCCGGAACGGTGCCCGGGACCGGAACCCCTACCGGCGTGCGCCGGTCTCGCTCAGGCCGCCACCGCGGCGGGGGCGTCCGCCATGGCGATCAGCTCTGCGAGAGCTGCCCGGGCACGCGCCACCCGTGAGCGGACCGTGCCCACCGGGCAGCCGCTGACCCGCGCTGCTTCCGCGTAGGGAAGTCCCAGCAGCTGGGTGAGGACGAACGCCTCCCGGCGTTCGTCCGGCAGTGACGCGAGCAGTTCGAGGAGCGCGACCCCCTCCTCGAACCCCGGCAGGCCCGGAGGCTGCGCACGCTCGACGGCCGTCTGCCAGTCGACGACCTCCGCTGCCCGGGGCCGGGCGGCGGCATGCCGATAGCTGTCGATCACCGCACGCCGTGCGATGGACAGCAGCCACGACCGGGCCGAGGAGCGTCCCTCGAAGCGGTGCAGGCTGCCGAGGGCACGCAGGAAGGTGTCCTGCGCGAGATCGTCCACGGCCTGCGGGTCTCCGCACAGGTGGCTGACGTAGCGCAACACGTCACGGTGCAGCGCACGGACGAACAGCTCGACGGCGTGGGAATCACCGTTGCGGGCTGCCAGCGCCCAAGCGGTGACCGACGCGTCGGCCTCCGATCTTCCCAGGGCGCGGTGGTGCGTCGTCGATGGCAAAGCAGGAGCGATCACCTGTTGTCCTTCTCGGTCATCCGGAACCCGACCGCCGGCGGCATGCGGACGCGGCCGAGCGCGCACGGCTCAGCGCCGGGCCGGGCCCGGTTCGGTGAGTGGACCGGCCGCGCGGAATTGCGCACGGCCGGGGCCCGGGGGCGCAGCGGAGGCGCCCCGGGATGCCGGCTGCCGTCAGGCGGCAGCGGCCACCGCAGGAGGACCTCGGGAGGTGATCGAAAAGGCGAGAAGGAGGAGATGCGCCGTCAGGTCGGCGCCTGAGCGGGCCGACCGCGGCCGTGGGCGGTCCGCGGTCCGGGGGAGGGCCAGCAGCAGCCGCAGGGGAGAGGTGAGCCGGCCGGCGACGGCGCGCAGGAGACGGAACGCGGCTCGCTCGCCGTATCCCAGCCACAGGCCGCACAGCACAGCTGCCAGCAGGTGTGCGGCCAGCATCCCGAACGACCAGGTGCCGCTCATGGAATGATCCATGTGCCCCATGGGACCGGGGTGCATGTGCTCCGTACCGCCCGCCGGGGAGCCGAGGTGCGGCACGGCCTGCTCCCCGCACATCCGGCCCGTGCCCCCGGACGGGGAGCCGAAAGCCGTGCCCTTCGTTCCGCCGGGCCCCGGCCCCGGGGGACGGGGTGAGAGGGACTGTGCCAGGGAGAATGCCGAGTGCAGCACCGCCTGGACGACGACGGCGACCGTGACGACCAGTTTCAGTCCGCGCTCCCGATCGGCCAGCCGCCATGCGCCGGCCGCGGTCACGGCGAGCCCGGAGCCGAGCGCCCAGGCGGGGACGTCGTTTCCGGACATCAGGACGTGGCCCAGAGCGGCGACAAGCACGCAGAGGGCCGAGAAGATCCCCGCCCGCAGCGCCTTCGAGCACCACCCCACAGTCATCACGCCTCATGCTCCCACCCGGACGCGGGGCCACCCGTAGCGGCCCGGTCCTCGGTCGGGCAGGCTCGGCAGGAGGACACCGAACAGCTAGCCGGGTACGACACCTGTCCGTCGGACTCGCGCCGAACCGCACCATCGGCGCCACCGGAGCGGTGCCGGCTGATGCGCCCCCCGGCCCCGGCGGCTCCCCTCGCCGCGTCGCGAGGGGGAAGCCGGACGGGTGTCGGGGGGCGCGTCGCGTCAGTTTCTCCTGTCACCGGGGCGTATGACGGTGGCCAGGACGGTGAGAGGTCCGCCGCGCTCGAAGTGCAGGGTGAAGGGGATGCGCCGCCCCAGCCGCCAGTCACCGTCGGGGCGGACGGTGACGTCGGTGCCGTGCGGATCCATGGTCAGCCCCTCCTCCGCGGGAATCACCACGTCCTCCACCGGCCACCGGTAGGCGGCCCCCGAGCGGGTCATCCGGTGCCGGCTCAGGGCGGGTGGGACCTTCGTGCGCGGGGAACTGACCGCCAGCAGCCGGTCGGGTGAGCCGCCGGTGTTGGTGATCGTGAAGAAGGCCGCGGTCTCCGGAGTGTTGCCGAGGCGCTGGTAGACGTGCCCCTCGGCGACGGCGAGCCGCGGAGGGCTGCCCGCGTTGCCGGCGGCGGTCCAGGCGCCCAGGCCCGCGAGGGAGAGCCCGCAGGCGAGCACCGGTGTGGCGACGGCGGCGACGGGGCCTCGTAGCCGCGCGAGGAGAGTGGCTTTCACAGGCGCGTCGACTCCGGGAAGAAGGGGTTCGCAGGGCGCTGCTCGGGGAAGCGGGGGCGGCGTGCCGGGGCCGGGGCCGGCTGCCAGTGGCGCAGCCGCAGGCTGTTGAGGACGACGAGTACGGAGCTGAGGGACATCGCGGCGGCGGCAGGCATCGGGCTGAGCAGGCCGACCATGGCGAGCGGGACGGTGACGGCGTTGTAGCCGAAGGCCCAGAGGAGGTTGCCCCGAATGGTGGCCAGGGTGCGCCGGGCGAGCCGCACGGCGTCCGGAAGCGCCTCGATGTCGTCCCGGACGAGTGTCACGTCTGCGGCGCCGATGGCGACATCGGTGCCCGTGCCCATCGCGATGCCGAGGTCGGCTCCGGCGAGCGCCGCCGCGTCGTTGACCCCGTCGCCGACCACGGCGACTCTCCGGCCCTCCTGTCGCAGGGAGCGGACGAACGCAGCCTTCTGCTGGGGGGTGCGCCGGGCGTGTACCTCTTCGACGCCGAGGGCCGCGGCGACGGCCCGCGCGGGGGCGTCCTGGTCGCCGGTGACCAGGACGGGCCGTACCCCGAGCCGCCGGAGGCGGTCCACCGCGTGGTAACTGCCGACGCGCACCACGTCCCCGAGCGCGATGACGGCCTCCGCCCGCCCCTCGACGTGGACGACGACGGGGGTGTGCGCGGCCTCCAGCGCCCCGGCGAGCGCGCTGCCCAGCGCACCGGACAGCTCCTCCTCGGGGGCACGGACCGCGACCGCCCTGCCCTCGACGTCGCCCTGAACGCCGTTCCCGGGCGTGGCCCGGAAGCCGCTGAGCGCCTGCGGTCGTACCGCATCCTCCCCGAGGCTGCCCCGGGCGTGCGCGACGATGGCGCGTCCGAGCGGATGTTCCGACCCGCTCTCGACGTTCGCCGCGAGGCGGAGGGCTTCCTCTGCCGTCAGGCCGTGCTCGCGTGCGGTGACGGCGGTGACGTCCAGCCGGCCGGAGGTGAGGGTGCCGGTCTTGTCGAGGACGACGGTGTCGACCCGGCGAAGCGCTTCGAGCGCCTGCGGTCCGCTGACCAGGACGCCGAGCTGCGCGCCGCGCCCGGTCGCGGCCATCAGGGTGGTCGGAGTGGCGAGCCCGAGCGCGCAGGGGCAGGCGACGACGAGGACGGCCACGCACGCGGTGACGGCGGGCTGCACGTCGGCCCCGGCGCCGAGCCAGAATCCGAGCACGGTGGCCGCGACGGTCAGCACAGCCGGGACGAAGAACCCGGCCACGGTGTCGGCAAGCCGCTGCGCACGGGCCTTTCCGGCCTGGGCCTCGGCCACCAGGGCGGTGATGCGGGCGAGTTGCGTGTCGCCACCCACCGCGGTGGCCCGCACCAGCAGTCGCCCGCCTGCGTTGACGGCCCCGCCGGTGACGGACGAGCCGGCCGAGACCTCCACCGGTCGGGTCTCCCCGGTCACCAGGGAGAGGTCGACCGCCGAGGTGCCGTCGGTGACGACTCCGTCGGTGGCCACCCGCTCTCCGGGCCGTACGACGAACACCTGCCCCACACCGAGCTGTTCGGCACGGATGAGCCGCTCGGTGCTGCCCTCCTGTACGGTCACCTCTTTCACGCCCAGTTCCGCGAGCGAGCGCAGGGCCGCCGCGGTGCCCCGCCGGGCGCGCGCCTCCAGGCGGCGGCCGACCAGGACGAAGAGCGGGACGCCCACCGTTGCTTCCAAGTAGATGTGGGCGACTCCGTGGGAGGCGCCGGGCAGCAGCGTGAAGGGCATGCGCGTGTCCGGATGGCCGGCGCCGCCCAGGAAGAGCGCGTAGGCGGACCAGGAGAAGGAGGCCAGCACACCGAGCGAGACAAGCGTGTCCATCGTGGCCGCCCCGTGCCGCAGTCCTCGCAGCGCCCGCCGGTGGAAGGGCCAGGCGCTCCAGAGCGCGACCGGCGCGGCCGAAACGAAGCACAGCCACTGCCAGTTGCGGAACTGCAAGGAGGGCGCCATCGACAGCAGGAGGACCGGCGCGGCCAGCAGCGCCGTCACCAGCAGACGCTGCCCGAAGCGCTCCCGGGGCTGCTCCTCTTCCACCTCGCTCTCCGCGGCTGCGGTCGGAGCGGGGACGCTCGCCGCGTAGCCGGCCTTCTCGACGACCTCCACCAGCGAGGTGGTGCCGAGATGAGCGGGGTGCTCCACACGGGCGCGACCGGTGGCGAGATTGACGGTGGCGGTGACGCCCTCCAGGGCGCCGAGTTTCTTCTCCACGCGGCGCACGCAGGCCGCGCAGGTCATCCCTCCGACCGTCAGATCCGTGGTGACCAGGGTCGGCGGTGCGGTCTCTGCGGGCATCAGTGGCCACCCCCGTGATCCATGCCGCCCAAGCCACCCATGCCGCCCCCGCCCGGAGCGTCGTCGTGCGGTACCCCGCGCATGTCCGGGGCCACCGGTCCGGCGAGCGATCCGGCCTGGTACGCCAGGGCGAAGGCAGCGGCAAGGAGCAGCAGAAAGCCGGCGAGTGCGGCATACGGAGCGGAGAGGAGGCGTCGCCCGGAAGGGGGCGTCACCGAGTCGTTCATGGCGGAGACTCCGGCGGCAGAGGTGAGGCACGCGAGGGGACACGGCAGTACGGTCCAGATGTCGGCCCGCCGACGGAGTCAGTTCCCGCACAACACGTGTGGAGCGCATCACATCGCCGGTGCTTGGTGATTCCTCCAGATCCTCACCGCATCAGGAGGACAGCATCGCCTCCCCACGCGGCCGGCCCGGTGCCGCACCCCTCACACTCCCGGGTGACGAGGAGGAGCCTCGACGGCCGAGGACGGGGCCTGCGGCTGCTGAGCGATGCCCAGCGCCTGCTCGACGGCGTTCACGCGCCGCCGCTGCCGGCGCATGACGAAGGGATTGATCAGGGCCACGCCCATGATCAGGAGGTTGAGGCAGGCGAGCCCGTAGCGGTGGTCGAGGACCTGTGCCACCGCGCTCACGAGCAACAGCAGTGCGGCGCCGCCCATCAGCCACCACGCCCACCGGCGCTGCTGGGCGCTCAGCATCCGCCGCTGCCGTCGGACGATGTCGATCGCGGCGGGCAATTCGGCGGGGTCCTCCGGTACCTGCCCCCGCTGGATCCCGCGACTCACCTTCAGGTACCGGCCTGCGCTCAGCCCGACCCCCGCCGCCTGGCGCCGGACCCACCACCATGCCCCGGCGGCCGCCCCCGCGGCCGACAGCAGAAAGGCGGGGGCGAACAGCGGGCCCCAGGCGGCGTCCCCCTCGTTCTCAGGGCCGAACGCCCCCACGAGGAACCCGGTCAGCGCCGCCGCCAGCAGCACGATGGAGACGATCCCGGCCGCATACCAGCGCCCAGCACCTCTGCGTGTTTCCCTGGTCTGTTCGGACATCGCCGTCCCCCTTCTGGCGCTTCTCCTGTGTCCGTTGCGGTGCGTGACCGGATACCCGAAAGGGACTCCGGCACACCGCTGCACCCGGTGAGGAACCGTGCGACGGACGGGCGCGCCGTCCGCCCTCCGGGGCAGGGGGGGCTGGGGAGGAGCGGCGCATGCGGGTGCCGGGCTCCCGGCGCGACGAACCGCGAGCGGCTCAGCCGGCGCCTCCTTCGGCAGGTTTGTGCCGGTCTCCCGAAAGGCTGCGGGGACCGAGGGGCCGGCGCATGCTACGGATCGCGTGGGCGAGGCGCAGCACAATGGTCGTGCCGCCGGCCACTGCCGCGACGCAGAGCGCGGTCACGGCATCGGGTATCCACCGCAGCAGTCCGAGTACGTCACCGTAGTGGGCGAGCGGTACCAGGAGGAGCAGCGGCACCGCGCCGACCGCGCACCAACCGGCGGTGCGGGCCAGGACACCCTTCCTGGAGGCCGGCTCGAGGGGCCCGCGCTTGACGAGCAGAGCCGCGCGCCCGGTGGAGAGGAGCAGCAGCGCAGCCAGAGCGGTGCTGCTCCAGACCGCCCAGTAGTAGAGGGACGCGGCGGGGTCGTCCGTGGGCTCCCGTCCGTCGGCCAGAATCCGTGCTGCTCCGAAGCCGACCTGCATGACGGACTCGTCCTGGAGGAGGCCGTAGAGGTTCTGCTGGAGGACGAGTGCGACGTTCCGTTCCGGGATGAGGAAGAGCATGGCCGAGTAGCCGGGGGTCGCTCCGGTGTGCCAGACGGCGTTCCGGAGCGGGGTCTTGAGCCCGCCCACCCGCCAGCCGAGGCCGTATCCGGTGCGGGTGGGGGAGTCTCCGCCTTCAGCGGTGAGGGTGCCCTCGGTGCGCATCAGCCGGGTCGACGCGGGGGTCAGGACGCGGTCGCCGTCGGCGGTCTTCCCGCCGCGGAGTTGCAGTGAGGCGAAGTCGGCGAGGTCGGTGAGGGTTCCGCCCAGGTAGCCGTAGCCGGCTCCGTGGTCGTCCATCTCGTCGGCGACGGCTGCCGGCCTGCCCCACAGCATCTGGTGTCCGGGAGGCAGGTGCTGCTCGCGCGCCGACGCCTTGTCGGTGATGGCGGTGTCCATGCCCGCCGGTGTGAGGACGGCCTGCCTGACGTACTGGGTGAAGGGGCGGTGGGTGACGGCCTCGACCACGGCTGTCAGCACCAGGTAGTTGGCGCTGGTGTACGCGTAGGCGGCGCCAGGCGGTCCGGTCGGCTCGATCCGGTCGAGGGCGGCGAGGCGCCCCGCGGGGGCAGGGCAGTCGGCGTCGTAGCAGTCGGTCACTTCGAAGGTCGCCGATTCGGGCATGCCGGAGGTCTGTTCGAGCAGGTGGCGGACCGTCACTTTTCCGGCGTGCGCGGGCCCGCCGAACCGGAACGCAGGGAGGTGGTCGACGACCGGATCGTCCAGGTCGAGGCGTCCGTCCTGGACGAGGGTCATCACGGCGGTCGCGGTGACGGGTTTGGCGACGGATCCCCAGAGGAACGGGGTGTCGACCGTGACGCGCTCACCTCTCCCGTCCTCTCCCCAGGAACGTTGATGCACCGGCCCCTCGGGGCCCACGACGGCGTAGGAGAGTCCGGGTGTGCGGGTGGCTTCCATACGGTCGCGCACATAGGCGTCGATCGCGGCGTAGCGGTCCGCCGGAGCGGCCGCAGCGGCGGGAGGAGCGGCCGCCACACACAGCAGCAGACCGAGCAGCAGCGGCATGGCCCTCGTGAGGGCGTGCCGGAGGAAGCAGCGCATGGGGTTCCTCGTCGTTGATCCCGAAAGAAGATAACCGTATGGCTATACGGCTATAACCATACGGTGATACGGTTATCAAGTGTCAAGAACCGCCGATCACGGAGAACGCCGGCGCCGGATCGCCGTCGCCGTCCGGACGCTGATCTCCGACCAAGGGCTCGACGCGGTCACCGTCGCCCGCACCGCGGCAGCGGCCGGCATGTCCGTCGGACTCGTCCAGCACTACTTCCGCACCAAGGACGACATGCTGCTCCACGCCTTCCAGGAAGTCGGCACGGCCCTCCGCGAGCGGGCCGAGCAGCGGATCCGGGACGGCATCGAGCATCGGCGCCCGGTCGCGGCCGTCCTGGCGCAGGCGATGACCGAGCTCCTTCCCCTGGACGAGGAGCGCCGCACCGAGTTCCGCGTCAGCAGAGCGTTCGCCGGCCGCGCGCTGGACGTCCCGGCCCTCGCGGAGATCGACGCGGAGACCGCCCGGCGACTGCGTGCCGACATCGCCACGGCCGTCCGCAACGGCAAGGAATGCGGCGAGGTCGAGGCCGGACTGGACCCCTGGCCCGCCGCCGTCCGGCTGACCGCCGTCGCCCAGGGACTCGCGACGCAGGTCTACCACGACCCGGCAGGTGTGAACGGCGCCACCGCGGCCGACTTGGCGGCATCCGTGATCGACGCCGAACTGGCCACCGTCTTCACCGGGGAATGCCGCCAGTACGCCGCGCGGGACGACACCTGACGCCTCCTGCCTTCCTCCGCCAGGACTTTGGCCGCCCCGCCGCGCCCCGCCCTCCCGCCGGCGACCGCAGACGGCACGGCAGGCACTGACTCAACCGCACGGCGTGCTCCGGGACCTGTGAGCCGCCTCGGTCGCCGTGGCCAGGGCCGCGAGGACTCGGGCAGTCCGGGGCGCCGAGGTTGCACCCGCCCCGACGGCCGCGCCACCCGGCCAGAGGCCCGGTGCACTCCCCTTCGGGCCCCGGCTGCACGTGCCGCAACCGAGCTCGTGGAGCTTCCGCAGATCGCCCGTACGAGCTGCGGAAGGACTGTCGGCCGCCGTGGTGGTACTACGTCGCCGGTCCGCTGATACCCGTCGTCGCAGCGACCGTGGCCGTCGCATGCTCTTCACCCGTCCACGGCCGTACGGTGCCACGGCACGCAGGAAGCCCGGGAACCGGTCATCCGGGCCGGGACCGCCGCACTCGCCCTGCCGCCCCTTCCCGCGGTACGGGCCGTGCCCCTCTCCGCCGCGCAGGCCCTCGACGCGTCGACATGGTGGCGACGACGCGCCGGGTGCGATGTTCCAGGCGGAACCTGCCCGCCCTCGCGGGAGCGCTCGCCGTCGGCGCGAGCCCGATCCTCGCCCGGAATCCGGCGGGCCGGGCACCCGTTGCCGCGGGTGGGCCCGTCGCCGCCGCGGCGACGGCTGACCCCTCCTGACACACCGGCGCCTGGGCTCTCCTGCCCTGCGAACAGCTTCCGCGCACGGTGAACCGGTCCGGCCGCCGGAGGCTCACCGCTTGCGGTCGGGGCTCCACGCGCAGGTTCCCGGAGCCGTCTCGACGACTTCGCGGGGCCAGGCCAGCCGGACCTGCTCCAGGCGCCTGCGATGTTCGGCGATCCAGTCCCCCTCGGGCCGGGCTCCCAGGACCGCGGTGAGGCGCTCCGGATCCTCGAGCTGGATCGACAGCCAGCCGTCGCTGTGCACGTGGATGCCGATGCGCAGACCACCTTCCGTGCCGATTCCGAGGGACCGGCCGGGTCCCGCGCCGGAGAGCTCCCGCTCCCAGGAGTCCAGGTCGTCCTGGAGGAGGTACAGGTCGAGCCGGGCATCGACGAAGCTCGTGGTGGCGAGCACATCCGCGTGCAGCGTGTCGTGGCCGGTGAGCACACCCGGCCGGGACCGTCCGGTGACGCGGACGACGCAGCGGTCCCCATCCGGGGCGGCGAGATGGATAAGATCCGTCGGAGCGGGTTCCGCCATGGTGGTGGTCTCTTTCGTGCGCAGAAGTCGGGCTCGGGCTCGCGGTGCGTATTGTCTCCGGTCGCCGAACGAGCGAGCCGGCCGCCCCTGGCAGAGGGCACAGGGGTGCTCAGGCCTGGGGCCCGCGCGGTGTCGGCGCGGCCTCGGCAGAGCCGACCGGCCGATGCGGAAGCCCCTCGCGCCGGCGCTCGACCGGGCGGGTGACTGCCCCGAGACCCACCGGGTGACGGCTTCCGACGCGACGTTCGGCCAACGGAACGCACGCGGCCGGTTGAGGCCGGTGCGGCAGGGGCGACTGACGGGCCGGCGGGCCGCGTGCCATGGGCTGAAGATCGACCGACTCCACCGCACCCCCGCGCCCGGTCCCGAGCCGGCAGCAGGGAACTGTCGCACACCTGGGCACCGAGGCAAGGCTGAACCTCCACGCATCGCCCGCAGCGATACGCGGCTGCTTCACCGGGCGCTGCCCGGTCCGGAGGCTCGCTCGCTGTGCAGGCGATCGCCCTCAGCCTCCGCCGCACGAGCAGACACCGTCGCACCGGGCAGGGCCGTGCCCTCGGTCGGTCCGCCGCCCGGGAGATAGATCACGAGGGTTTGTTCGGGCTGTTCGGCCACATGGAAGGCGGTGTAGACGTACTCGACCGTCCCCTGCCGCGGGTGCCGTAGGCGTTTGCGGCCGCCGCGCCGGGCCCGTACCTCGTACTGGGGCCACCATTCCCGCATCTCCGGGCTGTCCTCGCTCAGTTCCTCGACCAGCCGGGTGTAGCGCGGGTCGCCGGGATGGTTCGCCGCCAGGGTCCGGAGCCGGCCGAGCAGGCCGCGAGCCTCGGGTTCCCAGTCGACCAGCACCTGCCGGGCCGCAGGCTCGAGAAACACCCAGCGGACGAAGTTCGCGGGCCGGTCCGCCTCAGTGACGAGATGCGGGAACAGCTCGTCCGCCGCCCGGTTGTGGCTGAGAACGTCGTAGTTGCCGCCGATGATATACGCCGGGTTCGGCTGCAGCAGCAAGGGGACGGCGCTCACCGCTGCCGTCAGCAGATCGTGTGCTCCGGCCTCGGCCACCGGTGTATGACCGGCGAGCCGGAGAAGGTGCTCGCGTTCGTGCCGGTCCAGCCGCAGCGCCGAGGCGAGCGCGGTCAGAACCTGCTCCGAGGCGCGGATGTTCCGCCCCTGCTCCAGGTACGTGTACCAGGTGGCGCTGATCCCGGCCAGCAGCGCGAGCTCTTCCCGGCGCAGCCCCGGAGTCCGGCGGCGACCGGTGCGGGGCAGGCCCACCTCGTCAGGGGTGAGGCGCTCTCTCCGGCTGCGCAGGAACGCACTCAGCTGACGGCGTCGGTCCGATTGCGTCGACATGGCAGTGTGGCACCTCTAATTCCAGGATAAGTACATTCTGGATACCAGGCTATGCCTGACGGAGGCTGGTGTGCGAGCACGGTCGCGGCACCGCCGACGGCCCCACATCACACCGGCACCGTCCGCCCCGTCGGCAACGCTTTGCTGATTACTCGTCAGTTCCTGTTGTCCCCGGCGCCCGGACTCGGGTGCCGAAGAAGGAGAGGACGAGATCATGTCCGGAATCAAAGACAAAGTGGTGGCGATCACCGGAGCCAGCAGCGGCATCGGTGAGGCGACCGCCCTGCTGCTCGCCGAACACGGCGCGCGTCTCGTCCTCGGCGCGCGCCGCTCCGAGCGCCTGGCCGAACTGGTGGCGCGGATCGAGCAGTCGGGCGGCACGGCAGTGCAGATCCGTACTGACGTGACCCGCCTGGAGGACATGCGGGCCCTGGTCGCGCTCGCCGATGAGCGATTCGGCCGGCTCGACGTCCTGGTGGGCAATGCCGGGGTCGGTACGCTCTCGCCTCTCGACGACCTGCGCACCGATGAATGGGACGAGATGGTCGACGTCAATGTGAAGGGCGTGCTGCACGGGATCGGCGCCGCGCTGCCGGTCTTCCGGGCGCAGGGCACCGGCCACTTCATCACCACCGCCTCCACGGCCGCGTTCCGCATCGTGCCGAGCATGGCGGTCTACGCCAGTACCAAGTTCGCGGTCCGTGCCCTCTGCGAGGGGCTGCGCCAGGAAGCCGGCGACTCCCTGCGGGTCACCACCGTCTCGCCCGGTGCGACGGCGACCCCGTTCGCCGAGGCGTCGGCCAACAGCCGCGTCAGAGCCGAGATCACCCGGATGCGCGACGAACTCGCGATCCGGCCCGCCGCAATCGCCCGCGCCGTCGCCTTCGCGATCGAACAGCCCGCCGCGGTGGATGTGAACGAGATCGTCGTCCGGCCCACTGCCCAAAGCTGACCTCGCACCACTCCAGCGCGCTCATGTCACCTCGCGGCTCGACTCCGCGTGGTGCACGTGACAGGTCCGCCGGCTCAACCGCCCGGAAGGCGACCGAGCGCACTGCGGCTGCGGGCCGCAGTACGCAAAGACTGGTGAGCATCGCGGCGTGAGGCCGCGTGGGACTGCGCCTGAGCACATCGGGCAGGTCGGGGAGCAGCGCGTCACCAGGCTGTGCGCCCACTTGGCGCGAACTCGGTGAGACATGGAACCGCTGCGACGGCCGGCGCGTCGCAGCACGGTTTTCGGGCGGCTGCCGTGAGCCACGAGGAGGTTCCTCACCCGCGAGCAAGACCGCCGGGCCACCCGAAGACTTCTACCGTGATGCGCGCGGCGTGGCCATGCCGGCGGCGTCGATCACGAGCCATGGAGTGACGGCCGGGGCAGTGAGGAGCCAGGACGCAGCGGCTGCCACCGGAGTAGGGCTGCCGTCACCGAGAGACTCCCAGCTCCCGCCACGCCCGGTCGAGCTTCCGCCCGGTGATGACCTTGACGGGGATCAGGCAGGCCCACAGCCACATCGCCCCGGCGGGGGAGAGGAAGGCGACCGGTACCGAGGCCGTGAAGATCACCACACCGGGGACCGTGTCCGTGACCGAAGCTCGCCGGACTTCTGCGGCCCCTGGCTGTCGGCGCACTCCCTCCCGGCTCCACACGACGTGCCACAGCACTATCAGCACCGCCTCTGTGGCTGCCACGTTCGCCGAATACAAGGCGACGGCCGAGGAGTGTTCGCTGTAGTCCGACAGAAGAGACGTCGGGAACGGCAGCAGCGCCACCAGCGCGAGTCCGAGCAGAGTGAGATTCATTTCCACCGGACCGACCCACTGTGTGGTGCGGAAGATCCGCTGGTGCTCACGCCAGAACACGGCGATGATCACAAAGCTGAGGAAGTACGCCCACAGCTGGGTCATGGTCTCCTGCAGCACCTTCTCGTACGCCCGGGCATCCAGGTCGTCGGGGACCGAGATGTCGAGGACGAGCAGCGTCAGCGCGATGGCGAACACACCGTCGGAGAGCGTCAGTAGCCGCTGGGCGCCGTTCCCGGTCCCGGCAACGGGGTTCTCCTCATTCACCCGGAGCACCCTACTGAGCTGAACCGCCCGGGGCTTTGACACCACACGGCCCGCATGACGAATCCGTCGCTGACGCAGCCGCGCCACCCGAGGCCACCAGCGCCGTCTCCGAAGGAGGAGCCCCGGCATCGACGGGTGCTGACCGGCCAGGACGCGGTGCACCGTGGAGGCGGGCATGCCCAGGACAGGATCACCGATGTTCGCCGCCGGCCTGACCAGCCGAAGGATCGCGGTACTCCTTCCGTGCTGGGACTCCGGGCACACCGACGCCGAGCAACGAGCCATGCTGCGCACCGAGCGCGACCGTATCCAGGCCAAGGTCGACGACAGGCTGCCCTGGACCGCCTCGACGAGGTCATCGCGATCACGGACGCGCACTCGTAGGCGAGGTCGGTCGGACGTCGCACCCGCGATGTACAGCTGGAGCACCGGGCCCTGTCCGGTGGATCACGCCGGGCGGACACGGGCACGGGATCGCTGCAGCAAGAAGTGGGGTGGAGCCGGTGGATCCGTCGGTAGATCCCTCGACATCGGCCGCGGTGATCGGGGACGCTTCGCGCGATGACCAGAATTGACGACACGCCGCCCGCGTGGGACGAGCGCTCCCAGCTCACCATGTTTCTCGACTACGCACGTGACACCGCCCGTGCCAAGTGCGACGGTATCTCGGCGGAGAACGCCCGCAGGGCACTCCTGCCGGGGTCGCCGCTGATGACCATGAGCGGGGTGGTCAACCACCTTCGCTGGGTCGAGTACCACTGGTTCCAGGTGGTCTTCCTCGGCGAGGAGGATCAGGGTCCCTGGACGGAGGAGGATCCCGACCGCGAGATGCGTGTCGCCGTCGACTTCCCGCTCGCCCAGTTGCTCGACGAGTACGCTGAACAGAGCGCCCACTACCGCGAACTGGTCGCCGGGACCGGTTTGGACACGCAGGCCCGGCGAGCCGTGCGCACCGGCCTCCACGTCGACCTGCGCTGGATCCTCCTCCACCTCGTCGAGGAGACGGCCCGCCATAATGGCCATCTGGACATCCTGCGCGAGATGCTCGACGGCACGACCGGCGAGTAGGTTCTCTCTTTGACCGGCGTCGGGTCAGACGAGAATGCCAGCGAAGGGGCGCCCCTACGGCTCGGGCAGGTCCGACGAAGGGCTGGTCTGTCGTCGGTCGGTCAGCGGCGGACTGTGGAGAGCCGGCCTGGGCAGCGCCTGTCGACCGGAGTCCCGGCATCGACGAGCCGGTCGATCACCGGGTAGAGCCTTGGGCGGGGTTTGTCCTCGCCCAGGAACATCACCGCCTGCCTGACGATACCCAATGGTTCCCAGCTGACGGATTCGCCGGCGGACAGTCCGCAGTTCAGCGGACTCGCTCGACAACATTCCCGGTCGCCGCCCGTTGTCTATCCCGTCCTCCCGCAACCACTTCGACAGCGTGACGGGAGGAGGAGGGGCTGCTTCCCTTGACGGGTACGACCGGCGATGTGTGGTCGGGCTGGTATGTGGACGCGCGCGAGGGCGAGTCCTCCTATGGCTGCCTGGGCCAGTGGTCGGTCGATGGTGGAGATGAGCCGTACCCGGCGGATGGGGGACGGCCGTTGGCCGACTGGCTGGGGGAGATTGCCGCCGCGTTGGAGGAGGGGCGGTGCCTGCACCGGCCGGACGGGGCCGACGATACGCATAACTGGCCGGTGCTGACCGGCCGCGGGGGGCTGACCAGGGTCGGCCCCAGGGACCCGCGACTGTTTCCCGAAGGGATGATCAAGCTGGACGGCCCACGCTAGAGCCGGCGGCCCCGGGGCGCGCGTGCGCCTGCCGGGACCGCCGGCCACCAAAGCCGGTGCCTCTACCGCTTACGGCTTGGGCACGGTGCACTTCACGGTCGCCTTACTGGCGTCGCAGTGCCCGAACTCCGGGAAGGAGACCCAGTATTCGTCCTCGTCGAGCAGGTGGTACTTGCCGGCTGCGGCGAAGTTGCCGGGGAACCCGGCCATCGAGCCGGAGTGAGCCGGCTCGACATGGCAGAGCGCCCGCAGACTTCCGTCCAGGTCGGCGCAGCGTGCCGGGTGTCGTCGTACAGGTGCCACTCGCCCTGCTTGGCGCGGCTGGCGTAGCTTTGCACGCACTCGTCGCCCGAGCTGACCTCGTTGAGACCGCCCATGGTGGTCGGCATGGCCCCGGCTCTTTGTCCGGGGCCGGGGAGGGCGACGGGGTCGGGGTCAGCGTTTGCCGACGTGTGTGCGTTCGAAGGTGGTGAGGGTGGATTCGAGGTGCCATTGGGCGGCTGCCTTCGGGCTGTCGGCCAGGAGGCGGCCGCAGGCGCCGCCGGGCCTGCCGGTGCCGGGGTGTTCCTTCGCGCAGGCCGCGGCGGTCTGGTAACCGTCGCGCGTCGGGTTGCCGCGCCACAGGCTGCGGCCCGGGAGGAAGGCGTACTCGAGGGAGGCCCGCGCCAGGTCTTTGAGTTCGGGGTAGCGCAGCCGGTAGGTGGTGGACACGTACTGGAACTCGTGGCTGATGTCGGTGCGGGAGATGCCCGGGTCGTCGGTGGCCAGGACGACGGGCACGCCGTGGGCGCGGTAGGTGTTGAACGGGTGGTCGTCCCCCTTCACGCCCAGGATCTGTGCGTTGCTGGTGAGCGGCACCTCGACGGCCGTCCCCCGGCGGGCCATGGTGCGGGTCAGCTGCTGCCAGTTGTCCTCGTGGACGAGGTCGACGCCGTGGCCGATGCGCTCGGCCTTCGCCACGTTCACCGCCTCGCCGATGTGGAAGGACAGGTCCTCCGGCTTGACCAGCCCGGGCCACAGCTCCCCGGCGTGCAGGGTGATGTGGGCCTTCGGGTACTGCTTGCCCAGGTAGCTCAGCATCCGCATCTGAAGCCGGTAGTTGCGCAGCGCACTCTCCCCGTCCTCGGGCTGGACGAGGTTGACGGCGACGAACCGCGGGTCGCGCTCGGCCAGCCGCAGGCCGAGCGCGATCTGGGTGAAGACGCGCTCGGGTGAACTCCCGCGGGAGACCTGCGAGATCCATCGGACCGGCAGCCGGCAGGCCCGGCGGGGGTGTGCGGTGTCGCAGCGTGCCTCGCTGCGGAACTCGGCGTTTGTACGGTCGGCGTCCTTCCGGGCCTGCGCCACCAGCCGGTCCAGCTTGCCGTCGGCGAGGAGCTTGCGATGCATCCGTGCCGGGTCCGGGTCCCAGCCGACCTCTTCGGCGAGCTTCTTCGCGCCGTCGGAGGCCGGGGTCGCCATCGTCTCCAGGTAGGACTGGTTCTGCCGGGCCGCATCCTCGGCGACCTCGGCGAGGAGCTTGCCCGGATGCCGCCAGGTCACCTCGCCGAACTTGCCGAAGGCGGCGAAGAAGTGATCATGCCCGGACTCGCCCTGCGGGAAGTCCTCCATGGACCAGGCCCGCACCAGCTCCTGGTGGAACGCGTTGTCCGTGCGCGCGTCGGCGGCCGGGCGGGCACCGTCCTTGCACGGCGGCTGCACCGCGGTCATCGTCTTCTTCTCGATGCACAGCCCGTCCTGCGCGGCGAGTTCGATGAGGTACTCGGTGGTGACCGCGCCGGAGAGGTGGTTGTGCAGGTCGCCGCCCTTGGGCAGCTTCCGGAAGAAGTCCCCCAGCCGACCGGGATCGTTGCGGACGGATTCCAGATAGGCGGCGGTGCGCGCCTCGGCGGGCGTGGCAGGTGGCCGGACGGCGGGCCCGGCTGAGCGTTCGGTCTTGTCGGACCGGGCCTCGTCGGATTGAGCGGCGGCCGGCAGCGCGGTGAGCGCGGTCAGCAGACAGAGTGCGGCGGCGCCGCTCGGGTACAGCACCCGACGGCGGCCGATACGGGATTGATGAGTCACTTCAACATGATCAAAGGGCCGGGCTCAGGTGTGACCGCGATCGCGGGGGCGCCACTCGATCGTGGGATTGGTCGCGCCCGGCCAGGCGGCGGTCGGTCCTCTTGTCAGCGTCTCCGACGGCGCCTCTCGGGCCCGGTGGCTCCGCCTCCCAGGTCATCGACTTCGACAGGGAGCAACAGCCGTGCCGGGCCCGGAGTCCAGCGCCCTCTTGCAGGGGCGCGAAAGAGATAACGGGGATGACTGGGTGTGGCGGGGTGTTCGGGAGTGAGGTGGGTGGTCTTCACGGCTGGATGTGTTGCTCGGCGGCGTCGAGTGCGGGTGTGAGCGGTGCGAGTGCCGCGTGGAGCTGGTCGGGCAGTGGGCCGGTGGGTACGAGCAGTCCCCGGGCGCCGGGACTCGAGCCGGTTTCTGCGTTGCTGGCCGACCGGAGCCAGCTTTCCAGCGCGATGCGGACAGCCGCGGCGACGCTTGCCGCGAGAACGCGGGCTGTGTGCGCTCGGGTGTCACCCAGGCGTGCGGTGATCGCTGCCGTGAGCGGGGGCTCGATGCCGGCGGTGGTGTCGAGGAACGCGTCGCGCAGCGCGGTCCGGGTGGTGATCAGCAGCAGCGCCTGTTGTCCGCTCTCGCCGGTGTCCGTGTACTGCTCGACCACCGCGTCGGTGACGGCGTCGGCCAGGCGCACCCCTGCGGGCCGGGCCGCGACCGCCGCCGCGATCCGTGCCTCCCGGTCCGCGGTGACAGCCGAGACGATCGCCTGCTCGCGGCTGGCGAAGTAGTTGTTGTAGGTGCGGGGTGAGACCCCGGCGGCTTCGGCGATGTCCTCCACCCGTACCTGGTCCGGTCCGTGCTCGACGGCCAGGCGCAGGGCCGCTTCCCGCAGTGCCTCGCGCGTGGCCTGCTTCTTCCGCTCCCGCAGCCCTGGTGGTCTCGTCACGGGGCCAGCATCCCACGCAGCGGAAATGCGTGCACGCAAACTTGCGTGTACGCATTTTTATTGTCAGTCTCTACCCGATCGAGACCGGCAGAGGGGACGCCATCATGCGTGCAAGAGGAATGACCTACGACACCGGATTCGTCGTGCACGGCCAGATATCCCGCCAGCACCTCGACCCCGCGGTGGTCCGGCGCGAGCTCGCCATCATCCGCGACGACCTGCACTGCAACGCGGTCCAGGTCACCGGTGGTGACCCGGACCGACTGGAGTTGGCCGCCGGTGCCGCCGCCGAGCTCGGCCTGGAGGTCTGGTTCTCGCCCTATCCGCTGGAGCTGGAGGCGGAGCAGATCCTCGCGCTCTTCCGCGACTGTGCCGGGCGGGCGGAACGCCTGCGGCAGCAGGGAGCCGCAGTCGTGTTCGTCGCAGGGGTCGAGCTGAGTGTGATGAACCGCGGGTTCCTGCCCGGAGAGAGCCCCGAGGAGCGCGTCGCGCACCTGATGAGCCGACCCGAGCGGCGCGCCGAGACTATGCGCGAGCTCGGCGTGCGCATCAACACCTTCCTCCACGATGCCGTGGCCACGGTCCGCGAGTGCTTCCAGGGCAGGCTCACCTACGCAGCCATCCAGTTCGAGCAGGTCGACTGGACCCCCTTCGACATGGTGACGTTCGAGCTGATCCGCTCCGCCGAGGTCGCCGACCGGTTCCGGGACGCGGTGCGCACCCTGGCCCAGGGCCCGAAGCCGCTGGCTGTCACCGGGTTCGGCACCGCGGCCTACCGCGGTGCGTCGGACCGCGGGGGCCGGGTGCTGGAAGTGGTCGAGCACGACCCGCAGACCAAGGCCCCGGTGCGGCTGAACGGCGTATACGAGCGTGATGAGGCCGGCCAGGCCGCATATCTGAGCGAACTCCTGGAAATCTTCGAGACCGAGGGCGTGGACAGCGCGTTCGTGTTCCTGTTCGCCCTGCCCGGCTACCCGCACCGCCCGGACGGCGACCCCAGGGACGACTTGGACCGGGCCGGCCTGGGCATCGTCAGACTTCTCGAAGGACGGCGGGGGCAGACCTACCCCGACATGGAATGGGAACCCAAGGCCGCCTTCACGGCAGTCGCCCAGCGGTATGGGAGATAGCCGGAGACTGCCCTGGGGGGCAAGCCTGGCACGGCAAACGCGGAACCCTTCTGAGGAGCCCCTCAAGTCCCCGAAACCCCGAAGCGGCGGGGCTCGGCCTCCCATGATGCCGCCGGTCATCCGGTGTCAAGGTCGCCGTGCTTCACTGCCTGGTCTGGTCGACGAACGGTTGATCTGCGGTAGTCGGTTGGTCAGCGACGGCTGCGCAGAGCCGGCCTTCGAGGACGCTCTCGAAGACGTTCGCCCGTTGAGGGAGTTGCCGCCGTTCTTCCCGGCCGCGTGATGCTTCTCGTAGCCGAGGCGATTGCTCATCCCACCGTCGGACGAGGACTCCAGGACCCGTTTGGTCAGCAGCTGCAGCTGCCCGCCCTCGCCGGTCAGCTGCAGCCCCCCTCGGTGCCGGCCCGGCCGACCCCGCATCCCGACCAGCTGGTCATCCACCGCACCAGCCCCGGTCGCCGCGGATGCGGGGGCGACTGTTCAGTCGCTCTGGTCGCAATGACCGGCCCCCCATGTACAGCGAAAGGATGCACGTATGGCGAACAATCGCAGGAGACGGCACGCAGGACGGATGCTGGCGCTTGCAGCGGCCGCCCTGGGAGTGGTCGGGGTGGCTGCCGCACCGGCCTCGGCCGAAGAGCAGCCCACCCGGGCACAGCTCATAGCCGATTGCGACTCAGGTGAGGAAAGTAGTGCACCTTCAACGACCCCAAGTTGGGCAAGGCCTACCTGGGAAGCTTCCACCCGGTCTCCGACTCGCTCTACAACTGCACCACCTCACCTGCCACTCAGTCGATGACGTGGTCCGACACGGTAGGCTCCACCGATTCGGCGGGCGTTTCCGTGACCGCCGGCGGCAAGATCGCCGGCATCATCGACCTCAGCGTGACGGCGACCTACAGCCACACCTGGTCAAGTTGTCACAAGGGATCTCCTACCAACTCAGCTCCGGCGGTTCCGAGTCGGGTTCGCTGCCCTGGAAAAGACCGAGGCCCTCACGCTGACCCCTGCGCAGCAGAAGGTCGGGGTCCTGGTGTCCATCGTCCCGGGTCGGTGGCCGGCTCCGACGGCATACTCAAGCCGGGCGCTTGCGTCATCACCGTCGAAGGGAAAGAAGTCGCGGACAATCAGGGCGGCAAGTCCGACGAGGGCTGCGAGTACAGGGTGCGGTGACTCGCAGGAGCCCCCATCGCCCGGCCTGCGCGCCGGCAGGCGAGCGGACCGGCCGCCCCGGTGGCCCGCATGCCTGAACGCCCTGACCGGACGCAGAAGTGCCAGGGGGATACGAGCGCCGACATACCTTCGTCCATGTCGAAGGGCCGGGTAACCCCTGGGGCCCACCGGCAAGGACCATTCAGCAGTGGGCGGCTTGGACGTTCGGTCGGAGCGCGCAGTGATCAGGGTCATAACGTCCAACCCACCGAAAGCGCACGCACGTTCGTCGTCGCAGCTAGTGTTGCACCCTGTACGTCAAGTGACGGATTTGGGGGATGTGATGAGGGAGTCACAAGAGGCAGGGCGAAGAGCGCTGTACGGCACAGGTGCCCTCGGTCGTAACAGGGCGGCGGGTCCGGCCGTGCTGACGGCTGTGGCTGTGTTGCTCACCGGCTGCGGCGGCTCAGCGGCCGAGGGGGACAACAAGGCGGCCGAGCCGGAGGGCGTCGTCACCGAGGCGGAGGCTGCCAAGATCGTCGACCGGTATGTCAGTGTCAACAACCGGGCCAACAAGACGAACGACGGAAAGCTGCTGTCCACCGTCGAGGGCGGAGCCCTCCTTGAGCAGAGCCAGGCCGGCTACACGGCGGACGCCGACCTCAGCAAGAAAGAACAGGCCGCATCCGCCGAGCCTTTCTCTTACGTGGACCGCACCTACCTCATTCCCAGGGAAGGCAAGGCCACGTGGTTCGCGGTCAAGACCCGGACCAAGGACAAGGAAGGCACGAGCAAGTACCCGCAGCTGCTTGTCTTCGACCGAGACAAGGGCAAGAGCAAGGGGAAGGCGGAGGACGGGTGGAAGAACGTCGCGAGTGTGTCTCTCGTCGACGACGAGAAGAAGACGGTCCCTCTCGCCAAGGACAAGGACGGTTTCGTCCGCGTCCTGCCCACCGGCTCCGGCGCGGACGGCAGCAGCGCCAAGGGCGTTGAGGATTTGTCCACGTCGCTTGCTGACCTCTACACCATCCGTGGCCCCCTCTCCTCCTCCGAGTTCGCCGACACCAAGGCCGCGCGTTCGGTGCACGAGGTCCCGAAGGAGGTGGGAAAAAACTTGGGAAAGAGGGCCACCGCCCAGTTCAAGGAAGGCGAGTCGGAGCACGAGAAGGTCTACACGTTCCGGACCCGCGACAAGGGCACGTACGCCGTCTTCAACACAGCGGTGGATGTGGACCAGCAGGTCATCGCCGACAACCTGGAGATGGTTCCTGCGTCGAACCTGCACCCCTTCGTCGGTAAGAAGCCGAGCAAGGGGTTTTCACTCCACTGGCTGCACCAGTCCTCCGCCGTCGTCCCCGCACACGGCAAACCCCAGCTGCTCGACTATGAAGTCGAACTGACCGGTGTCCGCCGCCTGCACCATGCCGCCGGCGCCGTATAGCCGCTGCAACCACGCCCCTCCTCCGGCCCCGGTCTGCCCTCTTGGGTCCGCCCGGAGGAGGGAGCCGGGCTTCCCGAGGAAGGCCGCAGGCGTCGGCTCCAGCTACGGCTCCGTCGACTTCCTGGCCCGTGACGGCGACCACCAGCAAAGGCATGGAACCCATGGGCGAGCTCCCCACGGAAAGCTATGGCGCTTCACCCACCCAGTGGCTTGAATGGCCGGATGAACGTCCGAGCAGGGGGCAAGCAGGCCGGGGTCGGGGCAATGATCGGGTTGGCGATCGGGGATGCGCTCGGCTTCCGCACCGAATTCAACGACGTTCCGCAGATCCTCGCCAAGTGCGGCCCCTGGCGGGCGATGGAGCTGCCCACACCTGCGGTCGTCACGGACGACACGCAGATGACCCTTGCCTTGGGCCGGGGGCTGCGTACCGCCAGGGAACGGGGACCGCTCGCACCGGCCCGGGGCGCGCGACCGGTCCGCGAGGAGTACGTCGATTGGTGGCGCTCGCCCGACAACAATCGAGCGCCGGGACGCACCTGCCTGGTGGCGTGTGAGGAGCTCAGTCATCAAGAGCGGCGCTGGCAGCAGGCGAGCCGGACGGGTTCCAAAGGGTGCGGTGCGAACATGCGGGTGGCGCCGGTCGGTCTGCTGCCGGGCTTGCCGGAAGAGGCGCGGTCGGGAGCGGCGCAGTTGCAGGCCGCGCTCACGCACGGGCACCCGACAGCGCTGGCCGCCAGCGATCTCACGGCGCACGCCGTCCACCTGCTCGCGCACGGGACGCGGCCGGGCGAGCTCGTGGACATGCTGCGGGAATACGCGCGAAAGAGCAGATCCGTCTACCGGGAGTGGTGGCTGGGCGACCTGTGGGAGTTCGCGCAGGACCACAGCGCGGCCGAGTTCACCGAGCGCGGGTGGGACGAGTGCCTGGCTGTCCTGGACAGGGTGGACGACGCCCTGCGAGTCCCGGAGCCGGAGGTCGATCCGTGCACGTTTACGGGCGCGGGATGGGTCGCCGAAGAAGCCCTGGCCACCGCGCTGCTGTGCTTCCTGCTCTTCCCCGACGAGCCGCTCACCGCCGTACGCCGGGCTGCCTGCACCTCCGGTGACTCCGACTCCCTCGCCTGCTTGACCGGCGCCTTCGCGGGCGCGTACCTGGGTGCGGACGCCTGGCCGAGCGCATGGGCGGACCGGATCGAGTACCACGACGAACTCGTCGCCCTCGGGCTGCTCTGGGACGCGAGCTGAGGCCCTGCACCCCACGGAGTGTCCCGGCTTGCCCAGACGGGAGGGTTCGCTCCTGCGGTACGCGACGAGGCGGCGGGGTCAGCTCTGGTGGGTCGCAAACAGCTCCAGGTGGCCGCACCGGTGGCACCGGTAGGCGTCGATCTGCCGGTTCGGCCGGCCCATGCGCTTGGCGCCGCCGAATATCCCTCGCTCCAGGTGGCCCGCGATCCAGCGCGCATATCCGCGCGCGTTCTGGCCGGAGTCTTCGACGAAGCCCGGCTCCGGATCGGCCGCGCCGCAGTGGGTGCACGTGATGTTCTGCATCCGGTGATCGTAGTAAGGAACGGGGTGACGGGGCTCGGCGCCCCCGATTCCTCGGAGTCCTCCTCTCTGACAGCCCTGCTGCTGAGCTCTGGGCGGGCCAGGACAGGACGCGACGGGTCCGCCCGGGGCTTTCCCCTCGGGCTCCCTCATATCTCCCGAATGGCCCCGGCTGCCCGGCGCTGCTCCGATGTTGCTGGAGCGCGTTGCGGCTCAGCCCCTGTGTGCCGCCGGCGCTCACCAGCTTGTCCGCGCGCCGGCTCCCATGAGAATGGGCAAGCTGCGTGGCTGCCACCAAGGCGCGACGTTCCACGGCGGGGCCACGCTCGGTCGGCAGCGCCCGCGCCAGACACGCGCCCCGCAGGCACGCGGATGGCGAGGGACGTACCCGACATCCGGTAGTACCAGCGTTTGCCGGCGCGGGCGAGCATCAGCGCTTGGAGGGCGTCCGCGTACCCGGTGTGCATCTGCGTCCACGCCACCGGAGCCGCGGCGCCGATGCGGCGGCCGGGGTAAGCGGAGGCCACCGGCTCCAGCAGGTCGCTCGCCGGGGGTCCCGCCGCCCGGGACCGCGCGCAACACGATGATCTGCCGCGTGATGGGGGAGCGGGTCACCATGCCTGCGTCAGCGCCCCGCAGCACTCCTGCTCCGCAACAGGCAGGTCCTGCTCCTCATGGCACTCCAGAAGGCACACCTCGACCGTCTCGCCGTCCAGCAGCGGAGCGACCTGCGGCAGGTCCCTGCGCGCCCGGTCGACCTCGCCCAGCATCGAGCGAACTCATGAGCGGGCCGTCGCTGCGGCGCTGCGCTGGCTGGAGGACGAGGTGGCCGAAACCCGGTGGGCGTGCGGCCGCGGGCCCACGAAGACGCCCGCGCACCGCGAAGAAGAAGCCCGCAGCCGCTCGCGAGGCCGCTCGCCCAGGTGCTTGCCTGGTGGCAGGCCTCCGCGATCCTGCGCTTCGGCCGGCAGATCGTCGACGGACTCCTGAACCGGTGCCGGAAGGCAGGGGCGGCGATCCGCGCCCGGGTGGATCCGGCCGTGGACGTAACGCTCGCCGCCGTCGACGTCGCCGCGGTCGTCTCCACCATGCGCGGCAAGTTCTCCCGGCGGCACGTCCTGGCCGAAGCCCGCCGACTCCTGCTGGAGACGCTCCGCGGCCGCGAGTTCCCCTGCGGCCCGGACGACGACATCGCCGACCGGGCCCTGCTCCGGTACTCCCGCCGCCGCACCGTCGCCCAGCCGCTCCGGAAGGCTCCGCTGCCGGACTGGACCAGCTACACCGCCGGCTTCCCCGTGCCCCACCGGTGGTGGATCGGTCCCGCCGCAGGCACACCGCCGCGAGAGTCGTCCCGCTATGAGCGGGCCCGGATCGCCGGCCTTGCCGTGCGGAACGTGATCCGCGACGCCCGCATCGGGTGTGTACTACGAACGGCCCTGTCTCACATTCGGTGGTGTCGGAGAGCCATGAGGGGCGTTGACCTTCGTGTGGAGGACGTCAACGAGCTTGTGCAGATGGTGTTTTCTGGTCTGTTCCCGCTGGTCGTCGAGGATGTGGCCGACGAGGGTGAGCGGAGCGTGGTGCGGGCGCTGGCCGCCTCCATTCGAGACTTCGCCAAATCCTGAAACCTTGCGCAGGAAACACCGACGGGCTCTCGCGCTGGATCGTCGAAGTTCGCTCAGCCGGTCTGCCCCATCTGCACGCCTTCACCCGGGGCCTGGATCGAGACCGCGACGCCGTGAACGCCGCGCTCACACTTCCGTACGGCAACGGCCCCACCGAAGGCATCAACACCGAGACCAAGCGAATCGCGCGCCAGATGCACGGCCGAGCAGGCTTCACCCTGCTCCGCCACCACCTCCTTCTCGGATAGCGCTGCCCTCCGTCACCACCGAATGTGAGCCAGGGCTCAACGAACGGTGGAACTGCCGATCATGGAGTGACACCGGATGACTGATGTTGTGAACGGGACCGATGCCGGTGAGCAGCCCGCGGAGCCGCCGCAGACGGCGGCCGGGACTGGTGCGGTGGATGATCGACTGGTCGGGATGCTGGTCGACCGGGCCCGGGCCGGAGGGCTGCAGTTGACCTGGCGAAGGCGGCCTGCTGCCGCAGTTGACCGAGCGCCTCCTGAGTCCGCGCTGAACGGTGAGATGACCGACCACCTCGGCTACGAATAGCACGAGGCTGCGGGGAAGAACGGTGGGAACTCCCGCAAGCAGTCAGACTTTGCGCTTTCGCCGCCGTCGCCGGCCCAGATGCCGAGGATGTCGCGGTGCCCGTCGACGGTGACACCCATCGCGAGGTAGATCGGCCGGTCGGCGACCTGCCCGTCGAGATGAAACCGCTCCGGGCGATGCCCGGCTGGTGCCCCTCGATCAGCCCCTATGCCTGATTGGAGTCATATAGGTATCTACACCGCTCTTGTTGAGATGTGCTCGCAATGGCCTGATGGTGTAAGTGCACGCCGGTGCCCCGCCTGGCCGCTTGCGCTCCCCCGTCACGAGGCGGCGCCTGCGGCTACGCCCGGCGCACGCCCCTTCTCGGCAGCGACGGCACGGAAGCGACACCCACCCGTCTACCGGGAGCTTCTCTGCCGTCCGCACATCATCCTCCGCCACGTTGGAAAGGGCTCTCGGAGCGTAGTGGGCGGCGAGCTTGCCGGCATGCCGGTCAATGCGGCGGTTTCGTTCGAGATGGATGCCGGGGCGGCCTCTGCGCGCAGGGAGGTAGTCGACGGCGCCGTCGGCGTCACCGCGGGCGGAGTCGCCGACGCCCATGGCGGCCAGGAGATGGCGGCGAAATCCGCCAAGGGAAGCCGGGGAACGTCCGTCGCTGCTTCGACAAGCCCTCGCCGGAGGCGATCGCCGAGATCACCAGCCTGCTGGTGCCGGATGATGTCCGGCGGTGTCCGCGCGCCAGCCCCCGTTGATCAGTCCGCGGCGTCGCGCTGTTTGACGTCATACTTGTCGCGATGGGTGAGGACCTCCTCCATGTGGCCCTCCGCCCATACCTTGATTCCCCGCATGATCCCCTGCAGCGAGCGGCCGAGCTCGGTTAGCTCGTAACTGACGGTGACAGGCACCGTAGGGGTCACCGTCCTGGTCACCAACCCGTCGCGCTCGAGTGCGCGCAACGTCTGCGTCAGCATCTTCTGGCTCACGCCCGAGATCAGACGGGACAGCTCGGAGAAGCGCATGGGCCGCGGTTCTTCGACGGCGGTCTCCCCAGGACGTGGGCCGTCCCCGCCCAGCGCGGCGAGCACGAGGGCGACCCACTTGTCGGAGATTCGCTCCAGAAGCCGGCGGCTGGGACACATCGCGAGGAACGCGTCGTACTCCCGCTTGGCCTCGGCCCGCCGCTCGGACGCGGTCCTGGTCGCCATGGCTCATCCCCCTCGCTGGGTGACTTACTTACTTCAAGGTGCCTACTTCCCCATGGGAAGCGACTCCTTCCATGCTGGTGGTGCAGCACAGCGATGGCAAGACCTCACAAAAACCTTCCACGAAGGAGTAGGTGGCAATGAATCAGATGACCTCTCGGCGAGCCGTGGTCCGCGCCCCGTCCGGGCCCCAGTCGATCGAGACCGTCGACGTCCCGGTGGCCGAGCCGGGGCCGGGGGAAATCCTCGTCAGAATCGCCGCCGCGGCGATCAACCCCGTCGACCTGGGCGTGGCCGCAGGCGTCTTCCACCGCCTCGGCATGATCCACCAGCCGCACTGGACCGGTCTCGGCTGGGACTTCGCCGGCGCGGTCGAGGCTGCCGGAACCGGCGTCGAGCTGCCGGTCGGTACCCGCGTCGCCGGGTTCCTCGACGGCTTCGACCGTGACCATGGCTCCCACGCCGAGCACCTCCTCGTCCCCGCCGCGAACGCCGCCGTCGTCCCGGACGGCGTGGACCTGGTCGAGGCGGCGACGGTGCCGCTCAACGCAACCGCCGCGGCCCAGCTCGTCGACCTCCTCGGCGACGCGCCGAGCGAGGCGCGGCGCCTGCTGGTCACCGGCGCGGCCGGCGCGGTGGGCGCGCACGTCGCCGTGCTCGCGCAGGACCGCGGTTGGCAGGTGACCGGGCTGGCCCGAGCGGCAGACGAGCCGTTCGTCAGGGGCCTCGGCGTCGACTTCGCCACCGACCTCGGACAGGGCTGGGAAGCCGTCGCCGACGCCGGAGCCCTGCAGGAACCCGCCCTCAAGGCGGTGCGCGACGGCGGCCGTTTCGTCGGCGTGCAGCCGGCCGCGCGGCTGTCCGAGGAACGTGGCATCACCGTCGAGGTCATCTTCGCCCGTCCCGACGGTCCGCTGCTCGCCCGTCTGCTCGCACGGGTCGCAGCGGGGGAGCTGCCGGCTCGCGTCCACGCCGTCGCACCGCTCGACGACGCGGCCGACGCCTACCAGGCGATGGCCAAGGGCGGCGTCCGCGGCCGGATCGTCCTCGTCCCCTGACACCGCAGCCTCAGCCCCACGACACCAACCATTTCGCCAAGAACGATTCCCTCGACAGAACAGGACAGCTGATGCTCACCACCATCGCCACCGTTGTCGCCGGCCTCCTCGGCGCGGGGCTCATCTTCATGGGCGGGAGCGCTGTCACGAAGCCGCAGGGCGCCGCCGGCTTCGGCATCCCCGACACACCGGTCGACGACCCCGGGTTCCGGCCCTGGCTGCGCGTGAAGGGTCTGCGGGAGATCGCGCCCGGGGCTTTCGTCTTCGTACTGATGCTCGCCGCGACCTCGTCGGTGCTGGGTTGGTACTTGCTGGTGTTCGCCGTGATACCGGCCGGAGACGCGCTGGTCGTGCTGCGCAGCGGCGGGCCGAAGGCCACCGCATACGGCGTCCACGCCGCAACGTCGGCGGTGATGCTGGTGACCGGCATCTGCCTCATCCCGGTCTGACCCACGGCCCCTGACGTAATGGCAGTCGATAAGGGGAGCCGCACTGTCGGGCGGATTACCACGCTCAGGCGGAGGCGCAGCCGGGGGCCCGGCTACAACCCAGCTGTGAGCACTTTGGTTCGCGTTCGGGGACGGCCACCGTTCGGCCGGTCTGACGCTCCAGGGCGCCCAGGAGCTGGCCGGGCTCCCACCGGGAAGGTGGTCGGGGCGTGGTGTGCGCGCTGGGGCTGACCGGGGGCGGGGAGGTGTCCGGGCGTCAGCGGGAGCTGTTGTTCGGCGAGGGCCGGCACCCGAATATCGACCGTATCGAGCGCCCCCTCCTGGAGGACGGTATCGACGCGGCCATGGCCCGGCGGCTGACGGTGCTCGGAACAGCCCATCGAGGAGATCGAGGCCCGCGGCCAGGTGCCGGTCCTTGGCATGGATTTCACCTTCCGGCCGCAGGCCTCGCTGGTCGTGCCGGGGGCGCTGGCCGACCCACCGTGCGCCGGATCAGCGAGCGGGCCCACGAGCGGGCCATCGCCCAGGCGGTGCGGCTGGCCGGAGGACGAGGTTGCCGAGACCCGGTGGGCCTCAGACCGCGGCCGCGTGAAGACCGTGGCCGCCGCCTTCCCCCACTTCGACAACCGCGACGGCTTCCCCCTCCTGCACGAGCACCACCTGCTCCTCAACCGCGTCCAGCGCCCGGGTGCCGACGGCGATCCGGTGTGGGTGCGTTGGACACCTACCGGCTCCACCAGCACGTGGTGGCCGCCGGGGCGCTCTACACCCTCACCATGACGACCCAGGTATGCGAAACCCTGAGGCTGGCGAGCGCGCCACGCGAGGTCACGCCCGGCCTGCGTCCGGCCATGGAGATCGCCGGAGTCCCCGAGGACCTCGTCCACTGGGCGGCAACCCGCCGCCAGCACATCGAGGACGCCATGGAGATGCTCACCGAAGATACGTCAAAGATCACGGGCACCTGCCTCCGGAGCGCGGCCACCACGCACCGGCCTCGCAGGCCGCCCAGGAGCCAGGGCCCGCGAAGAAGAACCCGAAGCCACTCGCCCAGGTGCTTGCCTGGTGGCAGGCCTCCGCGATCCTGCGCTTCGGCCGGCAGATCGTCGACGGACTCCTGAACCGGTGCCGGAAGGCAGGGGCGGCGATCCGCGCCCGGGTGGATCCGGCCGTGGACGTAACGCTCGCCGCCGTCGACGTCGCCGCGGTCGTCTCCACCATGCGCGGCAAGTTCTCCCGGCGGCACGTCCTGGCCGAAGCCCGCCGACTCCTGCTGGAGACGCTCCGCGGCCGCGAGTTCCCCTGCGGCCCGGACGACGACATCGCCGACCGGGCCCTGCTCCGGTACTCCCGCCGCCGCACCGTCGCCCAGCCGCTCCGGAAGGCTCCGCTGCCGGACCGGACCAGCTACACCGCCGGCTTCCCCGTGCCCCACCGGTGGTGGATCGGTCCCGCCGCAGGCACACCGCCGCGAGAGTCGTCCCGCTATGAGCGAGCCCGGATCGCCGGCCTTGCCGTGCGGACCGCGATCCGCGACGCCCGCATCCGAGCCGACACCGCCAACGAGGCGACGACCTCGGCCGCCTCCGCACCCGCCGATCACCGCGACCTCGAGGGCGAGACGGCATCCGCTCCCCACCATGTCGACCACCCGAGCCGCGATGCCGCCCTGACCCCGGCGCAGCGGGCCGCCGCCATCCAGGGCCCACCAGCAGGCCACGATGCCCAAGAAACACCTCGAAGGCCGCACAATCGACCCGGCGACCTGGCTGCGCACACCGAAGAACTTGGACCGCCTGGCCGTCTTCACCCGCGGCCAGCATCTGCCGCCGCGCCGTTGAGGAGCGGGGGACCCCGGATGCTGACCCGGCGGGTCCGGGCGACCAGCGTCGCCAGGAGCACGAGCAGCAGCACCGGCAGCCCGCCCCTGGTCAAGGCCAGGGGCGCCAGCTGTGACGTGGCGCGGACCGTCCGGCGGGACGGGCGGCGAAGTCACCGCGCCGGGCGCCGGGACGCGACCGGCCAGCCACCCCCGAAGTCGCCCGGGAGCGAAGAGGGTGCCGGGGACCGCCCTCTCAAGGCACGGAGGCACTCATGGTCGCTCCGACCTCGCCGCACCTTTCACCGAAGCAGCGCGAGCGCCTGGAGCAGATCGCCGACGGCGCACCCCGCGGCGCCGCCGCCGCGGATGAGTAGCCACGGTGAACCTCAGCGCGCGGACGGGAGCGGAGACCACCGTGCCGCGCGTCGACGGACTCCAGAATGAGGGCCCCCGCCGATGGCTATATCCCCCAGGACGCTGACCTGCGACGTGGGCCGGCGATAGCGTCCTGTCCCATGACCACCACCGACATGATCGCGGCCCTGGCTCTGGCCGTCGCGGTCGTCGCGGCCATTGCCGCCATCGGATCCTGGAGACCCGCCCACAACGCCAACAGGGCTACAGACCCTCTCCCGCATCGAGCAGCAGCGCCAGCACGCCGATCTCACCCCGCACTTCCGCTGCACAGTCTTGGCCAACGAAGCCCGCTCTACCGCCACGCTGCGAGTTCACCTCGAAGGCCCGCCCGGCCTGCTGTCCCACGGCCGCCATCGAGATCACCGCGTCCCTGCGCAACGACAGCCCGCACCGAGGCGATGGACCCCGGCTCGCAGGCACCCCGACCCCCGAAGAGGTCCGCGCCCACATCTGGGGGCCATGGAAGTTCAGCGCGGACGGCCGCGACGACACCGGCCGCACGGTCGCCCCGCAGCAACTCGCGGTAGGTGAGTGGACACGATACGGCCTGACCCCCAGCGCCCCGCCGCCGTGGTCGGCGACCACCACGGACTACTGGCTCCGCGACTACGCGAACGAGCCGGTACGCCTGAGCATCACCGCCAGGTCCAAGGGCAGCGAGCGGACCGTGCCGCTGGAAATCCCCGTCACCATCGAGGCCGCCTCCTGACCACGGCAGTCCAGGAGCCCCTGACGTGATCGAAACCGCTCACCAGTGACGTCAGCTCCTGAGCGCACACGCACAGCGTGCACGGCCGCGCCCCCAGGCTCTCCGCTAAGTTCAGAGCCTGCACCACACCGAGCAACGGCGCTGCGGTGCTTTCTCGCAGCCCAGCGCGAGCAGTACGAGGATGGCGCGGGTTCAGTCGGGATCGATGCCGCTGGCGCGGGCGATGCCGCCCAGTTCCGCGTCCGTGGCGTCCCGCGCCTCCAGCCAGCGGGCCATGCCCGCGCGGACCTGCTCCAGCTTCGCGGGGTCTGCGGCAGTCTCGGCATCGACCAGGGCGTAGCCGGGCTGGCCGTCCGCGCAGGGGACCTCCACCCAGCGGTGGTCCAGGCGCCCGGTGCCCAGGATCGCCGCCACGGTGGCGTACTCGCGTTGGACGTCCTTGGTGAAGGCCGGATTGTCCTCGGAGCCGAAGACACCGTCCCGGCCCTGCGCCAGACACACCACAGTGCCCTGCACGGCTTCGGCCAGCGCCTGAAACGCCTCCGGTTCCATGCGGGCCCTGAGCGTTTCCATGTAGAGCACGGCCTTCTCCACCCGGCTACGGGCCGTCTGCTGTGCGCCGTCGTCCATCACGACAGCGTCAGCTCAGTCGGCCTGCCGTGTCCGCCTGCTCCGCAGCCCTGGCTCACTCCCGGGCGCGGCGACACCCCTGCCCGGGCCGGGGCGGCTGCGGTGGGGGAGCCGGCGCCGTCCGCTTGTCCCATCCGCACCCCTGCTCCCCGGTCGTCATCTCCGACCCTTGTGGTCCTGGCCTGCTGCAACGCCGCCCAATGCAGTCGTGCGCGCTGGCCGCTGCCCGTAGGCGCGTTCCAGCGGTGGGAGCTGAGGGCCGGTCAGCGCCACCGACCCGAGAGAGCACGGAGCAGGCGGACATCCTGCTCGTCGTGCGACACGGCGGCCTCGGTGCATCTCGGGTCAACGCCGCCACGATTGACGTTCCGTCGTCTGGTGCCGGTGGTCACCGTCAGGCCCTGCACCCCTATAGGGGTGGGACTCCTGCAGGGGGAAGAGGCGAATCTAACGCCCCCGACGCCGTCAGCCTCCTCTCCTTCCATGCCCGCACGCAGGAAGCGAAGCCCTCTCCTCCGCCCGCGGTTTCCCCGACACCGCCGCGTGGTCAGCCTGCTGGCTGTGGCCGCGGCCCTAAGCCTCCTGACCCTTCTCACCAATTCGCGGGCTGCGGCGGTGCCTTCGGCAGCCCTGTGTGGAGGGTCGCGAGCTGTGCCCCGCGGGCCTCGTCAGGGCGGGCCCGAACGTCCTCCGGAATCTACGCAGCCTGGCGATAGGATTTCCGCCATGAGGAAGCGTCAGCAAAATCGGTTTCTGATCATCGCTGCGGCTGGTCTCGTACTGCTCTTATGGCTGCTGCTGAGCCCACCCGATTCGGCACTACGTGACGGAGAATGCCGACCTGTGCTGAATCTCAGTGCCGATGACAACGCGAGCGCTATCGATGATGGCGTCTGGAGGCATCAGGTGCTCAACGATTGCGTGGGAAAACAGAACACTCGGCTCTCCTGGTCCCTCCTCGTGCTGGTGCCCACAACCCTGTCCGCAGCCGCTGCTTGGGCACGTCGCCCGAGCAGAGGATAGAACTGAAACCCCGTCGATGACGGTGCCCAAGCAAGCCATCATCGACGAGGTAGGCCCGGCCTGTCGAAGTGGATGCGCCGCGCGGATCTCCTGCTCGATGCCGAGCGAGACGACTCCGAGTTCGCCTACTGCTTCCTCGTCGGCAAAGCGGCGCCCGCTGGCCCGGGGGCCGCACAGCGCCATCAACTCCTTCGAGGTGCGTGCCCACCGGTCCGACGAGCCTATGCGCGGTGCCCCACGAGCCCGGGTGCGCCTGCGCCGACGGGCCCTCTTGTGGGCTCTTCGGGCATGCCGGGACAATCCTGCGTGGCCGTTCCAAAGAGGGAGGGACAAGCATGAAGCGCAGAATCGGACTTGCCGTTGCCACCGTCGCCACCGCAGTCGCGACCGCCCTGGTGCCCACAGCCGCCGATGCCTCGGTCCCGGCACGATGGGCGTTCCTCGGCTCCGTCCACCCGAGCGTGGCATCGTGCCAGAAGGCCGGCGCCAAGTGGGCACAGCAGCATCCGCCCGTATACGGAATCGACTGCCGCTCCTACGACCGTAACGGGGATACTTGGTACGAACTGTGGGCCCTAGTACCGTAGTCGCCCACGCACAATCACCCCGAACTCTTCCAACATCCCGGACATTGAGGTGTTTCCAACCTGATACGGCGGGTGCCTAGTTGGGCTGTAGGGGCGGTGTCCGGACGTGAAGAAGCTCCTGGTGGACGGGTTCACGACCAAGATCGCCTGTCCGCCAGGAGCTTCCGCGTGCTTGTCCACCCGTCCGGCGTCGATGTGTCCACCTCGACCCTGCGCTACCTCTCCGCCCGCCTTCGCGCCCGGCGCCGCGAGATGGGGACACGATGGAGGCGGCTGTCCGCCCGGCGGCAGGCCCTGCTGGTGCTCGCGCACTTGCAGTGCGGTCACACCTACGCCCAGCTCGCGGCCGGCTTCGGTGTCGGAACCACCACCGCCTACCGGTACATCAACGAGGCTATCGACGTCCTGGCCGCCCTCACGCCGACCCTCGCCGAAGTGGTGAAGACCGCCTCCATCAAGGCGTTCGTGATGCTCGACGGCACGCTGCTGCCGATCGACCGCAATCGCCGCCGACCGGCCCTACTACTCTGGGAAACACAAGAAACACGGCATGAACGTGCAGGTCATCGCCGATCCGGCGGGGCGACTGCTGTGGGCCTCACCCGCCCTGCCCGGCGCCGTCCACGACATCAAGGCCGCACGCACCCACGGCATCATCGACGCCCTGGCCGAAACCGGTGTGAACTGCTGGGCCGACAAGGCTCACCGGGGCGCCGGCGGCACCATACGCGTGCCCTACTCGGGGCGCTGGTAGACGCTCTCCGCGAGGCCAGAAAGCGCACAACCGCTCGCACGCGAAGATCCGCGCACTCGTCGAACAGGCCATGGCCACCCTCAAGACCTGGCGACTCCTGCGCAAACTCCGATGCTCCACCACCCGCATCACCGCCCTCGCCCAAGCCGCCCTCACCCTGCACCTGACCTGCTCAAACCGAGGATGAAAACAGCTCAGTGAGCGTGCGCAGCCTGGCGGCACGATGCAGACCTGGAAGTCCTGGCAGAGTGTCGAGCATGTGCTGCGGGAGTGGGGCAAACAGGTCCGCAACCTGGTACGTTGCACCGCACGGTGAGGCGGGATCTGCGCGCGGGCCGCCCGCTTGAGTCGGCCGTGGCCTCGCGGGCCCGGGTGGAGCCCGAGCGGTATGACCGGGTCCTGGCCGAGCTGAAGCTGCAGCGTCCGGGAGAGGGTGTGCCGGTGGTCGACGCCGAACCACCGCAGCCTGCTGCGGCCGTCCCGGACGAGAACAGCACTCACCCCGCTTCGCGTGGCGGGGTGCGGCTGTTCGTGCCCGGGGCGCGCGTGGTCTCGACTGGCGCGGTGGCCCAGGTGGTGGAGGCGGTCGGGCATACGGCGGCGGCGCGGGGGATCGGGTGTGTGTTCGGGGAGCCGGGGGTGGGCAAGACGGTGGCGGTGCAGCAAGCGCTGCATCTGCTGCCCTCACGGATACCGGTCTGGCGGGCGGTGGTCGGGGTGAAGCCGGGCATGCCCCAGATGCGCGCCTCCCTACTGGAGGCATGCGGACTTTCCGCGGCTTCTCTGGCCCACCGCGCCCAAGCGGCCGACCGTGCCCTGACAGAGACGCTGCGGCAGCCAGGTGTGGTCTTCCTCGATGACGCGCAGCGGTTGTCTCCGCCGTTGCTGGACTACTGTATCTGCGGCTGCTGTGGGACGAGCCGGGAACGGCCGCCGCGTTGCTGCTGTGCGGGGCGGGCGCGGAGCGTGTGATCGCGCGGGCGCCAGCGCTGCGTTCCAGAGTGTTGACCTGGCACCAGGTGACCGGCATGGAGCCGGACCAGCTCACCAAGACACTGACTCTGTTCCATGACGTGTGGGAAGGCACCCAGCCGGCGGACGTGGAGTGGGCTGATGCCACGGTGGCGCGGGGCAATTTCCGTACCTGGGCGAAGATCACCTCTCACCTCTACGCCCTCACCAAACGCAGCCAGCATCCAGGGGCGGACCGTTCCTTGCTCGAGCAGGCCTGCGCACGACTGGGCCCCTATTTGTGACGGCCAGCGGCACGGAATGGGAGGGAGGAAGACGATGAGCACAGGACAACAGGAGCCCGTCCCATGAGCAGCGCACCCCAAGTAAAAGCTCCCACGCCGCTGCATGTGCCCGCACCGGTGCTGGAGGGCCCCGGACTGACCACGCTGCGTGGCCCCGCTGTGCAGCAGCTGCTCCGGCTGCGGGGGCAGGGCCGACTCTCCCGGGGGCATGTGCGGCTGGCGGGGGAGTGTCTGGGGGTCTCGGAGCGGACGGTGTGGCGGTGGCTCGCACAAGCCGAAGCCGACCCCGGCACAGCGGCCCGGCCGGGCCGCAGAACGGGCGACCGGTTCGAGGTCATGCCCGAAGTCCGGGTGCTGCTGGCGTACTGGAAGGGGAACGCGTCTGCGGTCCACCGGCAATTGGCAGCCCGCGCCCGGGAAGCAGCAGGAGAGCCTGCCCCCGCTGTTCCGGGAGGGGCACCAGACCAGGCGGTACCGGTGCTGGATCCGGTGCCGTCGCTCTCGACGTTCCTCCGTGCGGTGCGCCGCGACCTGACCGCCGGTGAACGCGCCGGCCTGGCCCGCGGCCCGGAGGCGGCCCGCGCCCATGACGTGTTCGGCAAGCGGCCCCGGCTGTGGCGCAACCACACCTGGGAGGCCGACCACGTCCAGGCGCCGCTCCTGGTGGATGCCGGCGGGGAGCTTGTACGGCCGTGGGTGACGTGGTTCATCGATGTCGCGACCAAGACCATCACCGGTACCGCTGTCACACCCGGTCAGCCTTCCCGTGCCTCGATCCTGGCCGCGCTGCGCGCCGCGATCCTGCGCAGCGGCCCGTACGGCCCGGCGGGCGGCGTTCCCGAAGCGGTGCGTATCGACAGGGGCAAGGACTTCCTCTCCCGGACGGTCCTGGGCGTATTCGGCACCCTCGGCGCCAGGGTCGATGACCTGCCCGCCTACAGCCCGCACCTGAAAGGCACGGTGGAAAACCTCAACCGCTCGGCCGACCGCATGCTCTTCGCCGCCCTGCCCGGCCACACCACCATCCCTGCACCCCGGCACGGCAGGAAGAAGCCTGCCGACCCCGATGAGCCCCTTCCCCTGTCTTTCACCGAGCTCACCGCCGAGGTCCTGGCCTGGACGACGTGGTGGAACACCGAGCACCGGCCCGACGCCCTGGTCGGCCAGACCCCCATCGAAGCTTGGCAGAGCGATCCCACGCCCCTCTCCGATCTCCCCGAAGCCGCCCTGTGGGGGCTGATGCTGGAGGATGACGGTCGGACGCGGAAGCTGACCAGTCACGGGGTGCGCTGGAGGGGCCGTGACTACATCGGCGCGTGGATGGCCGGGCAGGCTGGACGCAGCGTCCGCATCCGCTACATGCCCCACCACGATCACGAGATCGAGATCTTCGACCCCGCCGGCAACCACCTCGGCTCCGCCCATCTCGCCGATGCCGCCACCCCCGAACAGCTCGACGCTCTGCGGCGCGCCCGCACAGCGCGGGCCCGACGCCTGCGCGAGGAGACCAAGAAGGCACAAGCCCTGCGCCGGCAGCGCTTCGCCCCCGCCACCACCCCCACACCACCGCAGCGCCTGGGCGCCGTGACTGCAGCTGAAGCCGACCAAGAACTCGAAACAGCAGCCCACGGTGACATGGCCGCTCTCGCCCTCCCCGACCTCATCCCGCCCGCACCACCACCCCAGGACTGGAACACCCCACCCGGCCTGCACCCCACACACAACGCCAAACTCAGCAGGGAAGAGGAGCGATGACCAGCCAGCTGCCCCCACGGGAGACCGACCACTACACACAGCTCCCCGACGCTGCGGTCGTGACCACCCGCGCCCTGCTGGCTGCCAGGGAGAACATCGCTGACACGATCGAGGCCAGGGCGATGATGTGCCTCCACGGTCCGGCCGGTGTCGGCAAGACCCTCGCTGCCAATGTCTGCCTGCGCGAACTCCAAGCCGCTCAGGGTGAGGAAGTCTGCAGGATCACCTTCCGCGCCCGTCCCACTGCCCGCGCGGTACGGCACGAACTCTTCGCCGCGCTCGGCCTGCCAGGAGACCCCCCGCGCCACCCGTCCGAATTCGACCGACTCCTGCTGGACTCTCTCGCTTCGCAGCCGCGCACACTCGTCGTCGACGAAGCGCAATGGCTCAATCAGGAAACCTTCGAGTACTTCCGGTTCGCCTGGGACAACCCCTATACGCAGATCGCGATCATTTTCGCCGGAGGCGAGGGCGCGCACAGCGTGCTGCGGAAAGAACCAATGCTCTCCTCCCGCATCTTCATCTGGCAGCACCTCAAAAAGCTCACAGTGGCGGAAGTCCAACAGGTCATCCCGCTGTAACCACCCCGTCTGGAGCAAGACCGATCCCGAGGACATCGCCTACGCCGATCGCCACGCAACACACGGCAACTTCCGCAACTGGGCCCGACTCACAGCCCACACCCTCACAGCCCTCCAACGAACCGGGCGGGACAAACCTGATCAGGAGGTACTTCGCTGGGCTTTCAGCAGACTCGGCTGAACCTGGTGATGGGCGTCGTTGTTCTGGCGTTGGATGCGTCATGAGGTGGCCTCGGACGTCGGGTGGCTGACCTGTGGTTTCTGTGTCCGGGCCTGTCGTTGGGAGTGGCAGGTGGTGTCGTTTGCCTGGTCGATGACGTGTCGTGCGTGTAGGCGGGGCCGGCCACCGTGGTCGGTGCCGGGTGGGAGCCTGGCGGGCATGACTGAGCCGCGGCGGCGGGTCTACGGCAGTGAGCACGATGACCCCCACCCCTACGCCCGCCCCGGCCACGACTACCGCGAGTTGGTGGGCCGGCCGTTGGACGGGCTACTCCTGGACGTGACCGGCTGGGACACGCAGGAACTGGCTGAGGGCGCGGCCCTCATCACCGAGATCGGCCGGTTCGGCCCTGGAGGCCGCGTGCTGTACGGGCCCCGCCCTGCCGATCCCCCGGTTGTGGGATTGGGAAGGCGACTCGCCCTGAATTCACCGCCCGCACTGGCGGGGTAAGTGCGGGGTGACCGTGGTAAGCGGGTGATTCCCGTCGCTTACCACGAGAAAACAGCAGCCTTTTTGACGGTCCAGCTGATGTTTGGCGTTTGGTTTTCAGTGGTTCGGCGTGAGGGTTTCAGTGCGGCTTGTGGCCGCGGGGTCTGGCGGGGTGCTGTTTGGCGGCTGCGGTGCGCTGAAGATCAGATGCCGAGTTGACGCTGAAGGCTGCCGCCGAATCTCGATGAAGACAGGCGCTGAGCGTGTAGACCCCCTTCTGAAGCAAGTGGCGTCGATGTTGCTGATGTCATTCGTCGAGGTGATCGAGCTCGGCGTGTTGGCTTGCGTGGTGGTTGGGCTGGAGAGCCTGCTTCCGGACGGCGAGGGACGTCGGAGGGCAGGCGGGTGGGTAGGCAGGAGGGCGTCGGCTCCGCGGATGCCGTGGAGCGCTCGGTCGGTGTGGACCGGCCAAGCGCTGTTGCTCGGTTGCTGGCCCTGGACGAGCGGGGAGAGCTTCGTACGGCTCCCTGCCGACACGGCCGCACACATCAGGCTCGGCGTCACAGTGGATCGACCATGTGGTCGTGCGCGGTGCTGGTGTCAGCAGCGCCGCAGCCGAGAGGGTGGGCGGACTCTCGGACCACAACCTGATCCGCGCGAGCCTCACGGTGTGACCCCCGCTGCATTGCTGCGCCGCCCTGGCCAGGACGGCGTGGGATCACATCTGCCGTTACTGGTGCCGCAAGGAGCGGTGGTAATTTATGTGGCTCAATGAGTCAACCGCCTGAGGGAATAGAGAGCACCACAATGCCTGAATCGGCGCTCTACGAAGCGCTTGTCAATGGATTCCGCGAGGTGTCCGCGATCCTTGACCAGAAGCATTCCACGCTCGCAGCCGATCCCATTTTGGCTGATCTCGCTGCTCGCGTGGAATCAGTTCATGAGTCGGAGGAAGTGAAGATCGCCATCCTGTACGCCCTCGATTCGCGCGAGTTGTCCGGAT